>NZ_JADNQM010000016.1:0-184685 GCF_046269425.1 Amycolatopsis sp. cmx-11-12 | reverse complement strand
CATGATCACTGACTATCGACCGCAAATCACGCGTCACACCCACAACGGAACGCTACCCCACACCCCGTTACAATCAGCAACACCACCATCACAGTCAGACCGGCAGCTGCTAAGTAAGTGGCATTGCCCTGGGACGGGTGGGGGGCTGCGTAGGTGAGTTAAGAGCGCAGCCTCGCCGAGGTTTCGGCTACTTCTGCCTGCACCTTCGCGCGGTCCACGCGCAGGGATTCGCCGTCGCCGACGACCTGCTCGCCCGCCACCCACACGTCGCGCACCCGGCGCGAGCCCGCGGCCCACACGAGGTTCGAGAGCAGCTGCTCGTCCGGGACGTCGACGCCTGCCGCGAAGGCCGGGTCGTCGAGGTCGACGTGCACCATGTCCGCCCACCGGCCGTTTTCCAGCGCGCCGATGTCGGTCCGGCCCAGCGCGTCCGCGCCGCCGCGAGTGCCGAGCAGGAAGGCGTCGGCGGCGGTCAGCACGGTCGATTCGCCGGTCGCGAGCCGCGCGAACATCGCCGAGAGCTGTAGCTCCTCCCACAGGTCGATGTCGTCGTTCGACGCCGGGCCGTCCGTGCCCAGCCCGACGGCGACGCCAGCCTTCCGAAGGTCCGTCACCCGCGCGATGCCCGAAGCGAGCTTCGCGTTCGAGCCGGGGCAGTGCGCCATCCCGACGCCGCGCGCGGCGAACAGGGCGATGTCCTCGTCGGACAGGTGGATGGCGTGCGCGGCCAGCGTCCGGCCCCGCAGCATCCCGACCTTCTCCAGCAGCGCGGGCACCGAGCCGTGCTCCTCGCGCTGCTTGACGTCTTCGAGCGCCGCCTCCGCCACGTGGATCTGCACCAGTGCGCCGCGTTCGGCCGCCGATTCCGCGGTCGCGCGCAGCGCTTCGACGTTCAGCATGTACGCCGAGTGCGGCCCGTAGCCGACCTCGATCCGCTCGCCGGGGCCGAACCGGAGACCGTCGGTGTCGATCCAGCGTTCGATGCCCTTCAGCATCGCGCGCCAGTCCATCCCCGGCAGTTCCATGATCGGCGGGCCAAGGATCACGCGGCCGCCGGTGGTGAGCACCGCGTCGGCGAGCTGTTCGCTTTCGAAGTACATCTCCGCGCTGGTCGTGACACCGTGCCGCAGCATCTCGACCGAGCCCAGCAGCATGCCGGTCCGGATGTCGGCGGGCTTCAGCTTCGCCTCGGTCGGCCAGATGATCTCGGTCAGCCACCGCAGCAGCGGCAGGTCGCCGCCCATCCCGCGCAGCAGCGTCATCGGGCTGTGCGCGTGCGCGTTGACCAGCCCTGGCAGGAGGAGACCGCTCAACCGGGTCACGGGAGCGGACGTTTCGGGAGCCCCGGACAGGGGACCGACATGGGTGATACGCCCCGCCTCGTCCACGTCGACCACGGCGTCACGCAGCAACGAGCAGGCGGGGTCGGCGGGGAGAACGACAGGAGCGTGGAAACGGCGTTGCATGAAGGGAGCTTACGTGTGCCATTTATCGCGCCGACCGCTATCTCGTCGCCAGGACGCGGCCTGCGCGTGAACGGCACTATCTCCTTATCGGGCGCCCTGCCGCCGAGATACCGGGGCCTTCGGCCAAAAGGCGCGACTTCAAAGCAAAGGTCCTCGCGCCGCTCAGTCCACTACACCGCTCCGCCACGCCCAGGCCGCGATCTCCACCCGGTTCCGCGCGCCCACCTTGCCCTGCACCGACGCCAAATGCGTTTTCACCGTCGACAGCGACAGGAACAGCTCCGCCCCGATCTCGGTGTTCGTCAGCCCTTTCGCGGCCGCCTTGACCACGTCCAGCTCCCGCGCGGTCAGCGGCTCCGACGGCGGGACGACGTCGCGTTTCACGGTCCCGCCGTCGAAATGCTTCAGCAGCCGGACGGTGATCTGCGGCGAGACCAGCGCGTCCCCGCGTGCGGCCGCGCGCACCGCCTCGATCAGCAGCGCGGGCCCGGCGTCCTTCAACAGAAACCCGCTCGCGCCGTTCCGCAGCGCGGTGTGCACGTACTCGTCGAGGTCGAAGGTCGTGACCACCACCACCTTCAGCGGATCGGCGACGTCCGGCCCTGCCAGCTGCTTCGTGACTTCGAGCCCGTCGATCCCGGGCATACGGATGTCCAGCAGACAGACGTCCGGGCGCAGTTCGCGCGCCTTCGCCACCGCCGAGACACCGTCCGCCACGTCGGCGACCACCTCGATGTCGTCGTGGCTGTCCAGGATCATCCGGAAGCCGATCCGCACCATGTCCTGGTCGTCGGCGATCAATACCCGGATCACTCTTCTCCTTCAAGTGGTAGCCACGCTTCGACACGCCACCCGCCGCCCGGCGCACGCCCGGCGGAAAGCCGGCCGTTCAGCAGGGCGACACGTTCACGCATCCCGATCAGACCGTAGCCGCCCGACCCGCCGGCCGGACGGCCCTGGGGCTCGCGTCCGTCATCGGTCACCTGGAGGTGCAGTTCCGACCCGGACACCTCGGCGATGACCAGCGTCTCCTTCGCGCCGGACGCGTGCTTGCCGACGTTCGTCAGCGACTCCTGCACCAGCCGCAACGCCGACCGCCCGACCTCGTGCGGCACGTTCGGCGGCAGTTCGAGCTTCATCGACGTCTTCACGCCGTGGTTCGACCGTTCGATCAGGGTCCGCAGGTCGGCGGCGAGATCGGTGGTGGCCTGCTCGCTGAACTCGCTGCTCCCGGCCGGGGCGTCGCCGCGCATGCTCCGCACGAGCCGCCGCATCGCCGCGAGCGCCTCCACCCCGGCGTCCTCGATCCGGCCCATCGCCTCGACCGCGACCTGCGGGTTCTTCTCGCCCATCAGCTTCGCCGCCTGTGCCTGCACGACGATTCCGGTGACGTGGTGCGCGACGACGTCGTGCAGTTCGCGCGCGAGCGCCATCCGCTCCGACGTCTGCGCGTCGCTGATCGCCGACTGGATGACCTGAGTGCGCTCCGAATCCCGCGAACGCAGCGCCAGGCCGACCGCCACCGCGATGCCGAGCAGTAGCAGCGCGATGACGGCGAAACCGGCGATGTCGTCCGGGTCGGTCGTCAGGTTGGGGGTCGGCCGTTTGGCGTTGAGGACGCAGGCCAGGGCGACTACCACGGACAGTCCGGCGATCCGGGGCACGGCCTTGCTCAGCCCGACCGCGCGGACCAGGGTGACGACCAGGCCCATCCCCGCGACGACCTGCGTTCCCGGCACTCCGCCAGGTGTCGGGTAGTCGTACCTCAAGCGCAGGAACGGCGTCACCAGCGCGGAAAGCAGCATGACCGCGGTGAGCGCGACCATCGCGTCGGCCGGTCGGCGCGGCGCGGCGACCGCGATGATCGCGGCGACGATCGAACAGACCAGGATGGGCAGGCCGTGCGCACTGCTGGTGTAGGTGAAGCTGAATTCCAGGATCAGCGCGACGGCCAGCATGCCGATGAGCGGCCATTGGCCCAGCACCAGCTTGTTGAGTTTCTGCAGCTTCTCGTAACGGTTCGGGGTCACCGTGCGGTCGCGCCCGGGGATGGCGAAGACCAGCGTGCAACCCAGCAGGATCCCGCCGAACAGCATCGCCTGCGCCATGGTGCCGTTCGAGCTGTCGCCGTAGTAGTAGCGGCCGGACACCGCGGTCAGGGTGGCCAGCACCAGACCGGAGATCACGGCGGCCGCGACGCCAGGACGCGTCCGGCGCGCCGCGTAGAACAGGATCTCCACTCCCGCCACCACCTCGGTGATGGACAAGTGCGCGAGCACGCTCGAGTAGGTCGGGATGTCGTAATACCGGACGACCAGCGTGTAGGCCACCAGCACGACCGAAGCCGCGACAGTGGCCACGGCGGCCCGTTTCTGTGCCCAAAGCGCGCAGAACACCATCGCGAAGATGCCGGGGAACAACAGTAGGTCGATGCCGCGGGGGCCCGTGTCGTCGAACGCGGCGTCGGTGATGAAGAACAGGTCGAACGCGAGCGCGGCCAGCAGTACGACGGTGGGCATGCCGAGGCGGCGCGCGAGCGAACCCGCGCGTGCGTAGAACTTGTTCTGGGATGGACCTGCTGTCACACCGTGACGGTAGAGGATCCGCCGCCGTCCGCACCTTGGCCGACCGGTCCGACCCGGGTCGGCCGATCGGCCGATGCGGAGGTGATCAGCACTGGCCGTCTGCCCGAAGTGGACAGACACGGTTCGAAGGGAAGCTGATCGCGGCTGAGTTGACCGAGGTCTTTTGATCTCTTGAAGTCGCGCCCCTTTCGACCGTCAGGTCTCGTGATCGTGATGGCAGGGCGCCCTTTAGCGGGAGGTAACGTGAATTCCGAAGCAGCGCCCTGGCAGCACGATCACGAAAGGCGCGATAACAACACCGTACTTTCGGGCCGCGGGCTGGTGAAGCGGTACGGCACGCAGTACGCGCTGGCCGGGATCGACATCGACATCCAGGCGGGTGACGCGGTCGCCATCGTCGGGCCCTCCGGCTCCGGCAAGACCTCCCTGCTGCACGTACTCGCCGGGATTCTCCGCGCCGACTCCGGGCAGATCTTCCTCGCCGGGCAGCGCGTCGACCAGCTCAACGAGCGCAAGCGCAGCGAACTGCGGCGCACCGAGTTCGGCTTCGTGTTCCAGTCCGGGATGCTCGTCGCCGAATTGAGCGCCGAGGAGAACGTCGCGTTGCCGTCGCTGCTGAGTGGCAAGGGCCGCAAGGAATCCATCGAGGCCGGCCGCGAATGGCTGGCGAAGCTCGGCCTCGCGGGCAAGGAGAAGCGCCGCCCCGGTGAGCTTTCCGGCGGTGAGGCGCAGCGCGTCGCGATCGCACGGGCGCTGACGCACCGGCCGAAGGTGATCTTCGCCGACGAGCCGACCGGCGCGCTCGACACCCGCACCGGCCGCGCCACCATGGACGCGCTGCTCGCGGCCGCCGCCGAAAGCGGCGCCGCGGTGATCGTGGTGACCCACGACCGTGAACTCGCCGAAGCCATGCCGCGCACCGTCTCCATCCGCGACGGCCTGATCGCGACGAGGTTGGCCGCCTGATGAACAGCTTCCAGCTGGCCATGCGGGTGCTCCGGGTCGACCGCCGGACCCGCATGTCGGCCATCCTCACCGCGGTCGGGGTCGCCGTCGCGACCAGTCTGGTGCTCCTGCTGGCTTCCCTCCCGGGTGCCACGCAGGCCCGCTCGCAGCGGGCGATCTGGCAGGACATCCACAGCTACTACTCCACTTCGGGGGAGGCCCAGCGTCCGGCGCCGCTGCTGATGGCGGCGAACAAGGACTACTCCGGTGACCGCGAGATCATCCGCGTCGACATCGCCCAGACCGGCACTTCGCCGATGCTCAGCCTGCCGCCGGGCATCCCGAAGCTGCCTGCCCCCGGCGAGTCGATCGTCTCGCCCGAGCTCGGGAAGCTGATCCAGTCGACGCCGCAGGCCCAGCTCGGGGACCGGTTCGGCAAACTCGTCGACTCGCTCGGCCCGGACTCGCTGATGTATCCGGAGCAGCTGGTCGCCGTCGTCGGCCACACCCCGGAGTCGATGCCGGAGTCGGCGCAGGCCGCGGACGGCTTCCCCAACAAGCAGGCCAAGCCCGATCCGATGCTCGAACTGCTCGCGTGGGTCGGCGTCATCGTCCTGCTCGTGCCGAGCCTGGTGCTCGTCGCGTCTTCGGCCCGGCTCACCGCGGCCCGGCGTGAGCTGCGGATGGCGGCTCTGCGGCTGGCGGGCGCGACCCCGGGGCAGGTGACGAAGATCGTCGCCGCCGAGACCGCGTTGTCCGCGGTCGTCGGCGCCTTGCTCGGCATCCTCGTGGCACCGGCGCTACAGGGCCTCTCGACGTTCGTCCCCTGGGCGGGCGGAACCTGGCTCGCGTCGGACTTCAGTCTTTCGCTCGGCTCGACCATCGCGGTCGCCGTGGCGATCCCGCTGCTGGTCGTGTTCGCCGGAGTCCTCGGCATCCGCCGCGTGCTGAAGACGCCGCTGTTCGCCGCCTCGGGGCACGCTCGCAAGCCGCTGCACTGGTGGCGTCTGCTCGCGGTCCCCGTGTCGGGTGCCTTCTTCCTCTTCGCGGTCACCCAGGACGACGCCAGCTTGCCGATGGTGATGTTCGGCCTGTTCCTGCTGGTCGCGTCGGCCGCGATCATCGGACCGTGGGTCACCTCGGCGGTGGGCGGCACGTTCGTCCGCATCTGGCGCAAACCGGCGTCGCTGCTGGCCGGGCGAAGGCTCCGTGACGACCCGAAGAGCGCCTACCGGGCCACGGCGGGTGTCGTGCTCGCGGTGTTCACCGGCTCGATGGCGCTCACCCTGCTGCCCTCGTTCGAGTCGATGGCGGGCGGCGGGCGGACCTTCAAGGACAACGTCCTCTACGCCGAGGCCGACGCGACCCACTCGCAGCAGATCGTGGAGGGGACCAACGCCTCCCTCGCCCGCAACGGGATCGCCGACAAGGCCGTCGCGGTCGGGCAGGTCTACCTGTCCACCGGCGAGGTGGGGACCCGCTCCCAGACGCTGAACCGGGCCTTCGTGATGACCTGCGAAGACGCCACGAAGCTGCTTCGGGTGAACATCGGCGGCTCCTGCCAGCCTGGTCCCGCGATCTACAGCAGCACCAAGATCGACCCGGCGTCGTACCGCGTGACGACGGACTACGACAAGGCCGGTACGCAGCTCGGGAACGTCCCGGCGCATACGTTCCCCGAGTCCGAAGAGGACACCTACAGCACGATCGTCATCGACCCGGCCCTGTTGCCCGCGGACGTCAAGCCGGAGCGCCTCGACGTGGTCGTGCCGACGACCTCGGAGAACGGCGAGGTCGTGCGGACCGCGCTGGTCGGGGCGGCACCGGGCCAGGAGATCGGCAGCCGTGGGCTGCACCTGGTCGGCCAGCAGCAGGAACTGGCCGACCTGCGCCGGGTCACCGTGATCGGCCTGATCGCCGCCGGGGTGCTCGCCGGGTGCAGTGCGGCCGTGGCGACCGCCGGTTCGGTGATGGACCGCCGTCGCACCTTCGGGGCACTCATCGCGGCCGGGACCCCGGTCCGGGTGCTGGCGAGGGCGCTGCGGATGGAGGCGGCCCTGCCCGCGATGGTGGCCACCATCGGCGCGGGTGTGGTCGGGATCGGAGTCGGCGTGGGGCTCTACAGCATGGTCGAGAAGGACCCGGTCGTGCTGAGCCCGTGGCTGCTGGCGCCCGTGGTGCTGGGAATCGGGGTGGCGTTGCTCGGGGCATCCGTCTCGACCCCGGCGCTCAAGCGGGTGCAGTCGGAGCCGCTCGCCGACGAGTAAAAGATTCGCCCGAATGGCGTCATGCCATCAGGGCACGCGGGTCTCGTGGGTGGAGTCGCTGGAAACCACCCACGAGCCGGGTGTCCGGTCGTCCCTCTGTCGGGGGAGGGATGAACGGGCACCGGGGACGCGCAGGGGGCGTCCCGAGGTGCGGGGGTGTGACGAAAGGGCCGGTCAGGGACGTGGGGACGTCCTGACCGGCCCTTTCCGTCGGTTCAGACCCGTTCGAAGATCAGGTCGTGCGAGATCCGGCCTTCGACGTCGGCGCGGTTCTCGAACTTGGTGACCGGGCGCCACTCCGGGCGCGGCGCCCAGCCCCCGGGCTCGTCGGCGTGGCGGTTGCGCAGGAGGGGCTCGGCGGAGCAGACCTCCATCATCTGCTCCGCGTAGTTCTCCCAGTCGGTCGCCATGTGGAAGGTCCCACCCGGCGCGAGCCGCGACGCCACCAGCGAGACGAACTCCGGCTGCACGATCCGCCGCTTGTGGTGCCGCTTCTTCGGCCACGGGTCCGGGAAGAACAGCCGGACCCCGGCCAGCGAGCCCGGCTCGACGTGCGAAGTCAGCAGCACCACGGCGTCACCGTGCATCAGCCGCAGGTTCTTCACCCCGAGCTTCTCCGCGCGCAGCATCAGCTGGCCCAGCCCGGGTTCGTAGACCTCGACCGCGACGTAGTTGAGTTCCGGCGCGGCGGCCGCGAGCTGGGACGTGGTCTCGCCCATGCCCGACCCGATCTCCACCATGACCGGGGCCTGCCTGCCGAACCAGTCGCCGAAATCCACCGTACCTTCGGGCAGTTCGCCGACCGTGCGGCCGAGCGACGGCCAGAGCTCGTCCCACGCTCGCTGCTGCCCGACGGTCATCCGGCCGCCGCGTTTGACATAGCTGACCACGCTGCGCATCCGTGGCTGGTCCTCGTTTTCCACCCACCCATTAAACGTGGGGGTTACCGGACCGCTTCGAACTCCCCCAGCCGTGACCGCAGGCCGGCGAATCCGGCGACCGAGATCGGCGGCGGCGTCGTGCTGGAATGGGCGGGGAGAACGTCGATCCAGCCGTCGTGGCGGCTGGTGTTCAGCACCGTGGTCGGGATCGAATGCCCGGACGCTCCGCGTTCGGAAGGCATGAACTCCCAGTAACCGGATTCTCCGTCCGCGGCCCACGGGACGAATTCCCAGCCGGGACGTCTGCCGAGCAGGCCCGCGATGCGATCTTCGATGCGGAAACCGAGTTCCCGCGATTCGAGCCTGCCTTCCACGACGGCGCGAAGCCACCACGGCGCGGGGATTTCGCCGTGCATTCCACTGGACGCGCGGTACAACGCGACAACGAGATCTTCGGGCGCGCGATGCACCCAGGCACGGCGAATATCGGATGGCCGGGTCGCGGACGCCACCGTGCGGGGCAGTTCGATCGCCTGTGACCATTCGAGGTCGAGCATGGGCTCGAGCCGGGGCTGCATACTTTCCGTGCGGGCTTGCGGGATCGTGCGTTCTACTCCCTGACCGGAATCCACCGTCAAGGATCACCTCCGGGGCCGAGAGCCGAGAAATAAGCTCGTACCGAGCATCGCCCGGTCAGGAACAGTATGTCCGCTTCCTGTGAGGGAAGCCACAGCCTCTTAACGTGGACTTAACTCCTTTGGAGGCGGTAAAAGCTCACGCGTCCCGCCGGTGGGTGATCATCAGTCCGGCCGCATAAACAATCACGCAGATACCAGCGAAATAAGCCAAATAGCCCCAGGGGCCCATCGGGGGTTCGAGTTTCATCATCGAAACCGTCAGATCCGATCCGGAAAACTGATTCGCCGCGAAGAACGGCATCCACTGGTAGATGTCGTCGCCAACGCGCGGAATCAGCAGGACGAGGCCCTCGATCAACTGTGTCCAGACCAACGCGAACCCGAGGGCCAGCGCGGGGCTGCGGAACAGCAGGCCGAGCCCGACGCCGAGCAGCCCGGTCAGCAGGAAGGTCAGCCCCTGGCCTGCCACCGCGCGCCAGTCGGCGCCGGAGGCCAGCCCCAGGTCGGAGGCCGGTTTGATCAGGTACGCGACAGCCCATGAGCCGAAGCCCACCAGCAGCCCGATCAGTCCCGAGAACACCCCGACGACGGCGCCCTTCGCCAGCAGGGCGGGCACGCGGGACGGCACCGCCTGGAAGGTGAGTTTCATCGTGCCCCAGTTGAACTCCGTCGCCGCCGCGAGAATGGCGAGGATGAGCACCACGGTGCGGCCGAGCGCACTGGCGATCTGGGTCGAACCGACGCCGGTCTGTCCCTCCAGCGGAACGAAACCGAAGAACAACGCGGTGTAGGCGAGCGCGACCACGACCGCGATACTCGCGCACCACCACGGCGCGCGTGTGCTCAGCAGCTTGATCCGCTCCGCGCGGAGCATGTTCGCCGCGGTCATCGGGCGACCTCCGGGACCTGGCCGGTGCCGTATTCGACGGCTTCGGCGGTGAGTTGCATGTACGCGTGTTCGAGCGAGCCGGTGAGCGGCTTCAGTTCGTGGAGGGTCGCGCCCGCGGCGAAGGCGAGCTCGCCGATGTCGTCGCTGTCCATTTCGGACACGATGAGGGCGCCGTCCTCCTCGCGGAATTCGGTGCCCTTCTCGGTCAGCGCCGTCCGCAGTTCGGGCAGGTGCGGGCTGCGGACCCGCACGCCGAGGCCCTTCGCGCGGCCGACGAAGTCCTCCATCGTGCCCTGGTAGATCAGCTTCCCCCGGCCGATCACGACGAGGTCCTGCGCGGTCTGCGCCATCTCCGGCAGCAGGTGGCTGGACACGAACACGGAGCGGCCCTCGGCGGCGAGCGCGTGCATCAGCTGCCGGATCCACACGATGCCCTCGGGGTCGAGCCCGTTCACCGGTTCGTCGAACAGCAGTACCCGGGGGTCGCCGAGCAACGCCGTCGCGATCCCGAGCCGCTGCGACATGCCGAGCGAGAACTGCCCGGCCCGTTTGCGGGCGACCGACTCCAGCCCGACCAGCCGGAGCACCTCGTCGACGCGTTTGTCCGGCAGGCCGTTGGTCGCGGCCACCCACCGCAGGTGCTCGCGGGCCGAGCGGCCGGGATGCCGCCAGGTGGCGTCGAGCATCGCGCCGACCGTCCGAAGTGGATCATGCAGTTCGCGGTAGGCCTTGCCGTCGATCGTCACCGAGCCCGACGTGGGGTTGTCGAGGCCGAGGGTCATCCGCATCGTGGTGGACTTCCCGGCCCCGTTCGGTCCGAGGAATCCCGTCACACGCCCTGTTTCGGCGGTGAAGGAAAGGTCGTCGACGGCGATTTTTTCGCCGTAGCGTTTCGTGACTTTGGTGGCCTCGATCATCAGCCCTCCCTCCGGTGGATTACGACATTACGCGGGAAAGGACCGGGCTGCCCCCCGATTAGGCGGCCCGGTCCTTGTTCCCCTTTTTCTCCCCGGCCGGACGTCTCGCTCCCCCGAGCGAGGCGTCCGGCTTTCTCCCCTGTGGAAGTCCTTACGCGTCGCGCTTGTTCGCGACGACCAGCGAGATGACCAGCAGCACCGCGGCGAAGCCGGCGAAGTAGGCCAGCGATCCGGCCTGGCTCAACGGTGCTTCCGTCGCGGTGGGGCCCGACGCGGTGAGGAACCTGTCGGCGACACGGAACGGCATCCACTCGTAGATGTCCTTGCCGATCTTCGGGATGAGCTGGATCAGGTTCTCCACCGCGAGGGCGTAGATCAGCACGAGTGAGATGGCCCCGGCGCTGTGCCGGATCAGGATACCGACGGCGATCGCGATCACCGAGGCGAGTGCGAACACCACGCCCACCCCGGCGACACTGGTCCACTCCGCGGCGGTGTTCAGTGCGAGGTCTTCCGGCCGCATGACCGAGGCGAGGCCCCAGGCGCCGAATGCGGCGACCTCGCCGACCACGAGCGACAGGGTCGCGACGACGCCGGTCTTGGCCAGCAGCGCCGCGGTGCGGTTCGGCACGGCCTGGAAGGTGGTCCGGATGGTGCTGAAGCGGTATTCGGTGGTCACCGAAAGCGCGGCGAGCACCATGATCACGGCCATGCCGAAGCCGTAGCCGAACTGGGTCAGGCTGACGTCGGTGAGTTCACCGGCGGGTGCGGCGCCGGAGACGATGGCGGCGAAACCGATCACGACCGCGAGTGCGGCCAGCGCGCACCACCATGGCGAGCGTGTGGTGAACAGCTTGATGCGTTCCACAGCGAGCAGAGTCATGACTTTTCTTTCCTCGAAAGAGTTTGAGTGGCTACTGGGCGGCGGCGACCACTTCGGCGGCTTCGGCTTCGAGACCGGTGTGGTACTCGACCGAATCGCCGGTGATCTGCATGAAGGCCTGCTCCAGGGAGCCGGTCTGCGGGCTGAGTTCGTGCAGCACGATCTGGTTGGCCGCGGCGATCTCGCCGATCTTGTCACTGTCCATACCGGACACGACGAGCGACTTGTCGACGTCGGTGACCTGTGCGCTCGCCTGCGTCAGCGCGGCGCGCAGCGCGGGCAGTTGCGGCGACCGGACCTTGACCGTGTTCTCCGCCGCCCGCGACACGAAGTCTTCGGTGGAGGACTGGGAGATCAGCTGTCCCTTGCCGATCACGATCAGGTGACTCGCGGTGAGCGCCATCTCCGAAAGCAGGTGCGAGGAAACGAACACCGTGCGGCCTTCGTCGGCGAGCCGGTGCATGAACTTCCGGATCCAGAGGATGCCCTCGGGGTCGAGGCCGTTGACCGGCTCGTCGAAGAGCAGGACCTCCGGGTCGCCGAGCAGGGCCGCCGCGATCCCCAGTCGCTGCGACATGCCAAGGGAGAAACCACCGGCGCGCTTTCCGGCGACGCTGGTGAGCCCGACGGTTTCGAGCACTTCTTCGACCCTGGTGGCCGGGATCTTGTTGGACTTCGCCATCCACTGTAGATGCGCCCGCGCCGACCGGTTGGGGTGCACCCACTTGGCGTCCAGCAGCGCACCGACCGTCCGCAGCGGGTCCTTCAGTTCGCGGTAGAGCTTGCCCCCGATACGTACCTGACCCGAGGTCGGGTTGTCGAGGCCGAGGATCATCCGCATGGTCGTCGACTTGCCCGCCCCGTTGGGGCCGAGGAATCCGGTGACCTTCCCGCCCTCGACGGCGAAGGAAAGGTTGTTCACCGCCAGTGTCTTGCCGTACCGCTTGGTGAGGCCCACTGCCTCGATCATGTCTGCTCCCCTCGGCGACTGCGAGAGCAATCGTCGTCCATGTGGGTGGTCGAGCGCGTCATCCTGAGGTGCCAACCTGGTACCCGACCTGAGAAGTAGCTTGCCGTCTCCCGACGTCGTACGCGATCGGTGACACCCCTGAGTGTGACCCTGAATTGCCAGGGTTAATGAACCGTGGTTCAATAACCGCGTGGCGAGACCCCGCACCATCACCGACGAACGACTGCTGAAGGCGGCGGAAACCGTCATCGGCATGGTCGGCCCGGGTTTCACGCTGGCCCAGGTGGCGGCCGAGGCCGGCGTCGCGGTCGGCACGGTCGCCCAGCGGTTCGGCTCCAAAAACGGCCTGTTGCAGGCGTTGAGCAAGCTGAACACGCAGTCGGTCGTAGGGAGGATGCGAGACTGCGGCGAGCTTCCCGATTCCGTGGAGGGACTGCGGGCGGCGGTCGTCGTGATCTACGAGGGCTTGGGTTCGGCGGAAACGGCGGCGAACCACCTCGGGCAGTTGGGAGTGGACATCGGGGATCCGGAACTCCGTGCCCTGCTCGGCGAGCATTTCACCGCCGTGGAAGCGGAATTGCGACGGCTGGTGCGGGTCGCGGCGCGTGACCTGCCGGGTGCGCCGGGTGTCGTCCGTGCGGCGCGGGTGCTGCTGGGGGTGGCGAACGGAGCCGCGCTGGACTGGTCGATCCGGCCGAAGGGCCGGTTCGTCGACAGGGTGGGGCAAGACGTGGACGCGGTGCTGACCGCGTGGAAAGGAGTGTCCTGAATGGACCGGAAAGTGGCCGTGGTCACGGGGGCGACGCGGGGCTGTGGCCGCGCGATCGCGGTGGAACTGGGCAGGCTCGGCTGGACGGTGTTCGTCACCGGCCGCACGACACGCGAGCACCAATCACCGATGAAGCGGTCGGAGACGATCGAGGACACCGCGGAACTCGTCGACGCGGCGGGCGGGCGGGGCATCCCCGTGCGGACCGACTTCACCGTGGTGTCCGATGTGGACGCGCTGAAGGCGCGGATCGAGTCCGAAGTGGATGGCCGAATCGACGTCCTCGTCGACGACGTCTGGGGCGGTGACCCGTTCGCGCACTTCGAGGGGGCGTACTGGGACTCCAGTCTCGACGACGCGCTCACCCTCGTGCACAACGCGATCGACACACATCTGATCGCGCTGCACCGGCTTCTCCCGCTCGTCGTGAAGGCCGAGGGCGGTCTCGTCATCGAGGTCACCGACGGCGACCACGACGAGTACGTCGGCGCGGGGATCCCGTACTTCCTCGCGAAGTCCGGCATCCGCGCGATCGGCAGGGCGCTGGGAGCGGAACTGAAGAAGTACGGCTGCGTCGGCATGACCGTCACGCCGGGTTTCCTGCGGTCGGAGGCGATGCTCGATCACTTCGAGGTCACCGAGGAGACGTGGCGGGACGCGGTGGGCAAGACCGCGCCGGTCGACTTCGCCATCTCGGAAACCCCGACACTGCTCGGACGGGGCGTCGCGAAACTGGCGACCGACCCGGAGGTCTCGCGGTTCGCGGGCAAAACGCTGGCGTCGTGGACGCTGATGAACGAGTACGGCCTGACCGACGTCGACGGCTCGCGCCCCGACTTCGGCAAGTGGATGGCCGAAGTCAGGGACGCGGGCAAGGATCCGGAGACGGCGGACCACGCTCTGTACCGCTGAGTCACCGTGCTGGCCCGGTCCCGTGTCGCGAAAGCCACTTTCAGGACGTCTGATGTCCCGAAAGTGGCTTTCGCGACACCCGAGACCGGCCAGCTCGGCGCGGGCTATTTCTTCCCGGCCAGTACGTCCAGGTAGTGCTGGTTGACCATGACGCCGAGGACGTTGCCGAACGGGTCGACCACCGCCGCGGTCACGAAACCGGGGCCGCGCGTGGTGATCGGCTCGTACTCCTTCGCGCCCTTCTCGAGCAGCTTCGCGAAGGCGTCCTCGATGTTGTCGACGGCCCAGTTCGCGATGGCTCCGCCGGGGCCGGGCTGGGCCAACGCCGGCTGGTAGTCGCCCCTGACCAGGCCGAACTCGTGCTGGTAGTCGCCGATCCGGAATTCGGCGTAGGCGGGCTTCTCGTCGTGACCGTCGCGGACGAAGTACGGCTCGATCCCGAAGAGGTCCGAGTACCAGTCGATCGCGGCCGTCAGGTCGTCGGCGTAGAACGTGGTGGTGGTGAGTCCTCGCAGCATTTCCGTCTCCTCCGGTAAGTGGCTCTGGAGACAAGGATCCACCGCAAAGTGCTCACCGAATGACCACTTTCAGCCTCAGGTGATTCCGGGCCTGGCCAGCCCGGTTTCGTAGGCGAGCACCACCGCCTGTACCCGGTCACGCAGGTCCAGCTTGGACAGGATCCGCCCGACGTGCGTCTTCACCGTCGCCTCGGACAGGAACAGCGTCTCGGCGATCTCCAGGTTCGAGAGGCCCTTCGCGATCAGGACGAGCACCTCGCGCTCCCGCTCGGTGAGGACGTCGAGTTCGGCCGCGTCCCGCATCGGCTTCCCGCCACCGCCGACGAACCGGTCGAGCAGGCGCCGGGTCACCGACGGCGAGACCACGGCGTCACCCGAAGCGACCGCCCGCAGCGCCGACACCAGGTGATCCGGCTGCGTGTCCTTCAGCAGGAACCCGCTCGCCCCGCCTTGCAGCGCAGAGTAGACGTACTCGTCCAGGTCGAACGTCGTCATGACGAGCACCCGCGCCGTCCCGGCCTCCACGATCCGTTTCGTCGCCTCGACCCCGTCCAGCACCGGCATCCGGACGTCCATCAGCACGACGTCCGGCCTCAGTTCCTCCGCGAGGCGGATGGCCTGCGCACCGTCACCCGCCTCGCCGACGACGTCGATGTCGGCCTGCGCGCCCAGAACCATCCGGAACCCGACGCGCATCAATTCCTGGTCGTCGACGACCACCACTCGGATCACGTCGCCAACCTAACCGGGAGCCTCGCGTGCACCTGCCACCCTCCACCGGGAGCGGGTCCGACCTCCAGCGTGCCGCCGAAGACGTTCGCCCGTTCCCTCATTCCGATCAATCCGTTCCCGCCGGGGACCGTGAGTTTCCGCGGTCCGGACGGCGTGGCGTGTGACGTCGTCTTCGTGGCGGCGGGCACCAGCTGGTTCGCGCGGCCCGCGCCGTCGTCGGTGACCCGGACGTCGATCACGTCCTTCTCCCGGCGCACCAGTACCTCCGCCTGCGCGCCCTGCCCGGCGTGTTTCAGGGTGTTCGTCAGCGACTCCTGGACGATCCGGTACACGCCGAGCGAGACACCGGCTGGCAGTTCGGCCAGCGCGTCCGCGCCGATCGCCAGCGTCACCGGCACCCCGGCCTGGCGTATGCGGTCCGCGAGGTCGGTCAGCGCGCTCGCGTCCGGCTGCGGCACGCGCGGCTCGTCGTCACCGTCGCTGCGGAGCACGTCCAGCAGCCGTCTCAGTTCGGCGAGCGCGCCGCGGCCGGTCTCCGAAATCGTCTGCAAAGCCCGTTTCGCCATCTCGGGATTCCCGTCGACCGCGTAGGACGCGCCGTCGGCCTGCACGACCATCACGCTCACCGCGTGCGCGACGACGTCGTGCAGCTCACGGGCGATCCGGCCGCGTTCTTCGCCGACGGCGATCCTGGTCGCCTGGTCCCGTTCCGTCTCAAGTAGATGCAACCTGGCTTCCACCTCCTCGTGATAGGCGCGCCTCGCGCCCGCGAATTCGCCGAGCGTCCAGCACAGTGCGGTGGAGAAGACACCGATGATCACCAGTACCCAGAAGTCTTCCGGCGGGTCGACCCACAGCTGGACCGCCGACGTGACGAGGGTCGCCAGCAGGTACAGCAGCCCCTGTTTGCGCCCGACGTACACCAGCACCGAGTAGATGCTGATCATCACCCCGAACGCGCTCGCCGCGCCCAGCTCCAGCGCGCCGTGCGGGATGCTGATCGCCATTACCAGGTACGCCGACCACAGCGTCGCCTTCCGCCGGAAGACCAGTGGGAGGACCATGGCGATGTCCAGCGGTACCACCACGTACCACGGGCTCATCGGGATCTCCGGCGTCTCGGCCGCGGCCACGTAGAACAGCATGTCGGTCATCAGCAGGACGACGGCGATGAAACTGTCCCCGGCCATGGGGTGGGCACGCATCCAGAGGCTTAACCGTCGCACCTGGTAACACTATGTCGGCCTCGGCGGTTCGCGCGTCGGTCGCCGGTACCACCTTCGGTGCGACCCGAGGATGAGCGGCATGGCACGATTCGAGTCGGCAAACTCGGCGACTGGGGAGGGGGCGGGTGTCGTGACGTCAGCGACGGAGCAGGGTCGTCTGGCCGGCCCGCTGTCGATGTCGGTGGCGAACCTCTGCCACCGCTTGCAGCCGCAGGTGTCCGCGCGGACCGCGGCCGGATTCGCCGAGGTGCTGCGCAGACTGGGCGGTCCGCTCCAGGTCGCTGTCGCAGGCCGCATCAAATCGGGAAAGTCCACGCTGGTCAACGCCCTGATCGGACGCCGGGTCGCGCCGACCGACGTCGGTGAGTGCACCCGGCTGGTGACCCGGTTCCAGTACGGCACGGTCGACCGCGTCGAGATCGTCTTCAACGACGGCCGCAAACAGGTACTGCCCTTCGCCGCCGACGGGATGATCCCGGCCGAGCTGGGCATCGACATCGACAAGGTCTCGCATATCGAGGCATACCTCACCAACGCGGTCTTGCAGGGCATGACCGTCATCGACACCCCGGGGCTCGGGTCGCTCGACGCCGCGTCGGTGTCGCGGACCGAGGAGCTGCTGGGCGCGGCGAAGCACCGCAAGCCCGAAGACGGCGAAGAAGAGAACGAAGAGGGCTCCGACGAGCTGGACGACACCTCGCGCAACGCCGTCGCGGGTGCCGAAGCCGTGCTCTACGTGGTCACGCAGGGCGTGCGTGCCGACGACCAGCAAGCGCTGGCCGCGTTCACCGCCGCGACCGCGAGCCGCGAGGCCGGTCCGGTCAACGCGATCGCGGTGCTCAACAAGGCCGACACCATCGCGCCGGAGTCGGTCGAAGGCTCGGGCGGCGACGTGTGGAAGGCCGCGACGCTGTTGTCGGAGAAGCAGGCGTCGACGCTGAAGCCCCGCGTCGCGGACGTGCTGCCGGTGATCGGGCTGATCGCGGAGTCGGCGGAGTCCGGCGGGTTCACCTCCGGCGACGCCGAGGCGCTGCGCCAGCTGGCCGAGATGGACGACGACATCCTCGAGACCATGCTGATCTCGGCGGACATCTTCACCAGCTGGGACTGCGACGTCGCGGCCGGGACCAGGCTGCGGCTGCTGGAGAAACTGGACCTGTTCGGCGTCCGGTACGCCGTCGAGGCGATCCGCGCGGAGCCGGAGATCACCGCGGGTTCGCTGCGACGGAAGCTGCTCGACGCCTCCGGGCTCGAAGCCGTCCGCCAGCGGCTGAGCATCGTCTTCGCCGCCCGCGCCGACGGCATCAAGGCGGCCGCCGCGCTGGCTTCGGTCACCGCGCTGGCCCACGCGTCGGGCGACCAGGCCGAACGGCAACGCGTCCACGACGCGATCGAGGTCCTGCTCGCCAAGCCCGAAGCACATCAGCTCCGGCTGCTCGAAGCGCTCACGCTGGTCGCGTCCGGCGCGGTCGACATGCCCGAGGACCTGTCCGAAGAGGTCCTGCGGGTCGGGAGCAACGCCGACATCGGCGCCCAGCTCGGCAAGCCGGGCGCTCCCCGCACCGACCTCGCCGCGCACGCGCTGGAACGCGCCGGCTGGTGGCGCTCCTTCGCCTCCTTCGGTGCGACGCCCGCCCAGAGCCGCGTCGCGCACGTCGTGCACCGGGCGTACTTCCTCATCTGGCAACAAATCCGCGACCCCCAAGCCTGACCCCCTCGCAACTCGTCCTCTACTTGCGGTAGTTCGACGCCGAACGACCGCAACCAGAGGACGAAACACGCGACCCGGATTGATAAACCGAGCGCTCGGTCTAATAATGGACTCCATGGAAACGATCGTCGACGAGCCCCAGTGGCTGCGCACGGCCTCCTGGCTCGGCTGCCCGCTGGCGGGCGCCGCACTCGGCTGGTTCCTCCAGTCGATCTCCGGCTGGGTGGTCTCCCTGAGCTGGGTCCCCTTCAAAGGCCCCTTCCAGCTCGTCTCGGACATCCCCCAGCCCTGGGGCGCGATCGGCGGGATCGGCGCCGGGCTCGTCCTCGGCCTGCTGTTCGCCGCGGTCTGGGCGCACGAGCGGCTCATCGTCAAGGTGACGCCGACGCGCATCACGCTGACCTCGAAGGGCCGCAGCCGCGCCTACGAAGCGCGGCTCCAGGCCGTCTTCCTCGACGGCAAGGAGCTCGTCCTGCTCGCCGCCGACGGCCGGGAGCTGGCGCGGGAGAAGGCTGACGTCGACCGCGAAGCCATCGCCAAGGCCTTCACCGAGCACGGCTATCCCTGGCACGCCGAGCCACCGGCGGTGAAATGAGGACGGTCGACCCGGCCAAGTACGAGGCGAAACGCCGCGCGATCCTCGACGCCGCCACGATGTGCTTCGCCGAGAAGGGTTTCGAGAAGACCACGACAGCGGAGATCTGCCGCGCGGCGGGGATCAGCACCGGCAGCCTGTTCCACTACTTCCCGAACAAGCGCGCGGTCTTCGCTGGCATCTTCGAGCAGGACGGCGACGAGACCGCGGCCCTGCTCGCGGCCGCCGGGGAGATCGAGGACCCGTGGGAGGCCATCCTCCACATC
This sequence comes from Amycolatopsis sp. cmx-11-12, assembly GCF_046269425.1. NCBI lineage: Bacteria > Bacillati > Actinomycetota > Actinomycetes > Pseudonocardiales > Pseudonocardiaceae > Amycolatopsis > Amycolatopsis sp. cmx-11-12. The sequence goes on along the minus strand of NZ_JADNQM010000016.1, from coordinate 165,515 downwards.
CTCATGTACCTGTCCGAGCAGCTCCTGCAACCTTTCGCGGCCAAGCTCGTCCTCGAGGTCGCCGCACAATGCACCCGTGACGCCGAATTGGCCGAGCTCGTCCAGGGCAACGACCGCGTCCTGCGCGACGGTCTCGTCGGTCTCGTGACCAGGGCGGTGGAGGCGGGCCGGATCGATCCCGGCATCGAACCGAAGGCGGTGGCCAGCTGGCTCGTCGCGTTGATCGACGCACCGCTGTCCCGCGCGATTCTGGAACCGGACCTCGATCCGGCTGCGGAACTCGCGGTGATGAAGGTGGTCCTCACCAGATTCCTCCGCCCCGTTCTGCCGATTCGGCCCCCGGACGGCGGGGAAGTATCCGACACTGGTGAAATCTCTCCGGGCCGATCGGGAAGCCCGGGACATCAGTAACGGGGGTCGATGCGGGTGGGAGCCTGGCTGCGCAAGAAGGCCGTCGAGACCGTGGACATCGAAGAGGCGAATCCGGACGATGTGCCGACCGGTCAGATCGCGGCGGTGAACATCGCGGCGATCATCGCCGAAGTGGACGGCGAGACTTCGCCGTCCGAGGGAACCGAGGCCGCCGAACCCGCGTCGAAGACCGATGTGGAGTCCACGACCACGGGTCCGGCCGACCTCGAACAGGCTCTCGCCGACCGGCAGGCGCTGATCCAGCTCTGCCTGTACGCCCTTGACCGCGCCCGCAGCGGCGGCGTCGTCGAGCGGCTCGAACACGGCCTCGCCGGTATCGGCGTCCGTGCCCTGCGCCCGGACGGCGAGCGGTTCGACCCCGCCGTGCACGAGGCGGGCGGCGCGATCGCGACCGAAGACCCGGCCCTCGAAGGCCTGGTGGCGGAAACCGAGGTCGTCGGGTTCGCCGATCACGACCGGGTCCTGCGCGCGCCGATCGTCATCGTCTACGCGAAGAAGGCCCTGTGACCGCACCCGGTCTGCCCGCGGTCGTGAAGAGCACGCGCGAACAGCTGCTCACCGTCGTCCGCGAAGCCGATCCTCAGGCCGCGAAATGGGTCGAGGACATCCGGAAGACGCGGCCGAAGAAGCCGTCGGTCGTGGTGGTCGGCGAGACCAACCGCGGCAAGAGCTCGCTCGTGAACGCGATCCTCTCCATGCCGGGACTGTCCCCTGTGGACGCCGACGTCGCCACGGCGACGTACCTCGTCTTCGAACACGCCGAGCAGTGGTTCGCGCAGGCCTGCTACCCAGGGCAGCTGGCTCCGGTGCCGATCAACCTGAACGACCTGATCCACTGGGTCTCGGCCGCGCACGAACTGCCGGAAGGCCAGCTCCCGCCGCGGTACGTCGAGGTCTCCGGTCCGGTCCCGCTGCTCGACCGCGTGTCCATTGTGGACACGCCGGGGGTCGGCGGACTCGACTCGATGCACGGCGAACTGGCGAAGGAGGCGGCCGCGGGCGCCACCGCGCTGCTGTTCGTCGTCGATGCTTCCTCACCGTTCACCGCGCAGGAACTGCACTTCTTGCAGGACATGGGCGAGCGTGTCGAGACCGTGCTGTTCGCGCTCACGAAGACCGACCAGTTCCGCGGCTGGCGCGAGGTTCTCGAAGCCGACCGGCGGCTGCTCGCCGAGCACGCTCCCCGGTTCGCCGACGCGGTGTTCCATCCGGTGTCCGCGCGCATGTTCGAGACGGCGGCCAAGGCGCCGAACGAGCAGATGGCCATGATGCTGCGCGAGAAGGCCGGTATCGCCGCGCTCCAGGGCGCGTTGCAGGAGATGCTGGTCGGCCGCTCCGCGATGCTGGGCGAGGCCAACACCCTGCGCGCGCTGTCGAGCGCGCTCGGGGAACTCAAGGCGAAGGCGCAGGCGGAAAGCCGCGCGCTGTCCGCCGGCGAGGTCGAGGCGGAACAGCTGCGCCAGCGCCGCGACGACCTGACCACCGAACGCCGGTCTTCGACGCGGGGCTGGCAGCTGAAGCTGCGCGCGGAGATCCAGCGGACCCGCGTCGAGGTCGGGCACGAGACCAGCAGGCAGATGCGCGACGCGTCGACGCATTTCCGGCAGCGGATCGACAGCGCGAAACGGGACGCTCTCGCCGCGCTGCCCCAGCAGGTCGACATCGCGTTGCAGACGACGTCGCAGCGGATCTCGATGCTGCTCTCCCAGCGGCTCAACCAGGTCACCAATGTCGCGCTTTCGGAGCTGTTCTCTGCCGAAGAGCTCGACATCATCCGCAGCCAGTTCGCCAGGGCGGGCGGTCCGCCGGTCGTGCTGCGCCCGCCGGACAAGAAACCGCCGACAGCCGAAGACAAACTGCTCATCTTCATGGGCGTTTCCGGCGGTCTCGGCGCTGGGAAGGTCGCCGCGCTGCCCCTGGCGGGCGTCGCGATCCTGAACCCGGTGATCCTGCCGGCCACGATCATCATCGGCCTCGGCGCCGGCTGGTGGATGGCGCGGACCCGCAAGCACGCGTCGGACAAGCAGCATATGAAGCAATGGCTGGTCGAGGCGATCGCCGACGCGCGGTCCACGATGGACCAGCTCGTCGCGGAGCAGCTGATCGAGGCCGAACAGCAGCTGTCGATGGCGCTCGACGAAGCACTCGGCCGCCGCATCGACGCGATCGAGGCGGAGCTGAAGGAAGTCGACAAGACGATCAAGATGGGCGCCCAGGAACGGGCGAAGAAGATCTCGGTCGTCGCGAAGCGCTTGAAGGACGTCACCGACGGCCGCGACCGCGCGGAGGCCCTTCTCGCTCGCATCCGGTCACTGCGCGACGCCTGACCAGGGTGGTCCTGTTGTGGACCGGAACCGAACGGGCCTACGGTGAGTCTTAAGCTTCGACACACCAGCAGGTCAACGAGGGGGTTATCCCATGTGGGTCGACGAGAGCGGCGGCACGGACACCGAGGCGGGCTCCACGGAGGCGGTCACGGTCCACGTTGACGGCGAGGAGTACCAGGCCGAGCTCAACTACGACCTCGACAAGGACGGCGTGAACGACGCCGCCGTCATCCAGCACGACGACGGCACCGGCCAGGCGTTCGTGGACACCGACGGCGACGGCGACGCCGACCAGTACGCGGTCCTCGACGAGAACGGCAAGGTCGTGCAGGAGGCCGTCTACGACGAAGCTTCCGGCGCGTGGGTCGAACCGGGCGACAACGACGACAGCGGCAGCGACGCGGGCACCAGCGGCAGCATGCGCGCCGACATGCCCAGCGGCGACGTCGAGGTCGGCCCGCCGACGATCGACACCAACGGTGACGGGACTCCGGACACCGTCGTCGTCCAGACCGAGGACGGCCGCACGATCGCCTTCACCGACAAGGATGGCGACGGCAACGCGGACATCGCGGTCGAGACGGACGCTTCGGGCAACTCGAAGACCTACGAGCACACCGGCCCCGGACAGTGGACCGAAACCGCCAGCGGCGTGGTCAACGACGACATCGGCTCGGCCTTCGTGAGCACTCCGGCCGCCACCGACGGCGACCCCGCGGGCGACGCGGCCTGGGGTGGCGCGGGCACGGAAACACTCGAAGGAGTGGCGAAGATCGATTCCGCCACCGGCCAGTGGATCAGCCCCAACTAAATCCAAGAATGGACTAAACCAATAGAAGAGTGGTCCAGTCCATTCTTTCAGGCGAATTGATGTAATTCTGGTCACAGAACAGCCCGGTACAAGACCTCGTACCGGGCTTTCTCGTGTCCGGTTCGCCCTGTCGCTGTGCCGTCGATCACCGGAAGAATTTCTGCGTATGGCCCATTCCGGTGATACTGAATCGATTCCCTTATCGTTCTTGTGAGAGAACCGACAGGTCAGCTCTCGGTTACCTGCCGGTCATCCGGCTACTCTCGGGGAATCCCAAAACCTGCACACCGGTCTTCCCGCCGGTGTGCGAAGCCATTCGGTCGCCGGCACTGGAGCCCGCATCGGAACAGCGTCGTTCCCGATGTGGGCTTCTGCCGTCGGAAGTCAGGAGTAGAGATGACCGCAGTCGCCATCCCCGGACTGGAAAAAGCGCCGACGACGCACAGCGGCGTGCTGTCCTGGGTCCGGGAGGTCGCCGAACTGACCACTCCGGACCGCGTGGTGTGGGTCGACGGGTCCGACGAAGAGGCCGCTCGGATCAACGCCGAACTGGTCTCCGCCGGCACGTTCGTGCAGCTCGACGCGAAACCCAACTCGTACTGGGCCGCCTCCGACCCGAATGACGTCGCCCGCGTCGAAGAGCGCACCTTCATCTGTTCGGACAACGAAGAAGACGCCGGTCCCACCAACAACTGGATGGACCCGGCCGAGATGAAGGCCACGATGACCGAGCTGTACCGCGGGTGCATGCGCGGTCGGACGATGTACGTGATCCCGTTCTGCATGGGCCCCCTCGGAGCCGAGGACCCCAAGCTCGGCATCGAGATCACCGACTTCGCCTACGTCGTCGCCTCCATGCGCGTGATGACCCGCGCCGGCACGGCCGCGCTGGAAAAGTTCGTCACCGAGGACGGAGTTGAAAGGTCCTTTGTGCCTGCCTTGCACTCCGTCGGCGCCCCGCTGGAGCCCGGCCAGAAGGACGTCTCCTGGCCGTGCAACACCACCAAGTACATCTCGCACTTCCCCGAGAGCCGCGAGATCTGGAGCTACGGCTCCGGCTACGGCGGCAACTCGCTGCTCGGCAAGAAGTGCTACTCGCTGCGCATCGGCTCGGTCATCGCCCGTGACGAGGGCTGGCTGGCCGAGCACATGCTGATCCTCAAGCTGATCTCGCCGGAGAACAAGGTCCACTACGTCGCGGCGGCGTTCCCGAGCGCCTGCGGCAAGACCAACCTCGCCATGCTCCAGCCGACCATCCCCGGCTGGCGTGCCGAGACCCTCGGCGACGACATCGCGTGGATGCGGTTCGGCGAGGACGGCCGCCTGTACGCGGTGAACCCCGAGTTCGGCTTCTTCGGCGTCGCGCCGGGCACCGACTGGCACACCAACCCCAACGCGATGCGCACCATCGAAAAGGGCAACACGGTCTACACGAACGTCGCGCTCACCGACGACGGTGACGTCTGGTGGGAGGGCATGGGCGAGAAGCCCGCGCACGCCACCTCCTGGAAGAAGCAGGACTGGACGCCGGAATCGGAAGAGAAGGCCGCGCACCCGAACTCGCGCTACTGCACGCCGATGTCGCAGTGCCCGATCCTCGCGCCCGAGTGGGACGACCCCCAGGGTGTGCCGATCTCGGCGATCCTGTTCGGTGGCCGCCGCAAGACCACGGTCCCGCTGGTGAACGAGGCCCGCGACTGGCAGCACGGCGTGTTCATGGGCGCCACCATGTCGTCGGAGACCACCGCGGCCGCCGCCGGCGCGGTCGGCAACGTGCGCCGCGACCCGATGGCGATGCTGCCGTTCCTCGGCTACCACGCCGGTGACTACTTCAAGCACTGGCTGGACCTCGGCAAGAACGCCGACGCCGACAAGCTGCCGAAGATCTTCTACGTCAACTGGTTCCGCCGCGGCGACGACGGCCGCTTCCTGTGGCCGGGATTCGGCGAGAACTCGCGGATCCTGAAGTGGGTCATCGACCGCGTCGAGGGCAAGGGCAACGCGAACGAGACCCCGGTCGGCTTCGTGCCGAACGCCGAGGACCTCGACACCGACGGACTCAAGGAGCCGCTGGCCGACATCCAGGCCGCGCTGGACGTCTCGGCCGACGAGTGGCGCCAGGAACTGCCCCTGATCGAGGAGTGGTTCGAGAAGATCGGCGACAAGGTCCCGTCGTCGCTGCGTGACGAACTGGACGCGCTGAAGTCTCGGCTCGAGCGCTGACTGTGTTAGTTGCCTCGCGCTGACGAAAACTCGCCGAAGGGGCGCCGTTCCGCATGTCACTCACGTGGCGTGGGGAGGCGCCCCTTCATCGAGTTTCCGGGGGCCTTCGGCCCAAAAGAGGGCGCTCGGCGGTGAAGTCTCCGTCGGGCGCGGGGCGCCCTTGGGGAGACCGATGGGTGCCGGTGGCACCGCTCGGGTTCGGGTTTGGTTTGGGCCTCATCCTTGGAGTCATTCCTGAGGATGAGGTCTTCGACTTTCCCGTTTGGGTAACGTGGCCGCATGGTCAAATTCGGCGTCAACATGGTCGTCCCGGAGACCCGAGCGGCATGGGTCGAGAAGTGCCGGAAGGCCGAAGAACTCGGTTTCGATGTCATCGGTGCGGCCGATCACCTCGGCCTGGCGCCGCCGTTCCCCGCCTTGGTGCTCGCCGCCGAGGTGACGAGTCGCGTGCGGCTCAACACCTTCGTCATCAACACCGCTTTCTACAACCCGGTGCTGCTCGCCCGTGACGTGACCGGCACGGACCGGTTCACCGAGGGCAGGCTGGAACTCGGCCTGGGGGCCGGCTATGTGAAAGCCGAATTCGAAGCGGCGGGGATGGAGTTCCCCCGCGCCGGAAAGCGCGTGGATCACCTCGAACACACCATCAAAGAGCTCAAACGGCTGTATGCGGACGAAAACCACAAACCGGAGACCGTGCAGAAACCGGGCCCGCCACTGATGATCGCCGGCCGCGGCGACCGGCTGCTCACCCTCGCCGCCGAACACGCCGACATCATCGGGTTCACCGGCACGGCCGCCGTTCCCGACGGCGGCGCACTCGTTCCCGACGACGCCACCGGAATCGAAGAACGGGTGAACTTCGTCCGCGGGAAACTGAACGGCCGCGAAGTCGAATTCAATATCCTCCCGCATTTCGTCTCCGTGGTCGAAGACCGGCGGACAGGGCTGGAAGACCTACGCGAACTGCTGGATGGCGTACTCACCGTCGACCAGCTCGCCGAACTGCCGACGGCTCTGGTCGGCACCCACGAACAGATCGCCGAACAGATCCTGGCGCATCGCGAACGGTTCGGCTTCACCTATTTCACCGTGCTGGAGCACAACATGGACGCGCTCGCACCGGTGATCGAGTTGTTGCGCGGCCGATGATCGACGTACGCGGGCTCGGCGTCCAGGCCGGGGAACACAGTCTGTTCGACGGCCTCGATTTCGAGGTCGAAGCGGGTGAATGCGCGGTCATCGTCGGCCCGAACGGGGTCGGGAAATCGACCCTGCTGAGGTGCCTTTACGGAACGCAGACGCCGCAGCGGGGCCGGGTCGTCGTCGCCGGTGTGAAACCCGACGAACGCGACCTTTCCTTCCGCCGCAAGGTCTCCGTCCTGTTCGACGATTCCGATTTCTTCGCCGAACTGACTCCCCTCCAGCATCTCGAACTGCTGGAGGGTTCGTTCGGAGCCGACCTCGGCGATTTCGCCGCTCTGCTGGCGGACGCGGGTCTTTCCGAGCGGGCAAAGGTCACCGCGGGCAAGTTCTCCGCCGGGCAGCGCCGTCGCCTGCTGCTCCTCGGCGCGACGGCGCGGCCGCACGACGTCCTGCTGCTCGACGAGCCCGAACGGGCGCTCGACGTCGCCGGGAAGGAATGGCTGACGTCGTTGATCGCGCGTTCGACCAAGGCCGGGGCCGCGGTCGTCGTGGCCACGCACCATCCTCCGCTGCTCGAAGCGGCCGACTCGACCCTAGAGCTGTGGTGAGCACGAAAGCCCCCACGCACATCCCGGGACGGCAGAGATTCGGCGGGTTGCTCAACGGGGACTACCAGACTTTCCTGGCACTGTTCGGTTTCGGCGCGCTGTTCACCGCGTTCGAGAATCTGCCGAAGCTCCGCCATTTCCTTTTTGGACAGTCCGAAGTGGACTTTCCGGCGGTGTTCGGTCTGTTGATCGTGCTGTGCGCGATCTTCTGGCGCAGCCTGCTGCGACGCGGCTTCGTCTGGGCCGAACCGGCGGCGCTGACGTGGATGGACTTCGCCGGCGTCGACAGGCGCCGCGTCGTCGTGAAGCGGATGTGGACGCTCTGGCTCGGACTGGTCATGGTGGTCGGCTACACCGGGGCGCTGGTCACGGCGATCGGCGGCGGTTCGAGGGACGTGTGGATCGCGATGTCGGCGCTGACCGCTTCCGGGGCGATCCTGGCCGCCGTCACCGCGAGGCGGACGGCGATCCGCGGTGAGACGGCGGCGCCGGTCGTGCTCGCGGTGGCCGGTCTGGCGGTGGCGGCCGCCGGGTTGGGCCCGATGGCGGTCGAGGTGCTGGCCGGTGCGCTGTTCGTCGTCGCGGTGGCGGTGGCCTTCGGCGGTGAGCCGGTGGCCGGTCTCGGGCGCCAGGAACTCGTCGACGGCTGGAACGCGCGGCTCCTGCGGGCGATGGCCGCGGTCTTCATGGACCCGATGCTGCTGATCCCGGAATCGAGGCCGGTGCCGTGGCTGTCGCTGCGGAGGCCGACGACGCTGCGGCTCGCGTGGGCAGGGGTCCTCGGCCGGTCACGCTACGCCGCGGCCAGTGTGGTGATCGCGTGCCTGGTCGGGGCCGGGCACCTGGCGTTCCCGGCCGTCCCGGTGGCACCGCTGTTCGCGCTCGGCGCGTACGCGGCGCTCGTGCCGTTCGTCGGCGGGCTCGGCGAACTGTGGCGCAACCCCGGCCGCAGGCGGTGGCTCGGGGCGTCCGACTGGGAGTTGCGGCTGGTCAACGGCCTGGTGACCGCCGCGCTCGGCCTCGGGTGGGGGGCGCTGCTCGGCCTGGTGACGCTGACGCTCGGGGTGACCCCGGCCTGGCCTGTGTGGCTCGCGATCCCGCTCGCCGTCGCCGCCGCGCTGCGGACGGCGACCCGGCCGCCGATGAACTACGACGTCAGCGGCGGCGCCGCGGGGATACAGGCCCTGCGAGGCGTCGACGTGCTGGTCGTCGGATCCGTGCTGCTGTCCGTGATCGCCTGACCTCACCCGTTCCCGCGTTCGGATCATTCGAATACGCCGAACGCGGGTTACCCTCGATGCGACGAAAGGAGCACGAGTGGGCGGCGGGCACGCACCGGGAAAGGGGCGGCGGGCGACCAGCGAGTTCCCCGCGGGCTGGACCGACGAGCAGATCATCGCCGTCGTCAAGGACGTCGCGAACGATCCGAGCGAACCTCGCCGCAGACAGCACAACGGCCGCTGGCGCTGCGCGGGCGAGCGGTACGGCGTGCACGTGATCGTGCTGGTCGAGGACAACGGCAACGTCAAAACCGGCTATCCGGTGGCTGGCCCCGGCGTGGTCCGTAATCCCGACACCGCGGCCGACCCGGCGAATCCGACCGTCGCTGACCTCGCCGCGGGCCGCATCAGCTTCTTCGGCGAGAGCCTGCTTGACCAGATCGCCAACCGCCTCGCGCCGGACGTCCTCGCCTTCTACCGCACCCTGCACTGGTCGGGTGAGTGGGAGGAACTGGCCGACGTCCTCATCGCGCACGCGGTGAACGAGAACCTGCGGCTCGGCGTGGACGAGTTCGCCACCCTGGAAAGCCTGCTGAACAGCTTCGACCTGCCGATCGACGGCTTCCTCTACCTGAACGACCGGGCGCACACCCTGGCCACCCTGCGGCCCTAACTCGCCGCGGCGACCTCTTCGACGCCGCCCTCGGTGGCGGCCCGAAGTGCGTCCAGCGGCAGCCCGACGGCGTCCGCGATCGCCGCCACCGTGAAGAAGGCGGGCGTCGGGATCCGGCCGGTCTCGATCTTCCGGAGCGTCTCCACCGAGATCCCGGCCTCCGCGGCGACCTCGACCATGCTCCGCGACGCCGACGCGCGGGCGTCCCGGAGCGCCAGCCCCAGCCGCTCGCCACGTTCGCGTTCCTCGTTCGTCAACGGCACTCGCACCATGAACCCAATACTAATACCGGTCAGGCGCTTCTGGGTATGAGGTGCACGCGGGCGGTGCAGGGTGTCGCGAAAGCCACTTTCAGGACATCTGATGTCCCGAAAGTGGCTTTCGCGACATGCCCGCGGCCCCGCACGCCGCCCCAGCCGTGTCGTACCCCACAGAGTTACCCCCAGCCTGTGGATAACTCTGTGCACAGGTCTGTGGGCCGCCCAAAGAAAGGGCCCCGCCGAGCCGGAACTCGACGGGGCCACAATCCCTAGGGGCTTCAGCCGCCCGCGGGCACCGGAAGTGGGAGTCCGGGGAGGCTCTGGTCGTTCGGCACCTTGCCGTCGACGAGGAAGTCCTCCACGACCTTGTCCACACCCGCGTTGCCGCCGGCGTAGATGCCGTGGTCACCCTCACCGGTCACGGTGATCATCCGCGAACCGGCGAACGCGCGGTGCGCACGGGTCGCGCCCTCGATCGGGGTCGCCGGGTCGTGCACCGACTGGACGATCAGCACCGGCGGGACGCCGCGGCCGTCGAGCTTCGGCAGGTCGACCGGCTTCTTCTGCCAGAAGATGCACGGCTGGATCAGCCAGCCGGCGCCGAGCAGCGGCAGGTCACGGTCGATCAGCTTCTGCGACTGGCGGATGACGCTCTGCCGGGTGCCGGTCCACTTGCCCTCGTTGCAGGGGATGGTCCAGAAGCTGGCGTTGTAGGAGTCGCCGTCGGTCGGGACGAACAGCGGCTGCGGGCCGATGACGCCGTCACCGTCCACCGTCTCCGCCTTGACCTTCTGCGCGGCCGAGGCCTTCTGCTGCTGGGTGCCGGTGCCCTCGGTCAGCGTCTTCAGGTTGACCAGGTAGTCGGCCAGCGCCGGGAAGTTGCGCTTCGAGTACATGTACCCCGCGATGGTCGAGTCGAGGGCGTTGGCCGAAACCGGGACGCCGTCCACCTCGACGGGGTTCTGCGTCAGCGCGAAGCGGACCTTCTCGTAGGTCTGGCGCGCGGCTTCGCCGGTCTTGCCGAAGCCGTAGACCTTGTCGTACTTGCCGATCCACGGCAGGAAGTCCTGACGCCAGCGGCGCTCGAAGCCGAGCGGCTGTCCGTCGAACGAGTTCTGCCAGGTGGTGGTGAACTCGGCCGCCGAGTCGAGCAGGAACTTGCCGGTCCGGGTGGGGAACTGCTGCGCGTAGTGCGCGCCCATCCAGGTGCCTGCCGAGTAGCCGACCCAGTTGATCTTGTCGCGGCCCAGGAGGACGCGCAGCAGGTCGATGTCGCGGATGGTCTGGGCGGTGTTGATGAGCGGGCCCAGCTCGCCGGACTTCACCTGGCAGGAGTCCGCCGCGTACTTGGTGGCGTCCAGGATCAGGTTGAGGTTCGCCCGGCTGCGGTCGCGCGGGTCGAGGTCGGAGCCGGTGCCGATCGCGTTGCCGCAGGTGATGTTGGTGCTCTTGCCGGTGCCGCGCGGGTCGAGACCGATGATCTCCTGGTTCGCGCGCAGCTTCGTCTGGTTACGCAGACGGGCCGGGAAGTTGCGGCCCGGAGCGCCGGGGCCACCCGGGTTGGTGATGACGCTGGCCGTCGCGTTGCCACTGGTGGCGGCGAGGCGGCTGACGGCGATCGTCAGGTCGATGTTCTCGTTCGACTTGTACCAGTTGCGCGGTGCGCGGTAGGTCGCGCACTCGATGTTCTCGGCGCCCGGAGGCGGTGCGGACGGCAGTTCGTTCGCCGCGCACTTGTGCCAGTCCAGCTTCTGGCTCGCGTACTGCGCCGGAATGTTGGTGGAGTTCAGAGGCTGCTGCTTGGCCGCCTCCGGTCCTGCGAACGCAGGAGTGAACCCGGCCAGCATGGTGCCGGCGACTGCCGGGATCACCACCGCATAGCGGAGTTTCTTCATCCGATGCCCCTTTGATCTTGCGTGCGAAGTTCCTGTTCGCGACTTGCGGCTATTGATATCCGGCGGTGGGCGGGACGGCAACCGCCCTTCGTCGTATGGGGCGTCGCTGATCAAATCGATATCGGACGCGCGTGACCCGGGTGGGTGAGAGGTTCTACTGTCATCGGGTCCATCCGCCGGTTTCGGGAGTGTTAGGTGAGGTCCGATGGCGTCAGGTAAGGCAGACGGGAAGGTGAGGGGTTTTCAGTTCAGCCCCTGGAACCTCCTGCTGATCATCCCGTTGCTGGTGCTGATCACGTCCTTGTTCAATACGGACGGCCCTCGGCTGTTCGGGATGCCGTTCTTCTACTGGTTCCAATTCGTGTTCGTCGCCGTCGGCGTCCTGTGCACCGGGATCGTCTACGCGATGACCAGGGACAAGCCGACCAGTGACCGTCCCGACCGGCTGTCCGTGGACGAACTCGACGAGGGGGACGTCAAGTGAGCAACATCCAGTGGCCAGAGCTGATCATCTTCACGATCCTCTTCGCGGTGGTCACCGTCCTCGGTTTCGTCGCGTCACGCTGGAAGGCGGGCAACACCCTCGACCATCTGGACGAATGGGGCCTCGGCGGCCGCAAGTTCGGGTCGTGGATCACCTGGTTCCTGCTCGGCGGCGACCTCTACACGGCCTACACCTTCGTGGCCGTCCCCGCGCTGATGTTCAGCGCCGGCGCGATGGGCATGTTCGCGCTGCCGTACACGATCATCGTGTACCCGATCGTGCTGATGCCCGCGCTGCGCATGTGGTCGGTCTCCCGCGTCCGCGGTTACGTCACGCCCGCCGACTTCGTCCGCGGCCGGTTCGGTTCGCCGACGCTGGCGCTGCTGATCGCGATCACCGGGATCATCGCGACGATGCCGTACATCGCGTTGCAGCTCGTCGGTCTCGAAGCGGTGCTGCGGACCATGGGCATCAACGGCTCCGGCATCGTCGGGCACCTGCCGCTGCTGGTCGCCTTCATCATCCTGGCGGTCTACACGTACCAGTCCGGCCTGCGCGCTCCCGCGCTGATCGCGTTCGTCAAGGACATCCTGATCTACCTCGTGATCATCGTGGCGATCATCTACCTGCCCTCGAAGCTCGGCGGCTGGTCGGCGATCTTCGACGCGGCCGACGCGAAGTTCGACAAGACGCCGTCGCCGTCGGACGGCATCCTGCTCAACGCCAACAACCAGTTGCAGTACGCCACGCTGGCGCTCGGTTCGGCGCTCGCGCTGTTCCTGTACCCGCACTCGCTCACCAGCGTGCTCGCCTCGCGCGGCCGCACCGTGATCAAGCGGAACATGGTCGCGCTCCCGGCGTATTCGCTGGTCCTCGGCCTGCTGGCGCTGCTCGGCTACGTCGCGATCAGCGCTTCTGTCTCCCCGATCACCAACAACGCCACCGGCAAACCGGACACGAACACCGTCGTCCCGGTGCTGTTCGACTCGCAGTTCTCGTCGTGGTTCGCGGGCATCGCGTTCGCCGCGATCGGTATCGGCGCGCTGGTGCCCGCGGCGATCATGTCGATCGCGGCGGCGAACCTGTGGACCCGCAACATCTACAAGGAGTACATCAAGAAGAACGCGACGCCGGGTCAAGAGGCGAAGCAGGCCAAGCTCGCTTCGCTGATCGTGAAGTTCGGCGCGGTGGCGTTCATCCTGTTCATCGACCCGCAGTTCTCGATCGACCTGCAGCTCATCGGCGGGGTGCTGATCCTGCAGACGCTGCCGGCGGTGGCGATCTCGCTCTACACGCGCTGGTTCCACCGCTGGGGCCTGATCGCGGGCTGGATCGTCGGCATCGGCTGGGGCCTGATCATGCTCTACAACATCCCGAACGCGGCGACCGGCAAGTCGCACTTCGGCGGCTCGGCGCTGAAGCTCGGTGATCTGTCGATCCTCGGCTGGCACCCGTTCAGCGGCTCGCAGCTGCAGATCTACGTCGGGTTCGTGGCGCTGGCGGCGAACCTGCTGATCGCGGTGATCGTCACGGTGATCGCACGGCGGATGAAGAAGTTCAACGGCACGGACGACACCGCGCCCGAGGACTACCACGCCGACGAACACGACAAGGATCTCCGCGAAATCGGCGTCCACTAGACGGTTGATTCCGTGAAGATCATGTGAAGCTCAGTGGGGCGCTGTGACTGTCTATAGAGGACGCTTTTCGAGTCACAACGTCCGATTAGATGCCGTATGTCCGTATCGTCAAGGTCGTGAAGGCCTCCTTGCTTACCCTCAAGGTAGGCAAGGAGGCCTTCACGACCTTTGGTTCGCGCCGAAGGGGCGTCCGCGACCGAGACGGCCACGGTCGCCCGGGCATGTCGAGTCCTTGAGGGGTCCTCGCAGACCCGGTAATACGGGCAATCAGTGATCAATCGGATAATTCGGACTCGGCTAGTGTCCTTTATGGACTGTCAAGGGAAGGATTCCTTCGCGGGGTTGCACTTCACGCGAGCTTCACGGAACCACTCATCTAGGCCTCAGGTGAGCGAAGGAGCCGCGTCCTGCCGGGACGCGGCCCTTCTCGTCGCCGCGGTCGCCACCAGGTAGAGGACGAGACCGTTCAGCAGGTGCCAGACGAAATGCGTCCCGGCGGGGAAGTTCCCGCAGACGGTGTGGTCGGCCGTCCGGAACGAGAGGGACACCCCGAAAACGGCCGCGGCGACGGCGAACCTGCGGCGATGTTCACCCTTGAGAATGATCGCGAACACCACGAGCCCGATCAGCGCGGAGAGGTACAGCCCGCCGCCCAGCGAGGCGACGATCGCGGTGAACGCGAGGAACACCGGGATGCCGAGCCAGGAGACCTTGCGGCTCGCGCCGAAGAACAGGTGCGGGAACATCGCGGCGTAGTACAGGACGAACACCAGGATGAAGCCGGTGTCGGCGGCCGCGGACCAGCGGGTGGCGAGCAGATGGAAGGCCGTGCTGCCGAGGAACACCAGTCCGATGAGGACCCCGAACACGCGTCCCTTCGGTTGCCGCCAGACGGCGATCGCGGCGACCAGGAACGCGAGGTTGCTGAGGCTGTTGAGCGGTTCGCCCCCAAGGCCTGGGGCGAGGCGTTCGCAATAGCCGTCGACGTACGCGATCCAGTTCACCACTCCAGATAACCCTGCCCGCGTGAACTTCGGGTGTCGCAGGCGGCCAGGCGCCGTCCACCGCGGCTCACAGCTCCAATCGCCAGGTCTGCCCGGTCAGTTCGTAGCCGAAGCCGGCGATCGTCTCTTCGCTCGCCAGCTCGAAGCCGGCCTTCTGATAGATCGCCCTCGCCGCGTCCAGCAGTGAGACCGTCCAGAGCTCCATCGCCTGATAGCCCGACGCCCTGGCGAACTCGACGCACTCGGTGACCAGCCGTTTCCCGACCCCGCGTCCCCGTGCGGCCGGTTCGAGGAGCAGCATCCGCAGCTTCGCGGTGGTGCCGTCTTCGGCGGGCATGCAGAAGACGCTGCCGACGCGCTCCCCGTCGAGTTCGGCGATCCAGCCGGCCTGGCGGGGCTCGCCGCGCTTGTCGACGTAGTCCGCGACGACGCGGGCGACGAGGGCCTCGAAGCGTTCGTCCCAGCCGTACTCGCGGGAGTAGAGGACGCCGTGCCGATGGACCACCCAGCCGAAGTCACCCGGTCGTGGTGGGCGGAGGACCAGCGTGGGGTCCGAAGCGCGCTCGCCGACCAGCGACGTGATCGTGCCCATCGCGCCGAGCAGGCGGTGCTGCTCGTCGTCGGCGAACCGGCCGAGCAGCGAACCGATGCGGTCCACCGATCGCGCGTCGAGGACGGCGAACGCGTTCCGGCCGGTCTCGGTGAGCCGGATGACCTGGCGGCGGGCGTCTTCGTCGCTGCGCTCGCGGGTGAGGAGGCCGCGGCTTTCGAGCCTGCCGAGCAGCCTGCTCGCGTATCCGGCGTCGAGGTCGAGACGTTTGCGCAGGTCGGTGACCTGGGTCGGGTCTCGTTGCGCGAGTTCGAAGATGACCCTGGCTTCGCTCAGGGAGTACTCGGCGTCGGCCGGTCCTTCGTCGAGGACGCCGATCACGCCGGTGTACAGGCGGTTGAAGGCCCGGACGGTCGCCACTCGGTCCGCTGGATCGTTCATTTGACCATCTCAACAGATTTGTTGACGAAGTCAAGCATTACGCCGCGAAGCGGGCGGGAACTTTTCCGGACCCGGACATATGGAAACCCCGTGATGCTGCCAGGTCGGGGGTCCGCCAGCATCACGGGGTCGTAATGGGTATCGACGCGGCGTTCCGCGGCGTTACACCTCACGCACTATGTGTCGTAGGTCACTCGAATGGGCGACATCTACAACGGTTGTTGTCAGGTCAGCGCATGTGCGTGTGACGCGCCTGGGAGATAGCGATGAGTTCCTGACGAACGGTCGCGGTGGCCGCGGTGTCGATCGCCCGGTTCAGGGCCCGGCGAGTGCGAGCCTCGGCGCGACGGGCACGGAGCTTGGCGGCGATGTTGTTCATCGGTTTAAGTCATCCCCTTGAGGGTCTTGAGTCTTGGTGGCTGTGTCTCTAGTATGCACTCTTTTTCACAAGGAATCCAACGATTATCCGGTGACTTGGCACACCTGCCGATGAATCGTCGGCAACGAGCAGGAAAATCCGGAGGGATTTGGTGGCGCCGGTCACTTCTTGGTAACGCTAGGAGTCTCTAGCCTTCACGGGATACTGCGGAAGAGGGCGCGATGAAGTCGACGGTAGAGGTCTCTACCGCCTTCTAGTAATCACGCTATAAAGCGCCAGAGAGGCTTAGTCCCGGCCGAGCAGGTAGTGGCCGAAGTGCGGGACGGTGAACGCGATGTGCCCGCGCTCGGCCGAATACACGAGGCCCTTCTTCATCAGGCTGTCCCGCGCCGGCGACAGCGACGAAGGCTTCCGCCCCAGGTAAACGGCCACATCGGCGGTCCCCGCCGCCTCGTCGCGGCCCTGCGTCAGCTCGGCCATCGCGATCAGGTACTCGCGTTCGGCAGGTGTCGCGCGCTCGTAGCGCGAGCCGAAGAAGCCGACCGCCAGTTCCGATTCGGCCTCCGGGGCCGCGACCTGGACGTCCTTCACGGTGATCGGATCGGCCGGGGCGGCGTCCCAGGCGGCCTTGCCGTACGCCTGGATGAAGTACGGGTAGCCGCCCGACGCGTCGAACAGCGCGTCCAACGCCTCCGGTTCGATCCCCGCGTCCTCTCGTTCGATGGGGGCCATCACCGCGAGATCGGCGTCTTCGCGCTCCAGCCTGTCGATGCGCGCGTAGCGGAAGAGGCGCTCCGAGTACGACTTCGACGCCGAAAGCACGGCAGGCACGTGTGGGAGACCGGCGCCGACCACGACCAGCGGTGCCCCGGACTGCGAGAGTTCGTGACAGGCGGCGCAGAGCGCGGAGACGTCTTCGGGCAGCAGGTCCTGGATCTCGTCGATCAGCAGCGCGACGCCGGTGCCGACGTCCGCGGCCAGTTCGGCGACCTCGGTGAACAGTTCGACCAGGTCGATCTCGATGTCGCCGGAATCGGCCCGGCCCTGCGCGGCGGGCACATCGATACCCGGCTGCCAGCGATCGCGGAGCTTGGCGTCCGGTTTGTTGGCGCGCAGCGCGAACGCCTTGAGCACGCCGAGCACCTGCTCGACCCGGTCCGGCGCGCGGTGGCGTACGGCGAGGTCGCGGATCGCGCGATGCAACGCGGCCGAAAGCGGCCGCCGGAGTTCGGTGTCGGGGCGGGCTTCGATCTTGCCCGCGCCCCAGCCGTGCTTGATGGCCTTGGACCGCAACTCGCCCAGCAGCACGGTCTTCCCCACGCCACGCAGGCCGGTCAGCATCAGGCTGCGCTCCGGTCTTCCGCGCGCGACCCGTTCGAGGACGACCTCGAAGGCCTGGAGCTCACGCATACGACCGGCCAGCTCGGGCGGCCGTTGACCGGCGCCCGGCGCGAAGGGGTTGCGGATGGGATCCACTCTCGCACGCTATCGGCGTTTCTAGCCTTGACCCGATATTCCGCCATAGAGGGATAGGCGTGTCGCGGCGGGTTACTCCGAGTGGACGGGTCTGCAGCCCCGTCCCTCGTTCTTACTCACTCAGGTTGCGCTCGGCGTAGACCGCCATCGCGTCACGGATGTACTCCGCGGTGCCCGGACCGTGCTTCTCGTCGTACTGCCCGTAGCGCGGGTCGTCGACGTAAAGCTGCCCGAGACCGGCGAAGTAGCCCTTCGAGACGGCCCGCACGGCCGGTCGAAGCCATTCGTACAGCCGCTGCGTGATCGCCTGAGCCTCGTCGCCGTCGACGGGCAGGCCCTTGGCGTGGGCCTCGCCGAAGGCGGCCGCGATGTCCTTCTGTTCCTGCTGGTGCGCCTTCTTGTCCTCGGCGCTCAGCGACTTCCACCAGCGGTCACCCTGCTTGTAGGCGTCGGCGCCCCAGCGTTCGGTGACCTCCTTCTCGTACTTCGTGTGGTCGAAGCCGTCGAACACTTCCGTTGCCATCAGTTGTTCACCTCTCTCTGTCTTCTTCAAGGTCGTCCTGACCGATTCGATCTGCCGTCCGAGCCGCTGTCGCTCCTGCTCCAGCCACTTCAGGTGCGTGCGCAGCGCCGCCGTCGTGTCCTGTTCCCCTTCGAGCACTTCGCCGATCGCGGGCAGGCTCAGCCCGAGTTCGCGAAGCAGCAGGATCCGTTGCAGCCGCACCAGCGCGCCCTGGTCGTAGTAGCGGTATCCGTTGCTCCCCACCCGGCTCGGTTCGAGCAGCCCGACGTCGCCGTAGTGGCGCAGCGTGCGGCTCGTGGTCCCGGCCGAGCGGGCGATGTCCTGGATCGACCACTCCTTCTCGTTCGGCATGTCCACGAAGGTAGAGGTTGACGTTGCGTCAAAGTCAATCGAAGTTCACCCGCCCGTGGGATGGTTCCCGTATGAAGACATTCGCGCTGGTCATGGCCGCTGCGCTGACCCTGGGGACGGCCGGAGTCGCCGACGCGCATCCGCGTCGCGCCTTCGACGTCCAGGCCCATCGCGGCGGGCTCGGCCTCACCGTCGAGAGCACGCTCGCGTCGTTCGGCAAGGCGATGGAGCTAGGGGTGACCACGCTCGAACTCGACATCCAGATCACCAAGGACGGTCGCGAGGTGATCACCCACGACCGCAAGACGACCCCCTCGAAGTGCCGCGACACCGCACCCGCGACGCCTGGCGACCCGGCGTACCCGTACGTCGGGAAATACGTGAAGGATCTGACGTTCGCGCAGGTCCGCACGCTGGACTGCGGCTCGATCCGCCAGCCCGCACACCCTGGCCAGACCTTGTCCCCCGGCGCCAAGATGCCGACGCTCGCCGAGTTGTTCCAGCTCGCGCGCGACCACCGCGCCTGGGGTATCAAGTTCAACATCGAGACCAAGGTCGAGGCCGCCGCCCCGCAGGAGACGGCGCCGCGTGAGCAGTTCGTCCACCGGGCGGTGCGCGAGATCCTGTTCTCCGGGTTCGCGCACAACGTCACCGTCCAGAGCTTCGACTGGGGCACGCTGATGCTGCTGCGTAAGGTCGCGCCGTGGATCCCCACGGTCGCACTGACCCAGCCGGAGTTCCTCCAGGTCGGGCAGCCGGGCAAGTCGCCGTGGCTCGGCGGGCTCGACATCGACGACTTCGGCGGCAGCCCCGTCCGCGCGGTGAAGTCGTTCGGCGCGAGCGCGCTCTCACCGGTGCACGGCAACCCGCAGGGCGGCAAGGTCGGCGACCCCGGCTACCGGCCGTTCACGAACAAGGCCCTGGTCAGCGAGGCGCATCGCGCCGGGATCAAGGTCGTGCCGTGGACGATCGACGATCCGGCCACCATGCACAAACTCATCGACGACGGCGTCGACGGCATCATCACCGACTACCCGGACCGGCTGCGGCAGGTCGCGGCGGACCGCGGCTTCAAGTTGCCGCGGGCGTATCCGGCCCGCTAACGGAATCTATGGCTTTCTAGTGTCAGAGAAATATTTGAAGATACTCCGTTAGCGCGGTTCGGCGCCCCGGAGGACGGGAAGTCTGGGGATAGATTTGCTCTCCCAGGGTTCGGATCAAGAAAGGCAACGACCGTGATTCTCCGCCGCGTCGCACGTCCGCTCCTCGCCGCGATCTTCATCTCCGGCGGGATCGGCGCGCTGAGGGACACCCAGGGCCACGCGAAGGCCGCGGAGCCGTTCCTCACCGGGTCTTTCGACAAGCTGGCGGGCCTGGTGCCGGAAGCGGTGCCGCGCGACCCCGCCACCCTGGTCCGCATCGACGCGGCGGTGAAGGTCGGCGCCGGTGTCGCGCTCGCCGCGGGCAAGGCGCCCCGGCTGGCCTCGCTGCTGCTACTCGGCAGCCTGGTCCCGACCACGCTGGCCGCGCACCGGTTCTGGGAGGTCAAGGAACCGGCCGAGCGTCAGCAGCAGCAGATCCAGTTCATCAAGAACGCCGGCCTCGCCGGTGGTCTCCTGCTGGCCGCCGCCGACACCGCCGGTAAGCCGTCGCTCGGCTGGCGTGCCCGCCGGGCCGCGTCCAAGACGGAGAAGCGCGCCGAGAAGCTGGCTAAGCGCGCCGAGAAGGCCATCACCAAGTAGCCGCGGACGTTATGAAAGGTCCGTTCATAACAGGATTTGTTATGAACGGACCTTTCATAACACTCGGCAGGGTCATGAGGTGAAGGCGGCGATGTCCTCTTCCTCGACGACCGTCCGGACCTCGACCTCGATCTCGTCGAACAGGGCCGCGTAGGTCTCCGCGAACGCGACAGCCTCGGCCAGGTCCGCGGCGTTGATCAGCGCGAAGCCGCCGATGACCTCCTTGGCCTCGGTGAACGGGCCGTCGGTCGCGGTGATCTTGCCGCCGCGCACCTTGCGGACCTTCGCGCCCCGCTCGGACGGGTGCACGCCTTCCGCCGTGATCAGGATGCCCTTCTTGAACGAGTCCTCGATGAAGGCGCCCATCTGCTCGACGAACTCCTTGCTGGGGTTCCAGGCTTCCGGGGCGCTCTCGTCCAGCCGGTGCATCATCAGAAACCGCATCGCTGCTCCTCCGTGTCTTGGCGGGGCTTGTTGTACCCCGCCTTCACCAGCGCGTCGAGCGGCTCGACGGCGGTTCGACATTTTGCACAGAAAAATTCTCAGCGGCTCGCGACCTTCTTGTACTGGGCCGTCGCCAGCGGCGCGAAGATCGCGATGATGGCGATGCAGCACAGGATCGCGTACAGCGACGCGTTCTCGGCGGGCCAGCCCGTCGGTGCCACGCCGAAGCGGTTTCCGAACAGGTCACGCGCCGAGTTGATCACCGCGGTGAACGGGTTCCAGTCGGCGATCGCCTTCAGCACCCCCGGCAGCTTGTCCGCCGGGACGAACGCCGTCGAGATGAAGCTCAGCGGGAACATCCACATCAGCCCGGCGCTCTGCGCGACCTCGACGCTGCGCGCGACGAGCCCGATCCACGCGCCGACCCAGGACAGCGCCCAGGCGAACATCAGCATCACCAGGTAACCGAGCACCGCGTCGAGGAAGCTGCCGCGGATCCGCCAGCCGACCAGCAGCCCGCACAGTGACATGACGATCAGCGCGACCACACTGATCACCAGGTCCGACGTCGTCCGGCCGAAGATCACCGCGAGCCGGGAGATCGGCAGCGAACGGAACCTGTCGATGATGCCCTTCTGCAGGTCGTTCGCGAACCCGATCACGGTGAACGCCGAGTTGAACGCGACCGTCTGCGCGAAGATGCCGGCGATCAGGAACTCGCGGTAGGCGAGCCCGCCCGCCTCCCCGCCGATCGCGTCACCGAAGACGTACGCGAACAGCAGCACGAACATGATCGGCTGCAGCGTCGCCGCCATCAGCCAGTCCGGGTTGCGCTGGACGTTCTTCAGGTTCCGCCAGGTGATCACACCACCGTCGGAAAAGGCCTTCGCGACCGTGCTCACTTCTTGTCCCCCTCGTCCGTGGCGTGCCCTGTCAGCGAGAGGAACACGTCGTCGAGCGTCGGCCGGTGCAGCGCGACGTCCTGGATGGCGACGCCGTGGCCGTCCAGCCGCCGCAGCGCCTCGATCAGCGCCTTCGGCCCGCCCTCGACCAGGACGTCGACCTTCCGGGTGTGCTCGTCGACCGACGGGGTCCCCGAGCCGACCTCGGTCAGCACCTGTGTGGTCATGGCGAGGTCGCTCGTGTTCGCGACGACCAGTTCCAGCCGTTCGCCGCCGATCTCCTGTTTGAGTTCGTCGGCCGTGCCGCGCGCGATGACCTTCCCCTTGTCGATCACCACGATCGAGTCGGCGAGCTGGTCGGCCTCCTCCAGGTACTGCGTGGTCAGCAGGACCGTGGTGCCGTCGGCGACCAGTTCCTTGATGACCTCCCAGGTGTCGATCCGGCCGCGCGGGTCGAGCCCGGTGGTCGGTTCGTCGAGGATCACCACGGTCGGCTCGGCGACCAGCGCCCCCGCGAGGTCGAGCCGTCGCCGCATCCCGCCGGAGTACGTCTTGGCGGGGCGGTCCGCCGCGTCCTCCAGCCGGAACCGCGCCAGCAGCTCACGCGCCCTGGACTTCGCCGCGGCCTTCTTGCTCCCGTACAGCCTGCCGACCATGTACAGGTTCTCGAACCCGGTGAGGTTCTCGTCCACGGCGGCGTACTGCCCGGACAACCCGATCGACCGCCGGACGGCGTCGGGCTGGGCCAGCACGTCATGCCCGGCCACCTCCGCTTCGCCCGAATCCGGGCGAAGCAGCGTGGTCAGGATGCGGACCGTCGTCGTCTTTCCGGCGCCGTTCGGCCCCAGCAGGCCCAGCACCTTGCCCGTCGGGATCGACAGATCGACCCCGTCGAGTGCCTTGGTGGACCCGTAGGTTTTGACCAGCGCTTTCGCCTGAACTGCGAACATGCGGACAAACTAGACCCCGGCACCGACAAAGGCACCGGGGTTTTCCCGGATCCGCTCCAGGCGAACGGATTACTTCTCGAGGATCGCGGTGACGCCCTGGCCGCCCGCCGCGCAGATCGAGATGAGCCCGCGGCCGGATCCCTTCTCGTTCAACAGTTTCGCGAGGGTGGCGACGATACGGCCGCCGGTCGCGGCGAACGGGTGCCCGGCCGCCAGCGACGAGCCGTTGACGTTCAGCTTCGCCCGATCGATGGAGCCGAGCGGCTCGTCGAGGCCCAGCTTCTCCTTGGCGAACGCCGGGTCCTCCCACGCCTTGAGGGTGGCGAGCACCTGCGAGGCGAAGGCCTCGTGGATCTCGTAGAAGTCGAAGTCCTGCAAGGTGACTCCGGCGCGCTCGAGCATCCTCGGGACGGCGTACGCGGGCGCCATCAGCAGGCCTTCGTCACCGTGGACGTAGTCGACGGCGGCTGTCTGCGAGAACGTCAGGTACGCCAGCACCGGCAGCTTCCTGGCCTTCGCCCACTGCTCGGTCGCGAGCAGGACCGTCGACGCGCCGTCGGACAGCGGCGTCGAGTTGCCCGCGGTCATCGTGCCGTCGGAGCCGCCGAACGCGGGCTTCAGTTTCGCGAGCTTCTCGACGCTGGAGTCCGGGCGCAGGTTCTGGTCACGGGCGAGCTTGAGGAACGGCGTCACCAGGTCGTCGAAGAAGCCCTTGTCGTAGGCGGCGCCGAGACGCTGGTGGCTGGTGGCGGCGAGTTCGTCCTGCGCCTCACGCGTGATCTCCCAGACCTTCGCGGTCAGCGCGGCGTGCTCGCCCATGGACAGGCCCGTGCGCGGCTCGGAGTTGCGCGGGATCTCGGGGACGATGTGGCCGGGACGCAGTTTCGCGGCGAGCTTGAGCCGTTCGGGAAGCGTCTTCGCGGCGTTGAGCTGCACGAGGATCTGGCGCAGGTCGTCGTTGACCGCCAGCGGCGCGTCGGACGTGGTGTCGACGCCGCCCGCGATGGCCGAGTCGATCTGGCCGAGGGCGATCTTGTTGGCGACGTTGACGATCGCCTGGAGGCCGGTGCCGCAGGCCATCTGCACGTCGGACGCCGGGGTGGCGGGGTTCAGCTTGCTGCCGAGGACGCTCTCGCGGGCGAGGTTGAAATCGCGGGCGTGCTTGAGCACCGCGCCGGCGGCGACCTCGCCGATCACCTCGTCCTGCAGGGAGAAGCGGCTGACCAGGCCGTCGAGGGCAGCCGTGAACATGTCCTGGTTCGACGCTTTCGAGTACGGACCGTTCGAGCGGGCGAAGGGGATCCGGTTGCCGCCGATGATCGCGACCTTGCGCACGGGTGCCGTCCTTTTCGTGGCCATTTTTTCCACTCCTCCGTAGGCTCTCTCACACTGTAACCTACTAGCGAGTAGGTTAGAATGCGACGTGATGCAAACGGCACGGGAGGCACGTAATGGCTGACAGGTACCAGCAGTTCACGAAATCCCCGGTGGGGAAGTTCGTGGTGCCGAAGCTCGGCCTGCCGAACCCCGCGACGCTTCGCCGGTACAAGCCCGGCCAACCCGCCCTCGAGGGTCCCGCACTTCTCGGCGCCGCGCCGGGCGGTCGCCTCGAAAAGGTGATCGAGGCGCAGCTGCACCGCGCGGGCATCGACGTCATCTCGACGGCGGCCGACAAGCACGCCGCGCTCGTCTTCGACGCGACAGGCGTGAAGGACCCGAAGCAGCTTCGCGAGGTCTACTCCTTCTTCCACCCCGTGATCCGCAGCGTCGGTTCGTCGGGCCGCGTCGTCGTCCTCGGAACGCCGCCGGAGCTGGCCGAAGGCCACGAACGGATCGCCCAGCGCGCGCTCGAAGGCTTCGTGCGCTCCGTCGGTAAGGAACTGAAGCGCGGCGCGACCGCTCAGCTCGTGTACGTCGCCGAAGGGGCCGAAGAGGCCACCGAGTCGACGCTCCGATTCCTGCTGTCGTCGAAGTCCGCCTTCGTCGACGCCCAGGTCATCCGCGTCGGCACCGAGACCAAGACCGCATCGGCCCCGGCAGACTGGGCGAAGCCCCTGGACGGCAAGGTCGCCCTGGTCACCGGTGCTTCCCGCGGCATCGGCGCCGCCATCGCGGAGGTGCTGGGCCGCGACGGCGCCCACGTCGTCGCGCTCGACATCCCCGCGCAGGGCGCGGACCTGTCCAAGGTGGCCAACAAGGTCGGCGGTTCGTCGCTGCAGCTGGACATCACCGCCGCCGACGCGCCGGAGAAGCTGGCCGAGTACCTGACCAGCCGGCACGGCGGCGTCGACATCGTCGTGCACAACGCCGGCATCACGCGCGACAAGACGCTCGGCAACATGACCGAAGGCGGCTGGGACTCGGTCATCGCGGTCAACCTCGCGTCGCAGCTCGCGGTGAACGAGAAGCTGCTGTCCGGCAAGGTGCTGCACGAGAACGGGCGCATCGTCGGCGTCTCCTCGATCGCCGGGATCGCGGGTAACGTCGGCCAGACCAACTACGCCACCAGCAAGGCGGGCGTCATCGGCATGGTGAACGTCGGCGCGCCGAAGCTCGCGGAGTACGGCGGCACGATCAACGCCGTCGCGCCGGGCTTCATCGAGACCAAGATGACCGCCGCGGTGCCGTTGTTCATCCGCGAGGCCGGGCGGCGGCTGTCCAGCCTCGGCCAGGGCGGGCTCCCGGTCGACGTCGCCGAGACGATCGCCTGGTACGCGAACCCGGCTTCGGCCGCGGTCAACGGCAACGTGGTCCGCGTCTGCGGCCAGGCACTGCTGGGGGCGTGATCATGGCGGTCAAGGAACTTCGCGAGTCGCCGAGCCTGTCTTCGTTGTACCCCAAGGCGTTGCTCGGTTCGCTGCGCAAGAGCGGCGGGAACACGCTGCCGGGGACCGAGTTCGCCCGCGAGGGTGTCGTCGTCGATCCGGCGCATCTCGCCGCGTACAACCAGGTGTGCGGCTTCCGACTGAGTGACGTCCTGCCGGCGACGTATCCGCACATCCTGGCGTTCCCGTTGCAGATGGCGCTGATGACCGAACCCGACTTCCCGTTCCCGCTGCTGGGCATGGTGCACGTCGGCAACCGGATCACCCAGCACCGCCCACTGCGGCTCGACGAGTCGTTCACCCTGCGCGTGCGCGCCGAAGATCTGCGCCCGCACGAGAAGGGCAAGCAGTTCGACGTGATCAGCGAACTGCTCGTCGGTGACAGTCCTGTGTGGACGGACGTCAGCACGTACCTGCGCCGTGGCGGCGGCAGCGGCGAGAAGACCACGCGCGGCCAGCTCTCGCAGCCGTCACCCAACGCGATCTGGCACGTGCCCGGCGACATCGGCCGCCGCTACGCCGAGGTCTCCGGCGACCGCAACCCGATCCACCTGCACCCGATCACCGCGAAGGCGTTCGGGTTCCCGGCCGCGATCGCGCACGGCATGTGGACGAAGGCGCACGCGCTGGCGGCGTTCGAAGGCAGGCTTCCGGAGGCGTTCACCGTCGACGTCAAGTTCAAGCAGCCGGTGCTCTTGCCCGCCAAGGCGGCTTTCACCACGTGGAATGAAGGCGACGGCTGGGCCTTCGAACTCTGGAACGCGCGCAAGCCGAAGCCGCACCTGGAGGGCTCAGTCGTGGCTCTCTGACGGCTTCCAGACATCGCCCTCGACGAGGTCGTTGAACCCGAGCCAGACGAGGTTCATCAGCCACGAGGCGAGCACGCCGTCGGACACATCGGGGTGGTCGAGCGCCCAGTCGGCCAGCGACTCGGCCGCCCCGACCAGCGCGGCGGACAGCCCTGCGCCGGAGAACTCGGCCTGCTCGCCGAGACCCTTGCGGGTGCCGGCGGAGACGACCAGCGCGGCGACCAGTTCGATCGCGCGGGTGCGCATGTCGGTGATCTCCGCGGCGAAGGCGCCGCCGACCGTCATGGCCTGGCGGTGCAGCACCGTCCAGGACTCGCGGTAGTCGGCGACGAACCGGTAAAACGCGCGAAGCCCATGCCAAAGCTGCATGTCGGGCGGCAGATCGGGCTTGATCCCGTCCTGCACCGCCTCGAGCAGACGCGTGGCCTCGCGGCGGATGCACGCGCCGAAAAGGTCTTCCTTGGACCCGAGGTAGGTGTAGATCATCGGCTTGGAAACGCCGGCGACCTCGGAGATCTCGTCCATCGACGCGGAGTGATAGCCGTAGCGCGAGAACACCGAGACCGCTGCGTCCAGGATCTGGCGTTCCCGCACCGCTCTCGGCAGCCTTTTGGCGCGTTCGGCGGGACGCGGTACTTCCTCGGACACTCAGGACCTCCCCTTAGTTCGCGTAAGACGCTACCGGGCCACCTCCGGCAAGGGTGATTTCGGCACGCTTGCCCGGCTACCTACTGGCGGGTAGCCTTACGTCTTGGTAGGCGGAGCTGGAGGGAAGATGACCGAGATCGTGGGGCTGACCGGCCGCGCGCTGGTCGACGCGCTGGACCGGATCGAGCCGGATTCGGCCGAGGCGCACTCTCTCGACGTCAACGAGGTCGCGGGCGCCATCGACCCGAAGGACCTCGGCAAGGACGATGTCCGGCGGCTGCTGGCCGCGCTCGGGCGGCTCGCGGAGTCCGCCCCCGCGTTCGACCTCCGCAAGGTCGACCCTGCCCGGTTCGCGAACCTCGTCGCCCGCGCCTCGCGCACGCAACTGGAGAGCGTCGTCGCCGAGCGGTCGCTCCGCGAACGTGTGCTGCGGGAGATCTTCGATCGTATGGGTGCACACATCCGGCAGGACCGGGCGAAGACCCTGCACGCCGTCGTCCACTGGCGGCTTTCCGGCGGCGTCGGCGACGGCGGGTACGACCGCTACGAGACGGTGATCTCGCACGGTGAGTGCACGGTGAGCCGGAACATGAAGGAGAAGCCGAGGGTGACGATCACGATCGCGCCCGTCGATTTCTTCCGGCTCATCACCCATCAGGCGACCCCCGCTGTGCTATTCGTCACGGGAAAGATCAAAGTAAAAGGTGACCTGGCCTTCGCGGCGGGCCTGATCGGTTTCTTCGACCTTCCGAAACCGTCCTGAACCCGGCCGAGCAGATACACTTCCGTGCCGTGCCCCGAAATTCTCCGAACCGGCGCTGGCGGGACAAGGTGCGCCTTTCCCGCCCGTTACGGCTGCACAAGACGCGCACCGGCGGCGAGCACGTCGTCAACGCCTTCGCGGAGAAGCTCGAGCTCGCCAAACTGAGCCCCGAGCAGTTCGTTCAGGTGCTGGAAACCCTGCACATGCTGGGCGAAACCGGTGCGGGCATCGAGTTGAGCTCCCTGGAGACCGAGGTGCTCGTCGACATCGTGCAGCGGGCGTCACGGGAGCAGCTCAAGGCGATCTCCGATCACCCGGAACTGCGTTCGGCGTTCCTCGACGAGATTTTCCGCAGAATGTCGGACCATTTCGCCCCCGAACGCGCACGACATGTCGAGTTCGTCGTCGCATGGCGTTTTACCGACGGTGACGGAGAAGACGGTTTCGATCGTTTTCAAACGGTCATCGAAGACGGTGTCTGCGTTTCCAGCACCGATCTCGCACGCACTCCGGACACCACCATCACGCTGTCCGTGGACGACTTCATCCGGATGGCCACCGGCAACGCGGCCGTGGCGGCGATGTTCGTGACCGGCAAGGTGAAGGTGAAGGGCGAATACGCGCCGGCCGTCCGGTTCAGCGGCTATTTCGACATTCCGAAGCCGAGCGGCACCTAGCTCTCGTCGAGAGTTCGCTGAGGTGTGCGGCGGTAGCGGACATTGGGACTGCGAAGGTTCTTCTCCGTCGACTCGATCAGTCCCTGCCGGAGCAGGACGCTGAGCCATCGGGACACCGTCCGGTCGGGCAGTCCGGTCTCCTCGACCAAGTCGGCCCGGGTCGCCTTTCTTTCGCCAAGCGCGAGAAGGATCTCTTCGCGGCGATCGGCGCGGCGCCGTTCCTGCACCGCGCCATCAGCGGGTACAGGAACAACGTCGTCGGCGAGGGTGTACTGCGCGTACCGCCGCTCGCCCGCCGGAACCAGCAGCCCACGGGCGACCAGGTCGCCGAGCTCTTCGGTCGCGATGCGCGAGTCGAGATCGTTCGCGTTGCGGTAAGCCTGATTGTTGAGAGTCTCGCCGTGGAACAACATCGCGAGGCCGTGGCACTGGCTGTCGGTCAGTCCATGCTCGCGAAGGGACGCGATCCACTGGACCGCACCGTCTCCCATCAGCGTGTGATTGGGGAAGGTCGCCTTGAAGGTGGAGATGTCGTCGGAGAATCGCGGTGGACTCAGCTTGGCGTCCCGCATCGCCGCGAGCATGGCGGGGATTCCGGACCCGCGGTTTTCACAGATCGGGCGATCCGATCCCGGTAGCGGCGTATCTTCCAAGATCTTCAACAAGGTCGCGTTGCGAGCTGAAGAAGTGCCTTCCACGCCGAGGTTCTCTTCGCGAACCGATCCGTAGAGGCCGCCGGGATTGCGGATGACCAGCCGGTCGGGATACATCTCGATCTGCACTTGAGTCCCCTGCGAAGGACCCGAGTAGTCGCGATGCACCAGCGCGTTGACCACTGCTTCGCGCAAGGCCGTTTCGGGGTACTCCCAGCTTTCGGCCCGTCCTGCGCCGCGAATCGTTGATCGGCGCTTCATGTTGCGTCGGAGAGCGGTGAGAGCTTCGTCGACGATCGCGGGAATAGGCCCCTCGGCCGCGACATTGTCGATGAACCTCGTACCGCTTCGCGGGTCAGGTCCCGATTTGGTCGGATAGTGGACGATCGTCAACATGACCTGCGGAAAGAACTCCTGCGGGTACTCGCCCAAAGCCAAAAGACCGGCCAAGGACAGTTCTTCGCCGATGAGCACCTTCGCCCTGCGCAGTGCTGCGGTGGTGTCCAGGTTCGCGAACGCTCTCCCGCGATGGCGGCGAAGGCGATTCAGGAAGGTTTCGGTGAGCGAGTCATCGAGGTTCGCGACCGAGGTTCCGGGAACCGGTTGTTCGTCGTCTCGCGGCTGGCCGCGGTTCGCCACCAACAGCTGGACTTCATAGGGGCTCAGCTTTCGGTCACCATCGGCGACCCGGATGTAGCTTCCCTGCGTCATGCCTGTCCCGCGGTTGTATGCGGGCTTGCTGCCGGGCGGCAGTTCAGGGATCTCGGCGACGACCAGGTCCGCATCCTCGAACCGGTGCGTTCCGATCAGCGGCCGGAGGGGTGGCTCCAGGTTCTCGGAACACATCGCGGCCAGGTCGGCCTCCAGCTTCGCCGGATCTTGAACGCCGGTCGCCTCGAAGCCGTGGGTCTCGTCGAGGCCGAAGATCAGGATGCCCCCGCTGGTGTTGGCAAAGGCCGAAAGCGTCTCTCGGACACTCTTGGGCAGCTTCGTCTCCGCGCGCTTGGCCTCGACGAACGCATGATCACCGCCGAGTGCACGGAGGTTCGAGATGAGTTCGATGAGTTCGTCGTGGAGCATGCCGCCGTCCTAGCTTCGCCACTAGCTTCGCCACTAGCAGTGTAGTGGCGAAGCTAGTGGCGAAGCTGGGTGGCACCTAGCCTTCGACGACGCGGCCCTCGATCACCGGCGGCTGCTTCTTGGCGGCCTCGGCGGGCGGCGTGTCCATCACGACCTCGCTGTCCACCACCATCACCGGCCCGCGGGCGTGGTTGGCGTACTTGACCGCCCGGCGCTGCATCCGCTTCTGCCAGACCTTGCGCGCGACACTCCGCGTCGGCGGCAGGATGAACAGCAGGCCGATGACGTCGCTGACGAAACCGGGCAGCAGGATCAGCAGACCGCCGAGGGCGATCAGCATCCCGTCGGTGAGTTCCTTCTCCGCGTCGGCCGGTCGGCCGAGGCGCGCGGACTCGGCGAACGCCCGGAAGGCGCGCCCGCCTTCGCGGCGCGCGAGCCAGGATCCGATGAACGCACCGGCGAAGAGCAGGGCGATCGTGCCGAGCACGCCAACGGCCGAGCCCACCGCCCACACGGCGGCGATCTCGGCGACGACATAGAGCAGGAACGCGACAGCCATACTTGGACAACGTACGGCTTGCCCGTTTTGCTCCCAACCCCCGATACGGTGGTCGATCGTGTGGACCTGGTTGGGTCAGGGTGACCCTCGGATACTCGCCGGGATGACCGCGTCGGCCTTGCTGGTGCTGGTCGTCCTCGGCCGGATCCGGCGTTACGGCACGAGTATTTCGTGGCGACGGCGAGCCGACGCTGACTGGTGGCAGCGGCAGCCGATCGTCGGAGCGGTGCTCCGGTGGGTCGCGGTGGCCGCGCTCGTCGCGGCCGGGACGGCGGCCGGGCTGCTCTGGCTGTTCGGTTTCCCGAGCATGCCCGGCGCCGGGGCCTTCAACGCCACGCAGGTGCTCGACTTGCTGAAGATCGCGCTCACCGTCGTCGCCGGGCTGGGCGGCGTCGTGTTGCTGGCGGTGAACCTGCGCAAACAACGGGTCACCGAGTCCGAGCACCTGCTGGCGCAGGCGAAGGACGAGCGCGAACAGGCGCAAAGCTTCAACGAGCGGTTCGGCACCGCGGCCGAGCAGCTCGCGCACGAGAACGCGACGGTCCGCTTGGCCGGTCTCTACGCGATGGCGGGGCTGGCGGACGACTGGGTCGAGAATCGCCAGATCTGTGTCGACGTGCTCTGCGGCTACCTCCGGCTGCCGCAGCAAGACGACGAGTCCGAGCGAAAGGTGCGGGAGTCACTGCTCCGGGTGCTCGTCGAACGGCTGGACGCCGGCTGGCGGGGTTCCGGCCTCGATCTCGACCTGACCGGGGTCCGCTTCACCGATCCCGCGGTGATGGAACTGGCCGCGTCCGGGTCGATCAGATTCGATCGTGCGATCTTCGCGGAGGCCGAATTCGCGCTGGGCCCGAGGATGGCGGACTCGGTGAGCTACGAGGGAGCCGAATTCCGCGGTCCGGTGACCCGGTTCGAAAGTTCGGCGACGTTCGTCGGTTCGGAATTCTCCGGCCGCCTCTTGTTCGGTGAGTTCACCGATTGGCGAGGCGGCTTCACCTTCTTGAAATGCCGGTTCGTCGCCGTCGAGTTCGCGATCGTGGGGTGGAGCCTGCACGACCGGATCCGGTTCGACAACTGCGATTTCGTCGACTGCACCTTCGACTTCGGCGTCTTGGACAGGCCGCTCGAGCCGGGGCGGGAGTTCGTGGTCGCCGACTCCCGGATCTCCGGCGGTGCGATCGATTTGCGAGGCAGAGGCGAGTACGGGCTGGTGCTCTCGCTGCGCCGGAGCAAGGTCGAGGGCGTGACTTTCGCCCTCGACCCCGATCCGATCGAAGGTCAGATGAAGGTGGTCGGCCTGACCGAGGTCGAAGTCGCGAACACCTCGCTCCCCGACCTCTACACGCGCGTCTGGTCGGCCGACACCGTCAGCTGACGGCCTCGTCGAGATAGGCGGCGGCCTGCAAGGTGAACAGGTCGGCATAGCCGGCCTTCGCCGCCATCAGCTCGTCGTGCGTGCCGTATTCGGCGACCTTTCCGCGCTCCAGCAACAGAATCCGCTCCGCCTGCCGGACCGTGGAGAACCGGTGCGAGATGTACAGCGTCGTACGTCCCTCCGAAAGCTCCCTCAGGCGCGAGAAGAGGTCGTGTTCCGCCTGGGCGTCCAGCGCGGACGTCGGTTCGTCGAGGATCAGGATCGGCGCCTCCCGCAGGAACGCCCTGGCCAGCGCGATCTTCTGCCATTCGCCGCCGGAAAGGCTGATGCCCTGGTCGAACCAGCGGCCGAGCGGGCTGTCGTACCCGCTGGGCAGGCGCTCGATCCGCTCATCGGCCCCGGCCCGTTTGGCCGACTCCTCGATGCGCTCGCGGTCGACGAGGTGCGTCAGATCGCCGAGCCCGATGTTCTCGGACGCGGTGCCCTGGTAGGTCACGTAGTCCTGGAACATCGCGCTGATCCGCTTCCGCAGCTCCACCGGGTCGTACTCGCGGATGTCGACACCGTCGAGCAGGATCCGGCCGCTCGTCGGGTCGTACAGCCGGCACAGCAGCTTGAACAGCGTCGACTTCCCGGCGCCGTTGCGGCCGACGACGGCGACCGTTTCTCCCGGCCGGATCTCGAAGCTCACGCCGTCGAGCGCCGGTTCGGGCGCCCCGGGATAGCTGAAGGACACTTCGTCGAACTCGATGTGTCCATCCACGGTGGGCGGGAGGGGTCGCGGCTCCGGCGGCGCGAGGATCTCCGGTTCGGTGCCGAGGAACCGGTACAGCGTGTCGAGGTAGAGATTGTTCTCGTACATCCCGGAAAACGCGGTGAACAGGCCTTGGACCGACGTCTGCACCGACGCCGCGGCGGCCGTGTACAGCGCGAGATCGCCGAGGGTGAGCCTGCCGCCGACGGCCTCCAGCGCGATGTACAGCGCGATCGCGGATCCGGCGGCGGTGCTCAGCAGGCCCCATGACGTCGAACTGACACTGCGCTTGCGGGTCAGTGTCCGCTGGCGGTCGTAGGAGACCTGGCCGAGCCGCTGGAACCGGTCGACGAAGTACGGGCCGAGACCGAAGAGCTTGGTCTCCTTGGCATACGTGTCCGTGGTGACCAAAGAGGACAGATAGTCCATGCGCCGTTTCAGCGGGGACATCATCAGCGTCAGCCAGAACGCGCGGGCGCCGTACTTCGACTGCGAGATGAACGCGGGGATCGGCGCCACGAGCGCGACGAGCGCCAGCAGTGGGCTGATCGAGACGAGCAGCGCGATCATGCTGCCGAAGGTGATCGTCGTCCGGATCAGGCCCAGTGCCGAGTTCATCATCGACAACGGCCGGGTCGGCGCCTCCTGCGCGGCCTGGCGCAGCATGTCGTAGGACGCGGAACCCTCGAAGTACGACAGATGCAGCTTGCTCGCGTGGTCCATCACCTGGTGGCGGATGGTCAGCGTCATCCGTTCCTGCAGCAGGGTCTGGCCATAGGTGGTCAGTGCCTGCGAGAGCGCGGTGAGCACGAGGACACCGAACTGGAACAGCGCGACGCCGACGATCGCGCTCTTGGTCCCGTGCCCCTGGATCGCCGCGACCACCGAATCGATCAACAGCTTCGCGATGTACGCGGTCGCCGTGGGCAGCAGCCCGGAAAGCAGCGTCACCGCGGTGATCGTGATGGTCAGGAACGGGCTCGCCTGCCAGGTCAGTTTCGCGACCTTCGGCAGGCCGCGGACCGTGCCCGAGACGTTGACCCACATGCGGTCGAGCCGGGACTTCAGGTCTTTCGGGCCGGTTTCGGGTTCGGGCTCCGGGATTTCGACCGGACCGGTCAGCCCGCTGTCGGGCACCGTCGACGGCGGGCGACGGCGCCTGCCGCCGCGCGCCATGAACAGTTCCAGTCCCCCACCGGGCGGGCCGATCACTCGGCCCCCAAGGCGCCGTTGAGGAACACGTCGACCAGTTCCATCGTGGTGGGTTCGTCGCCGGTCTCGCTGAACCGGATCCGGCCGCTGAACAGCAGCGACAGGAAGAGGGCCGCGGATTGTGCCGCGGGCAGGCGGAGCCGGTCCTTCTCCGGTTCGAACAGCTCGACCAGTCCGTCGCGCATCGCGTTCATCGACTCCTTCCGGCGGTCCCCTCGCCCGTCGGAGCCGTGGCGGTGCTCGGGTCGCCTGCCGGCGCCGTGCATGGCGGCCATCAACGCGCCCATCCGCTGGAGGTGCGCGCTGAGCGCGTCGGCCGCTTCGATGAGCCTCTCGTCGAGGGGTTGTTCGAGGTCGATGACCGCGATCGCGTCGAGTACCTGGTCGGGCTTCAGTGCTTCGGCGAAGCAGGTGGCGAAAAGTTCGTCCTTGTCCTTGAACACGCGGAAGACGGTGCCCTCGCCGATACCGGCGGCGCGGGCGATCTGGGCCGACGTGACGCCGGCGCCGTGCTCCACCAGCAGGGGCAGCACGGACTGGACGATCATCCGGCGCCTCTCGTCAGCGCTCATCCCCGGCGCTCTCCGCCGTGAGGTGGTTTCTGTCATGCTTCCAGTGTGCGGAGTGAGCGCTCACTCCGTCAAGCGATTAAGGCTCAAGCGCGTGAAGGCCCCCTTCCCTCGGCTCAGCCGAGGGAAGGGGGCCTTCACGCGCGAAACGTCAGTAGGTGATCGCGACCGCGGGGTCGGCCAGCAGCGCGCCGACGTCAGCCAGGAACTCCGAGCCCTGCTGCCCGTCGACCACACGGTGATCGAAGCTCAGCGAAAGCTGCATGACCTTGCGTACCTTGAGCTCACCGTCGACCACCCACGGGGTGTCCTTGATCGCGCCGAGCGCGAGGATGGCGGACTCGCCGGGGTTGATGATCGGGGTACCGGTGTCGATGCCGAAGACGCCGATGTTGCTGATCGTGAAGGTGCCGTGGAGCATCGCCGCCGGGGTGGTCTTGCCCTGACGGGCGACATCGGTCAGCTCGGAGATCGCGGCCGCGAGGTCCTTCAGTGAGAGGGAATCCGCGTCGCGGACCTTGGGCACGACGAGCCCGCGCGGGGTGGCCGCGGCGATCCCGAGGTGCACGTAGTCCTTGTAGACGATCTCCTGTGCCGCTTCGTCCCACACCGCGTTGACGTCCGGAGTGCGCTTGGCCGCCAGGCAGACGGCCTTCGCCGCGAAGGTCAGCGGGGTGACCTTGACCCCGGCGAACTCACGCGACTTCTTGAGCTTCTCCCGGAATTCCATCATCGGCGTGACGTCGATGGTGAGGAACTCCGTGACGTGCGGGGCGGTGAAGGCGCTCTGCACCATCGCGGCCGCGGTGGCCTTGCGGACACCCTTGATCGGCACCCGGCGTTCGCGGGTCGCCGGGTCGTAGCCACTGTCCACAGTGGATGCCACGGCGGCCGGTGCGGCGGAACCGTTGGCGGCGGCGTGCACGTCGTCACGGGTGATGACACCGCCGTCGGCGGTGCCGGTGAGCGCGTGCAGGTCGACGCCGAGGTCCTTGGCGAGCTTGCGCACCGGCGGCTTCGCCAGCGGCACGTACCCGCCCTTCGGCTTCGAAGGGGCGGGCATCGGGGCGACGGCCACAGCGGCGGGAGCAGGGGCAGGCGCGGCGGGTGCCGCGCCCTTCCGTGCCCGGCGCTGTGTGACGACGGCCTTGGAGCCGTAGCCGACCAGCGGCTTCATCTCCTCCTCGGCGGGTTCCTCTTCCTTCGCGGCAGCGGGTGCCGGGGCGGAAGGGGCCGCCTTGCCGCCGGGGTCGACGTCGATGGTGAGGATCGGCGCGCCGACCTCCACCGTCTGACCCGGCTCGACGAGCAGTTCGGTGACCACGCCCGCCCACGGGATGGGCAGTTCGACGGCGGCCTTCGCGGTCTCGACCTCGACCACGATCTGGTTCACCGTCACGGTGTCACCCGGCTTGACCTGCCAGGCGATGATGTCGGCCTCGGTCAGCCCCTCGGCCGTGTCGGCGAGAGGAAAGTGTTTGTACTCGGGCATTTCAGGAACTTCCCCCTTACCAGGCGAGTGAGCGGTCGACGGTGTGCAGGACCCGGTCCAGATCGGGGAGGTAGTGCTCCTCGAGTTTGGCGGGCGGGTACGGCGTGTCGAATCCGGTCACCCGCAGCACGGGGGCCTCGAGCGAGTAGAAGCATTCCTGCTGCACGCGCGCGGCGATTTCCGAGGTCAGCGACGATTCCGACGGCGCCTCGCTCAGTGCGATGAGCCGTCCGGTCTTGCGCACCGACTCGAACACCGGCTCCAGGTCGAGCGGGGACAGCGTCCGCAGGTCGATGACCTCCAGGGACTTGCCCTCGTCCGCGGCGGCGGTGGCCGCGTCGAGCGCGACCTTCACCGACGGGCCGTACGCGACGACCGTCACCTGGGTGCCTTCACGGACGACACGGGACTTGAACAGCTGGTCCGGTGTGGCCTCGACGTCGACTTCGGACTTCATCGCGCCCGAGTGGTACAGCTTCTTCGGTTCGAAGAACAGGATCGGGTCGTCGGACTTGATCGCCTGCTGGATGCCCCAGTAGGCGTCGACGGCGTTCGAAACCGACACGACCTTGAGGCCGGGGATGTGCGCGAACAGCGATTCCGGCGACTCCGAGTGGTGCTCGACCGCGCCGATACCGCCGCCGAACGGCACCCGGATCACGATGGGCATCTTGATCTTGCCCTGTGTCCGGTAGTGCAGCTTCGCGACCTGGCTGGAGATCTGGTCGAAGCCGGGGAAGATGAAGCCTTCGAACTGGATCTCGCACACCGGGCGGAAACCGCGGACGGCCAGGCCGACCGCGGTGCCGATAATGCCCGATTCGGCCAGCGGCGTGTCCAGCACGCGCTGCTCGCCGAAGTCCTTCTGGAGGCCGTCGGTGATGCGGAAGACGCCGCCGAGCTTGCCGACGTCCTCACCCATGATCAGGACCTTCGGGTCCTCTTCCATGGCACGCCGGAGGCCGAGGTTGATCGCCTTGCCGATGGTGAGTTTCTGGAGGTCGCTCATTTCAGTGCTCACCCGCCTCGACGAAACCGTCCAGGTAGGACAGGAACTCTTCGCGCTGCGCGTCCAGCAGTGGCGTGGACTCCGCGTAGACGTTGGAGAAGATCCGCTCGGGAGGCGGTTCGGGCATGTTGAAGCAGTAGTCGCGCAGCTCGGCCGCGAAGGCGTCCGAATCGGCCTGCACCTGGTCGAAAAACGCCTGGTCGGCGCCGCCACCGCGGGCGAGGTACGCCCGGACGCGCTCGATCGGGTCCTTCAGCTTCCACTCCTCCAGCTCGTCGGAGAGCCGGTAGCGGGTGGGGTCGTCGGTGGTGGTGTGCGCGTCCATCCGGTAGGTGAACGCCTCGATCAGCACCGGGCCGTTGCCGTGACGGCACTCCTCCAACGCCCAGCGGGAAACCGCGAGGCAGGCGAGGACGTCGTTGCCGTCCACGCGGATGCCGGGGAAGCCGTAACCGCGGGCGCGCTGGTACAGCGGCAGGCGCGACTGGCGTTCGGTGGGCTCCGAGATCGCCCACTGGTTGTTCTGGCAGAAGAACACGAGCGGCGCGTCGTAGACGGCGGCCCAGACGAAGCCTTCGTGCACGTCGCCCTGCGAAGTCGCTCCGTCACCGAAGTAACAGATGGTGGCTTCGCCGTCGTCGTCGCCGACCTTGCCTTCGAACTTCTGGCCCATCGCGTAACCGGCGGCGTTGAGCACCTGGTTACCGATCACGATGGTGTACGGGTGGAAGCCGTGGCCCTGGTAGTCCCAGCCGCTGTGGTCGGTGCAGCGGAAGATGCCGAGCACCTCTTTGAGGTCGACGCCGCGGGTGTACGCGACACCGTGCTCGCGGTAGCTGGGGAACGCCATGTCCCCCTTCCGCAGCGCGCGGCCGGAGCCGATCTGCGCGGCCTCCTGCCCGAGCAGCGGGACCCAGATACCGAGCTGGCCCTGGCGCTGCATCGCGTTGGCCTCGCGGTCCGCGCGGCGGACCAGGACCATGTCGCGGTACAGGCCCTTGAGGGCTTCGGTGTCGATGTCGTCGACGTAGCGGTCGAATCGCGGCGAGGGGACCCGTTCGCCTTCGGGGGTGAGCAGCTGAGTCAGCTCAGCGCCACCTTCACTCGTTGCTCGCAAACCGGCGATCACCTGTTCGGGGGAAGGTTGCGCCGATACGGCGGCGGGACCATCTCCAGGTTCCGGGTGCGTCCAGTGTTCGGACGGCATGAGCTGCTCTCCTTGGTGTCGGCGCCTCTGGCGGCCACTTGTGGCGGCCACAGTGACTGCGCCGGCGGGGACCAGCACATCGGATCTGAAGCGCTGGGTCACCATCGGCGTTGACGGTTCGTGCGCACATCCTGGCATGCCGGAAGCCGTTTTGGTCAGTGGCGGATGCTGATTTGTTGCTGAGAAAGGGTGCCTGATCAGGGAAAATGCTAGGACGCCCGAGTGTGGGGCCGCCGAAAGTAGGGGTTTCACCCGCGCGCTGACCAGGCGGCGATGAGCCCGGATGGGGGTATCGTCCGCCTTGAGCGATGACGATCCGTGCCCGCCGCTGTGACCCACAACACCCTCGCGAACCCGTGGCAGGATGGCGGACGTGGAGCAGAAATCCGTACGCGAAACCGTGGTTTCGAACTGGGCGCACGACGTCCTTCCCAGCTTGTCCGGCCTGGTGGCGATCCCGGCGTTGTCACCGGCCTTCGACTCCGAGTGGGCGAAGAGCGGGCATCTCGCCGCCGCCGTCGAGCATGTCCGATCCTGGATCGCCGCCCGGGAGATCCCCGGCGCGACGCTCGAGGTCGTGGAACTCGAAGGCCGCAGCCCGCTGCTGGTCGTCGACATCCCGGCGACGTCCGAAGCGGCTGACAAGGGCACCGTGCTGATGTACGGGCACCTCGACAAGCAGCCCCCGGTCGGCGGCTGGTCCGAGGGGCTCGACCCGTGGACGCCGGTGATCCGCGACGGGCGGCTGTACGGTCGCGGCGCGGTCGACGACGGCTACTCCGGCTACGCGGCGACGACGGCGATCGAGGCCGTACGTGCCGCCGGAGGTGAGCACTCCCGCGCCGTCGTGCTGCTCGAGACCGGTGAGGAGTCCGGCAGCCCGGACCTCCCGGCCTATCTCGAGCACCTGAAGGAGCGGCTCGGCACGGTGTCGGTGGTCGTCTGCCTCGACGCGGGCGGCATGGACTACGAGCGACTGTGGCTGACCACCAGCCTGCGCGGGATGCTGCACGTCAACGTCACCGTCCGCGTGCTCGAATCGGCGCAGCACTCCGGCATGGCCAGCGGCATCGTGGCGAGCTCGTTCCGCGTGCTGCGGGCCCTGATCGACCGGATCGAGAACGTCGAGACCGGCGAGATCAAGCTCGCCGAACTGAGCGTCGAGATCCCGGAGAACCGCGTCGACGAGGCTCGCGGTGTCGTCGAGATCGCGCCCGGCGCGGCGAAGACGCTGTTCCCGGTGGTCGGTCGCCCGGTGTCCGACGACGACCTCGAACTGCTGCTCAACAACTCGTGGCGGCCGACGCTTTCGGTGATCGGCGCGGAGGGCTTCCCGCTCCCGGCCGACGCGGGCAACGTGCTGCGCGACAGCACCACGCTCACGCTGAGCTTCCGGCTGCCGCCGACCGCCGACGCGCAGGCCGCGATGGAGGCCGTCCGGCGCGTGCTCACCACCGACGTTCCTTACGACGCTTCGGTCGAGCTGAGTGAATTCCAAGCCGAGAACGGCTGGAACGCGCCCGCCACCGCGCCGTGGCTCGACGAAGCCCTGCACCGCGTGAGCGGCGAAGTCTTCGGCGCGCCGCACAAGAGCTACGGCATGGGCGGGTCGATCCCGTTCATGGGGCTGCTCGGCGAGAAGTACCCGGAGGCGCAGTTCGTGGTCACCGGCGCCTGCGGGCCGGACTCGAACATCCACGTGCCGGACGAGTGGCTGAACATCGACTTCGCGCAGCGGGTCACCGAAGCGGTCGCGCACATCCTGGACGCGCACGCCCGGAGCTAGCCATTGTTATGAACGGTCCGTTCATAACAAAATCTGTTATGAACGGACCGTTCATAACACGGGAGGATCATGTTCGAGG
This sequence comes from Amycolatopsis sp. cmx-11-12, assembly GCF_046269425.1. Lineage (NCBI taxonomy): Bacteria > Bacillati > Actinomycetota > Actinomycetes > Pseudonocardiales > Pseudonocardiaceae > Amycolatopsis > Amycolatopsis sp. cmx-11-12. The sequence continues at coordinate 125,537 of NZ_JADNQM010000016.1, read as the reverse complement.
GCTTCAAGCTCGAAAACGTCGACGTCGGCGAAGCGACCCTCAGGGTCCGCCACGGTGGGTCAGGACCGCCTCTCGTCCTCCTGCACGGCCATCCGCGCACCCACACCACCTGGTACGACGTGGCGCCTCGGCTCTCGGACGCCTTCACCGTCGTCTGCCCGGATCTCCCCGGCTATGGCCAGTCCTCGAAACCCGAGACCACCGAAGACCACTCCGCGCATTCGAAGCGCGCCATGGCGAACGCCATCGTCGCGCTCATGAGCCATCTCGGCCACGAACGGTTCGCCGTCGCCGGTCATGATCGCGGCAGTTACGTCGCGCACCGGCTGGCGATGGATCACCCCGAGAACGTCACGAAGCTGGTCATCCTGGATGGCGTCCCGATCGGCGAAGCGCTCGCCCGCGCCGACGCGAACTTCGCGCGTAAATGGTGGCACTGGTTCTTCTTCGGCCAGCTCGCGAAACCCGCTGAGCGCGTCATCAACGCGGATCCGGACGCCTGGTACGGCGGCGATCCCGAAGCGATGGGCGCCGAGAACCACGCCGACTTCCTGCGCGCGATCCACGATCCCGAGACCGTCCACGCGATGCTCGAGGACTACCGCGCGGGCTTGGGGCCCGACCGCGATGCCGACGACGCCGACAAGGCAGCCGGGCGGAAGCTCGCCTGTCCCCTGCTCATGCTGTGGTCCAGCCGCGACGACATGGCCGACCTGTACGGCGATCCGATCGCCGTCTGGCGCGAATGGGCGGAGGACGTCCGCGGCTTCGCCATCGAGTCCGGGCACCACATGGCCGAGGAGAACCCGGCCGACCTCGCCGCGGCGCTACGGGAGTTCCTGGCCTAGTCGGAGCTGAAGGACGCTATACCCGCACAAGACGTGGTGAAAGCGCCCTTCACCGCGTCCTATGCGGGGAAAGTCCCCTTCAGCTCACGTCAGCCGGGTCAGCTGCACCGAGACGTCCAAAGTGGACTGACCGCCGCCGGTGAAGATGCCCTTGAGCGGCGCGACGTCGGCGTAGTCCCGCCCGTAGGCGACCCAGACGTGCCGCGTCCCGACCGGGATCGCGTTCGTCGGGTCGTAGGCCCACCAGCCACCGGTCCAGACGTCGACCCAGGCGTGGCTTTCGCCTTCGACCGTCTCGCCGAGCTTCGCTTCCGGTTTCGTGTGCAGGTACCCGGAGACGTACCGCGCCGGGACACCGATCGCGCGCAGCATCACCAGCGTCACGTGGGCGAAGTCCTGGCAAACGCCTTCGCGCGCACGCCAGGCGTCGGTCGCCGTGCTGTGCACGCCGGTCGTCCCCGGCTGGTACTTGAGCTGCTTGTTGACCCATTCACAGACCGCGAGCACGGCCTCCGCCGGATCGAGCCCCTTCCGCAGTTCGCGCGCGACCTTCGTCAGCTCCGGATCGCGCGGCGTGTACGGCGTCGGCGTCAGGTACTCGGTGCGGTGATCGACCACGGTGTCGCCGCGCAGGTCCTTCCACGACGCCGAACGGATCGGCTCACCTTCGTCGGCGGTCTCGACCACCGACGTCGCGAGCACGGTGAACTCGGTGTGCGGCGCGTGCAGGTCGAACGAGGTCACGACGGTGCCCCAGTAATCCGTGTACCGATAGGCACGGGTCGCCGGCGTCGTCTCGACCCGGTTCACGACCGTGGTCTGCCGCCGGTCGGATCGCGGGGTCAGCCGCGCCTCGTTGTACGACTGCGTGGCCGGCGTCGCGTACCGGTATCCCGTCCGGTGAGCCACCCGAAGCTGCCAGGTCACAGCGAAACCTCCGCACCGCTCCAGGCCACCCACGGCGACGAATGGAAGTACTGCACCGAAACCGCGTCGCCGATGTCCTTGATCGCCGTCTGCAGGGCGCCGAGCCGTTTCGGCAGGTCGTCCAGCAGATCGGACTGCCGCAGGAACTCCAGCTCACTGCGGGCGCGGCCGAGCTGTCGCAGCGCCTCGGACTTCTCGTTGGCCCGCGAGTTGACGCCGGGGTCCAGCCGCTCCAGGCATTCCTCGGCCTGGCGCAGCGCGTGGAACACCGACCGCGGGAACAGCGTGTCCCGCATCAGGAACTGCACGACCCGGGCGGCGTCGAGCGCGCCGCGATAGGTCCGCAGGTAGGTGTCCTGCGCGCCCGCCGAGCGGAGCACGGTGATCCAGCCAGGCGAGGACGCGCTGTCCTGAACCCGCGAAAGCAGCAGTCGCACCACCATGTCCGCGCGTTCGACCGAGCGGCCGAGCACCATGAACAGCCAGCCGTCGTCCCGGCTCATCGTGGAATCCGCGAGCCCGGCGAACATCGCCGCGCGCTCCTCCACGAAGGAAAGGAAAGCGTGCGGCCCCGCGCGGCGTGCGTACCGCTGCCTGTCCGGCACCGCGTTCCACGTCGCGTTCAGGCATTCCCACAGCTCGGTCGAGACGACCTCACGGGCGCCGCGCGTGTTCTCGCGGGCCGAGTTGATCGAACCGACGATCGACGCCGGATTGTCCTTGGCGTAGGCGACCAGCTCGGTCAGTTTCCACACGTCGAGCGAGTCCATGCCCTCCGGCGAGATGCCGAGGACGGCGAGCAGCTGGCGGCTCGCGTGATCCGAGTCGACGCTCGCGTCTTCGAGTAGTTGATGCACCGCGACATTGAGGATCCGGGAGGTGTCGTCGGCGCGTTCGACGTACCGGCCGATCCAGTACAGCGATTCCGCGTTACGGGCGAGCACATCAACCTCCCTGTGCCTGTTGCTGCTGCTGTTGCTGGCTCGTGGTCAGCTCGGGGCCCTGTTCGGCGATCAGACCGTCCACATGGGACAGCTCGCCGAGTGCGGGCCGTTCCAGTTCCCGCTCCGCCGTGGAGGAGCGCGGCGCCAGTACCCAGGTGTCCTTGGATCCGCCGCCCTGCGACGAGTTGACCACCAGGCTGCCTTCCGGGAGCGCGACCCTGGTCAGCCCGCCGGGCAGGACGAAGATCTCCTTGCCGTCGTTGACCGCGAACGGCCGGAGATCGACGTGCCGCGGTGCCAGTCGTTCGTCCACTTTGGACGGAACGGTGGACAGCTGGACGACGGGCTGGGCGATCCAGCCGCGTTTGTGCGCCCGGACCTTCCGCTTCAGCGCGGCCAGCTCGGCCGGTGTCGCCTCCGGCCCGAAGACGATGCCGTACCCACCGGAGCCTTCGACCGGTTTGACGACCAGCTCTTCCATATGTTGCATGACGTAGTCGAACTCGTCCGGCAGCCAGCAGCGGAAGGTGTCCACATTGGGCAGCAGCGGCTTCTCGTTGAGGTAGTACTTCACCATCTCGGGCACGTAGGTGTAGACGAGCTTGTCGTCACCGACGCCGTTGCCGACCGCGTTAGCGACCACGACGTTGCCCGCACGGGCCGCGTTGAGGATCCCGGCGACGCCGAGTACGGAATCCGGCCGGTAGTGCACCGGATCGAGGAATTCGTCGTCGATCCTCCGGTAGATGACGTCGACCTGCTGTTCGCCCTCGGTGGTGCGCAGGTACACGACGTTGTCGCGGCAGAACATGTCGCGGCCTTCGACCAGCTCGACACCCATCAGCCGGGCCAGCAGCGAATGCTCGAAGTACGCGGAGTTGTGCACGCCCGGCGTGAGCACGACGACCATCGGATCGGCGACGTTCGCCGCGGCCGCCGCCCGCAGCGCGCGCAGCAGATGCGAGGCGTAATCGCCGACCGGGCGGACCCGGTGCTGGGCGAACAGGTCCGGGAACACGCGCGCCATCGTGCGGCGGTTCTCCATCACGTACGACACGCCGGACGGGTTCCGGAGGTTGTCCTCCAGCACCCGGAACGTGCCCTCCTCGTCGCGCACCAGGTCCACACCGGACACGTGGATGCGGACGCCGTTGGGCGGGTTGATCCCGAACGCCTCACGCTGGAAATGCTCACACGAGGTGATCAGCCGTCGCGGCAGAACACCTTCCCGCAGGATCTGCCGGTCGCCGTAGATGTCGGCGAGAAAGGCTTCGAGCGCGCGGACCCGTTGCGCCACACCGCGTTCGAGTTTGCTCCATTCGGCGGAAGTGATCACGCGCGGCACCAGGTCGAGCGGGAACGGCCGTTCCTGCCCGGACAGCGAGAACGTGATGCCCTGATCCACCATGGCCCGGTCGATCGCCGCTGAGCGGGACGAAAGATCCGTCGAGGTCAGCGCGGAGATCGATTCGTACAGCGCCCGATACGGCTGGCGGACCGTGCCGTCGGCGGTGAACATCTCGTCGTACGCGTCCGCGTGCGGCCGTGACGGCGAGAGATAGCCGTCGAACTGCGCTCCAGGCTTGGCCGCCCGCCTCGCCGAAGTCGTCGCACGGGGACGGCGGCCCGCCGGTGGGAGGCGCGGCGCCGAGTTGTTGTTCATGGTCGCCATACTCGCTCACCCTGCCATGTCGGCGCGATACCCCGCGTAAGGACAGTGACGGCCGAAACGGCGCTGTAACGTCGTAGTGCTGTGATTGCCGCCGGATGAGTGGCAATATGCGTGCTCTCGACACATGGGAACTACAAGGAGTGACGACGTGGCCCGATTGAAAGCGCTCGCCCTGATCCCGGCGCTCGCCCTAGCCGCGGGAGTGCTGACTGCTTGCGGTGAGGAAGGCGGTACCGCGGCAGGAGGCGTCCAGCTCGTCGCTTCCGGCAAGGTCACCACCTGCACGCACCTGCCCTACCAGCCGTTCCAGGTCAAGCAAGGCGACAAGATCGTGGGCTTCGACGTCGACCTGGTCGACCTGGTCGGCAAGAAGCTGGGTGTCGAGCAGAGCATCGTCGACATCGCCTTCGAGAACATCGAGTCCGGCGAATCGATGAACAGCGGGCAGTGCGATCTCGCCGCCGCGGGGATGACGATCACCGACGAGCGCAAGCAGAAGTTCGACTTCTCCGACCCGTACTTCGAGGCGACCCAGGCGCTGCTGGTCAAGGTCGGTTCGCCGATCAAGGACCTTTCGAACGTCACGGGCAAGAAGATCGGTGTCCAGTCGGCGACCACCGGCGCCAAGTACGCGGAGAAGGAAGCCAAGGGCGCGGAGATCGTCACGTTCGACGACCTCGCGCTGCTGGAGCAGGCCGTCAAGAACGGCACGATCGACGCGGGTGTCAACGACAACGGCGTGCTCTACGACTTCGCGAAGACGAACCCGGACACCACGGTCGTCACGGAGTTCAAGACGAACGAGTTCTACGGAATCGGCGTGAAGAAGGGCAACACCGCCCTGCTCGGCCAGATCAACGAGGTGCTCAAGGCGTCCGCGGCGGACGGCTCGTACACGCAGATCTACCAGAAGTGGTTCGGCAAGGCGCCGACTTGGCAGCCCGGCGGCCCGACCGCCAGCTGATAATCCGTCCCCGGTGGCCGGTGCCGAGTGCACCGGCCACCGGTTTGTCGCCACTTTTTGAGGAGAAAAATGGCTTTGAGCCGCCGCCAGCGACGTTCGGCGTTCCGGAACGGGCAGTACGTCCTGCTGCTGGTGATCGTCATCGTGCTCGCCTTGCTCGCCGACTGGGGCAGGATCGGCAAGGCGTTCTTCGATCTCGAGGTCGCCGCCAACCAGTTCCCGGCCGTCATCACCGTCGCGCTGAAGAACACCATCGTCTTCACCTCGCTGGGCTTCGTGCTCGGTCTCGGGCTGGGCCTTCTGCTCGCCCTCATGAGACTTTCCTCGGTCGCCCCGTACCGCTGGGTGGCACGTGGCTACATCGAGTTCTTCCGCGGCCTGCCAGCGCTGCTGATCTTCATCGCCGTCGGCATCGGCGTGCCGACGGCCTTCAACACGAACTTGCCGCGCAACATCGCGATCATGCTGGCGCTGGGCATCGTGTCCTCGGCCTACATGGCGGAGACCATCCGCGCCGGGATCCAGGCGGTGCCGCGCGGACAGGTCGAGGCCGCGCGTTCGCTCGGCATGTCACCCGCCCGCACGATGATCACCGTCGTGATCCCGCAGGCGTTCCGGATCATCCTGCCGCCGCTGGCCAACGAACTGATCATGCTGACGAAGGACTCTTCGCTGGCGTTCCTGCTCGGCACCACGCCGTTGCAACAGGAACTGGCGCAGTTCAGCCGTCAGGCGCTGATCGAAGCCAGGGGACTGACGCCGGTCGTCGTCGCCGGTCTGTGTTATCTCGTCATCACGATCCCGCTGTCGATCCTGCAGCAGCGGCTCGAAAAGAAATACGGGGCCGGAGTGCCCGGCGGAGGAACGGTATGAGCGCCCAGACGATCGTCGAGGTTTCGGGACTACACAAGGCTTTCGGCGAACTCGAGGTGCTCAAGGGCATCGACCTGCGCGTCGAACGAGGCCAGGTCGTCTGCATCATCGGCCCGTCGGGTTCGGGCAAGTCGACGCTGTTGCGCTGTGTCAACCTCCTCGAGGAGCCGCAGCAGGGCAAGATCGTGGTGAACGGCAGCGAGATCACCGACCCGGACGTCGACATCGACGGCGCCCGCACGAAGATCGGCATGGTCTTCCAGTCGTTCAACCTCTTCTCGCACCTGAGCGTGCTCGAAAACCTCACGGTCGCGCAGCGCAAGGTGTTGAAGCGCGGCAAGGAAGAGGCGGAGCGCATCGCGCGGGACAACCTCGCGAAGGTCGGGTTGGCGGAGAAGGAGTCTTCGCTGCCGACGCAGCTTTCCGGCGGGCAGCAGCAGCGCGTCGCGATCGCCAGGGCGCTGTCGATGGACCCCGACGTCATGCTGTTCGATGAACCGACGTCGGCACTCGACCCCGAACTGGTCGGTGACGTCCTCGCGGTCATGCGGCAGCTCGCGCAGGAGGGCATGACGATGCTCGTCGTCACGCACGAGATGCAGTTCGCCCGTGAGGTGGCCGACATGGTGCTGTTCATGGACGGCGGCGTCATCGTCGAACAGGGCGCGCCGGACCAGGTGATCGGCGACCCGCAAGAGGAACGCACGAAGACGTTCCTTTCGCGGGTCCTGAACCCGAACCACCAGGCCTAGGCCGCGTCCGGCAAGTCTGGGCGCGAAGACCGCGACCAGACTTGCCGGACACGGCCTAGCGCCCCCGGAGCTGCGACTCCAGCTGGACCACTTTGGCGGCGATTTCGTGCGGCCCGGCGCCCATGAGGCTCACCCAGCCCTTGGTGTCCGGGCCGAACACGACGCGGCCTTGTTCGGTGTCCATCCAGCCCGGTGGCTTTTCCACGCGTTTCCGGTTGCCGCCGCCGTCACGGATGGCGACGTACAGCCTTCCGAAGAAGGTGTGCGGCGACCGGATCCACTGGAGGATCTTCTTCGCGTCACGGATGCTCGGGCCGGTGCCGGTCAGCATTTCGCCCTTCATCAGGACCTGCAGATCGGCTTCCGCGCAGTTCAAGGACGGTGTGCGAGCGGGTGGGGCCTCGGGGAGCAGCCCGGTGAAGTCCTGCGCGAGTGTGTCGGGCCGGGTCGGCGTCAGGTAGACGACCTTGTCGACCAGGACGACGGTGACCGCTTCCCGGCCGCTACCCGCGGCGCGAACGGTCCGTTCACGCCCCTCCGACTTCACCCACGAGTAGTACTCGACCGCCGGCCGCTGCAGAAAACGCAGCGTGTCGAGGAACTCGTCGTCGATCCGGCCGCGCCGCAGCAGACCCTGTCTGTCCAATTCGGACTGTGCGGTGGCGGCCAGCTCACGGCGTTCCTCGGGCAGGTACCACTGCGCGCCGCGGACGAGCGTCGGGTGGATGTCGCCGAGATTATGTTGGTCCAGCAGGGTTTCGTAGGTCTGGAGCGTCAGTTCGACGGGTTTCCGGAGCACGGTTATGCGCCGATCACCGGCGGAACCGGCTTGTCGCCGTCGTAGCCGCCGAAGATGGAGTCGCCGTCCTCTTCCTGCAGCATGATCTTGCGCTGGTGCTCCTCGTCCTCGCCGCCCTTGCCACCTTTACCGGCGCCGGCGCCCATACCGCCCATTCCGGGAGAGCCGGGCCTGCCCGCCGCCGGACCACCCGCGGGCGTTCCGGCCGGACCGCGCATCGCGCCTTCGCCGGGCATTCCGGCCCCGACTCCGCGACCGGGCCCCATGTTCCCCGGCGTCGAGCCACCCGGCCCGAACCCGCCGCTGAACCCACCTGAACCTGGGCCGAATCCGCCGCCGCCACCGCCTGGGCCGCCGGGGCCACCGCCGCCGGGTCCGAAGCTGGGCGGGCGGTGGTCGCCTGGACGCACTTCCAGCCCGCGGTCCGTCCTGGACAGGTCGGTCTGGTCGTTCGGTCGCGGAGACGGCATCGACCTCGGAGGTTGCGGCATCTGCGGCATTCTCGGCGGCTGCGAGATCTGCGGCGGCCTCGGCGCCTGGTAGCCCTCGGCCCCCGGCGGCGCGCTGTACGAACTCGGTCCGCCGGTGTACCCGCCGGGGCCACCCTGCCTTCCGGACTCGCCATGCCCTCCACTGAACCCGCTGACCTTGGTCTGCCCAGGATCGACGGGATCCGGCGTGATCGGCCCGGCGGAGACGTTCGGATCGTGCGCGGCCGGATAGGCAGGCGCGAGCGTCAACTGCCGCGGCTGGGTGCTCTGGTAGTACGGCTCGTAGATCTCGACGTTGTGCTTGGTGTCCGCGTCGAATTTCGCGGCGGCGATTTCGTCGTCACTGGCGCCGATGGACAGGACGTCTTCGGGCCCGCTGTCCCCGGCGCGTTCCTTCTCGACCGGGCGGACATTGCCGCGCGTGTAATGGAAGGAGGCGTTCTGGTCGTACATCGACTGGCGGGCGCGATCCATGTTCTCGCCCGCGATCTTGGAGGTCGCGATGAGCGGGGCTAGGCCTGCCGCGCCGCTGTCGGCGGCCTTGCCCTTCCAGAAGGAACTCAGCGCCGTCTGACTGGACTCCATCGCCGTGCTGATGCGCCCATGGATGTCCATCAGCGTGTGGGAGGCAACCTGCGCCCTATCCAGCGTCGCCGTGGTTTCGGGGTAGGTGTTGAGCTTGGTGAAGATCTCCCAACCGCTGTAGGTCACGTCCTACGCCCCCTTGAAGTTCTTGATCGCGGCAGCGGCGACTTTCGTCGCCATCCCGCACGCATCGGAAAAGCCGGGATGCCGCGTGGACAGGCGCGGAATCACGGTGTACACGAGGTCGTTCCGGAGACCGACCGCCAGCGTGCAGGTGCCCTCGTCTTCGCCGCCGTTGGCGTAGACGACCGCCGGATAGCCCTCAATGGGGTCGACCGGCTTGAAGGTGGTGAGGCCACCGGTCTTGTGCTGCGCGTAGAGAGAGCTGAGACCGTCCTTGTTACCGGTCACGAGTCCGGCGTTGACGTTGCTGGGGCTTCCGGAAAACAGCCAGGTGCACCCGTTTCCCAGGGCCATCTTGTCCAGTCGGGACCTCTCGACCTTGCCGCCGACCTCTTCCACCTGAGCTGTCGGGATGGCTTGGCAAGGATCTGTTTCGACAGCGGAAGTGTTGGTGATCGGATCGGCCACGTTCGGTGCGCCGTCGGAAGGCAGAGTCGAGGAGGACGGCGCGGTGGGCGCCGGAGTTTCGGCGTTCCCCGGGTTCTTGCTGTTGCAACCGCCGCACAGGGCCACCGCGACGACTGCCGCGGCGATCAGGAAGGTGGCTTGAGGTCGCATCAGTCGACTTTTCCGATCTGGCAAAGTGCGTCGATCGCCGCTTGGTCTTGATTCTGATAGGCCGTTTTGATCTCGTGCAGAGTGCTCACGTAGGCATCCGTGTAGGCACGGGCTCCCCGGAGAAAATCCTGGTAGGACCGACCGGAGTTGACAGCGGCTGCCGCGTAGCCCTCACTGCCGACCTCGGCGCCCGGCGGCTTGATCTGAGTCAGCCACGTCGCCTCGTTCTGGGCCGTCGTGAAATCTCCTTGAAGGCAATCCTCAAGGGATTTGATGACCTTGTCCATGGCTTCGGCGTCGAATTCCCAGCCGCCGTTCGCCGAGGCGGCGGCGAAGTCGGCCTTCGCCTGTCCCGTACCCAGTTTGCGGTAGTCCGGAGATGCCTGCTGTCCCGGTCCTGTCATGACGTGCCTCCCCGCACGGGCCGCGATGGGGCGCGACCTACCCGTAGTTCACTTCTGACTCCAACCGGTGACGATAGCAGCAGGTAAACCGCCGATCAGCCCCTTCGCGGAAGATCACCGCCGAAAGTTGTCGGACCGGCCTACTTTGTCCTGATCGACGGTTTCGCCTGATCACGACCTCTTGAAGTTCTTGATCGCCGCCGCCGCGACCTTGGCCGCCATCCCACACGGATCGGAGACCATGGGATTTCCGGACGGCAGGTGCGGGTATGACGGTGTAGACGAGGTCATCCCGGATACCGACGGCGAGGGTGCAGGTTCCCTTGCCCTCGCTGCCGTTGGCGTAGATGACTGCAGGGTGTCCGCTGCCAGGATCCACAGGTCGGAACGTGGTGAGGCCGCCGGTCGCTTTCTGCGCGTATAAGGCACTTAGGCCATCCTTGTTGCCGACGACCAGTCCTGCGCTGACTGTGCTGGGGGCTTCGAGAAACAGCCAACTGCAGCTCAACCCCTGATAGATCAACAATACGTGAGCGCTCGACCTTGCCGCCGATCTCTTAGATTGCCGCTATCGGGACAGCGCTGCACGGATCTTTCTCGACCGCTGCCGTTCTTTCGATTGGCTTCGACACGACGGGTGCGCCGCTTGAGGGCAGGCGCGCTGACGGCGTCGTAAGTGTCGGTGGCGCGGCCTGGCCTGGTGATTCACTGCCGCAGCCGCTCAGCACGGCTGCGGCGGTGATGATGATGATCGACAACAGAGTCGCTGCCCCCCGCACGGGCCGCGAAGGGCGCGACCTACCCGTAGTCACCTCTGACTCCGGTGAGTGACCGTAGCAGCGAGCCGTTACCTCGACTGCAAATCCGGCGAAGATCACCGACGACGGACGCGAACGGCCTGGTCCCGGAACCCCGGTGGCCGTTCTGCCGTCGCAATTCCGTGACAGGTTCCGGTCTACTGCCAGGGGCCACTTGCGAATCCCCTGTGTGATCGGCTTCGCTGGTGGCCGGGGAACGATGGGGAGGGAAGCGAGACGATGCCGGGCTTTCGGCGCAACAACGGGCCGCGCGATCCGGGGGAAGGGGAGGCGAACGGCGATCCGGCCCTTCCGCCGCTCGACCCGTTCGACCCGAATCCCGACAAGCGGTACGAGGTTCCGGCGTCCGAGTTGATGAAGCCGGGGTCGACCGGTCTGCTCCGGTGGCGCCGTCAGGCGACGAACGCGCCGATCGTGCAGGTCGAGGACGCTTACATCACCGGGACGCTCGATCTGCGCGCCGCCGACATCAAGTATCTGTTCCGGTTCGAACGGTGCCGTTTCGAGCATCCGCCGGACGTCCGCGAGGCGCATCTGCTCGGGCTCGTGTTCCGGAAGTGCTGGCTGCCCGGGCTCAAGGCGCGGAATCTCCGGACCCGCAACGACGTCCGCCTGATCCGCAGTGTCGTCCAGGTCGACGGCGAGCACGAGATCGAGGAGACCACGGTCCAGCGCGGCGACGATCGCGAGCGCGGGATGCCGAACGCGGCGGTCAACCTCACCGACGCGGTCATCGAGGGCTCGGTCGTGCTGACCCGCACGGTGATCTCCCATCCGCGGGGCAAGGCGATCCAGGCCGACCGGGTCAACATCGTCGGCGCGCTGCTCGCGTATCGGCTGGTGGCCAACGGAGAAGTCCGCATCCCGGGTATGCGGGCCGGCGGTAACGTCAACTTCTCCGGTGCCACGCTGAACAACCGGGACGGCTTCGCGCTCAACGGGAACGGGATCCACATCGGCGGCAGTCTGCTGTGCGAGGTGGACAACTACGGGCCCGCCGCGCAGCGGAAACGCTTCTCCGCCAGTGGGATCATGTTCCTGCCGAGCGCCACTGTGGACAGTGACATCATCATGCGTGAGGCCAGGCTCTCGGTGAACCAGTCAGGGCCGATCGTGGTGGACGCCTGGAAGTCGAACGATCCGTACATCGATCCGCGTCCGGCGCTGGTCGCGGATCGGTTGACGGTCAACGGGAACCTCGAGTTGAGCGACGGTTTGCAGGCCACCGGGACGCTGCGGATGGTCAACGCGCGGATCGGCGGTTCGCTCCGGCTGGCGGGCGCCGAGATCCAGGTCGTGCGCGGGCAGAGCATTCCCTACTACGACCGCGCGATCCATCTCGACGGGACGACGATCGGCGGCGACATCGAGGCGACGAGCCTGCGGGTGCCGTCGGGGCAGTTGCGCATGGCCGACATCACCGTCGGCGGGAACGTGCTCGCCTGGAACTCGATGTTCCTGCATCCCCGCCGCGACGTCTTTTCCGCGCGGCGCGCGAAGATCGCGGGCAACTTCCAGCTCACCGATGCGACCGTCCAGGGAACGCTGCGACTCCAGGGTGCCGAGGTCGGCGGCAGCGTGAACCTCTTCGGTACCAGCCTGACCGAGCCCGGCGCGCGGACGAACACCAGTTACTCGCTGGACGTCCGCACCGCGCGGATCGGCCGCGACCTCGTCCTCACCGAGAACAAGGAACGCCCGTTCGTCGCGCAGGGCGGGGTGAACCTCGACGGCGCTCAGGTCGCGCGGCGCGTCGATTTCCGCGGCGCGCGGCTCGGTTCCCTGCCACAGCACGGGATCGCGCTCGACGGCAGCGATGTCTCCGCCGACGAGTTCCTGCTCACGCCCGCGTCGCCGCCGGACGGCCGGATCGTGCTGCGGCGCGCGCATTGCGGGACCCTCGGCGACAACGAGTCGTTCTGGGCGTCGGCGGCGGGGATCGAGCTGGAGGATTTCCGTTACGACGCACTGCAGGAGGACATCGCCCTCGACGACGACCGGGCGATCGACCATCGGATCGTGTTGCTGCGCAAGGCGATGGACGGCTACCGGCCGGGGCCCTACGACCAGCTGGCGGCGACGCTGCGCGCGTCCGGTAATGAAGAGCACGCCTCCACGGTGCTGCTGAAGAAACAACAGTTCCGGTATGTGGCGCTCGCGAAGGGCTTCAAGTTCTTCGGGCCCGGCGTGCACGTGTGGAGCTGGTTGCAGCGATCGATGGTCGGCTACGGCTTCCGCCCGGTGCGCGCGCTCGGCTGGTTGCTGACGTTGCTCGTGCTGGGCAGCCTGTATTTCGGGCTCGGCGTCGACGACTGCATCACCAACCCCAACCTGACGGTGAGCGGGCCGCGGTGCCTCGTCAACCAGGACGACACCGGGCTGCAATGGAACCCGGTGCTGTACACGATCGACCTCCTGGTCCCGATCGTCGACTTCGGCAACAAGTCGCGCTGGTACATGCACGGTATGGACAACTGGGTCGCGGCCGGGTTCACCGCGTCGGGCTGGGTGCTGGCGACGACGGTCGCGGCCGGTATCAGCCGGATGCTCCGCCGGGACAACTGAGGGTATTTCACATACCCTCAGTACGGAGGTAAGTCATGACTGAGCCCAGCGCCACCGGCAAGATCGCGATCGCCGCCCCGTCCGAGAAGGTGTACGCCCTGGTCAGCGACCCGGGCGCGCTCGCGGGGATGGCCGAGGAGTACGAGGGACACCGCTGGGTCGGCGACGCGAAGGCTGTCGCCGTCGGCGCGAAGTTCCGCGGCCGCAACCGTCGCGGGGTCCGCCGCTGGAGCACCCTGTCGACGATCACCGACGCCGACGAGGGCAAGCGGTTCGCGTTCGAGGTGACCACCTTCGCCGGGCTTCCCGTGGCGCGCTGGCAGTACGACATCGAGTCCGCGGGCGACGGTTGCGTCGCCGTCGAGAGCACGTGGGACCGGCGGCCGGGCTGGCTCCGCGGTCCGACGTCGCTGTTCACCGGTGTCTGGAAGCGGGACGACGCCAACCGGGCGAACATCGCCGCGACACTGGCCCGGCTGAAGGCCGCTGCCGAGAAGCCTTAACGCCGAAGCGACCTGACCAGGTCGAGCATTTCGGCGTGATGCAACGCGGCCGGGTCGCGCGCGACGGACTGGACATGGCCGTCGATCTCCAGCGTCACCAAGCCGTGCATCCGGCCCCACACGCGCAGCGCGAGCGCGGCCGCGGCCGGAGACACGTCAGGAAGGTCTTCCTGGATCTTCGCGACGTACTCCGGATTCAGGTCCGACCAGGTGCCCTCCTCGGGCTGGTCGTCGCGCCATACGGCGGCCACCAGTGAGGTCAGCCGGTGGCACACACGATGGTCGGTCCGGTCCACCGGGCCTGCCTCGGGCGGCCGGTAGCCGGGGATGGGGCGCCCGTAGAACAGCCGGAAGTCCTCGGGGTGAGCCAGTGCCCATTCCCGCAGGCCCTGGCCCCAGGCCGCCAGCCTGCCGCCGGGGTCGGTCTCGGGTACGGCGTCGGTGGCTGCTTCCAGCGCCTCGGCGAGCGACGTGCCGATTCCGCTGATCAGTGCCGTGATCAAGTCGTCCTTGGTGGGGAAGTAGCTGTAGATGGCGCGAGCGGTCATCCCCATCTCACGGGCGATGCCGCGCAGCGTGATCGCTCCTGGTCCCGCGTCGGCCATCTGCCGTCGCGCGATCGCCATGATCTCGCGGCTGGTCTCCGCGCGCTGCCGGTCCCGGCGGCGCGGGGTCACGTCGTCCCTCTCGCTCACGTCCACAGGACACAGTGTGTCATTACTACACACTGTGTCCGGAGGTCGCATGCCCGCATACGTCGTCGTCGATGTCGGAGTGGTCGAAGAGGAGGCGGGCTGGGCTTATGCCCCCGTTGCCCAGCGGTCGATCCTCGATCACGGAGGCCGCTACCTGGTCGCGGGCCCCACGCCTGAACCGGTGGAAGGCACTTGGGACTCGCAGCGCCTCGTGGTCATCGAGTTCCCCGACATGGATCGGGTCCGGCAGTGGTACGACTCCCCCGAGTACCGGCGCGCCCGGCGGATACGGGAGGGCAAAGCCCAACTGCGGATGTTGTTCGTCGAGGGCGCGCCGCCCGAGGGCTTCACGCCACGCTAGTCCACGAACCGCGACCAGAACTCGACGTGCCGAGGCCCGCCCGGCGGCGGCGGGCCCAGCGGCTGGTCGCAGAAGTCGTGTTGCAGATATCCCCGCAGGTCATAGCCGTAGTAAACGATGTCGGTCTGGTACACCGACAACACCGGATACCCCGTGCTCCCGGCTATCCCCGGCAGATACCGATGCCCGCAGACAGGGACGAGCTGCGGAACATTCGCCAGCCGCGAGCGCGCCCGCGAAAGGGCGTCGGCGAGGTCGATCGGGCGCATTCCCCAGTCCGGCAGCCAGAAACCGGTGTGCTCGATGTCGTAGAGCACCCCGTCGACCGGCCAGTCCAGCCGTTTGCGCAACTGTTCGGGGTTGCCGCAGCGCCAGTCCGGCCAGCGGTCGCCGATCGGCACCCCGGCGGAGAGGAAGGTCCGGTGATCGGCGGCGAACCGGAAGCCGAAGCGTGCTTCGACGTCGTCGAGCTCGGCCTCGCTCAACCCGGGACGCACGGGTTCGGCCAAGCTCGCCTGGAGGTCATGTGCCTCCTCTAGGGTGAAGGCGGGCTCAACTGTGGACATGTGTTCGAGCCTAAATCGCGCGACGCGGAGACGCCTTCTCTTTTAACGCGGCCTCGACGCCACCCCTCATCACCCACATGAGGCTCCTCCCCTGGGGTGAGCTCGGCCTCTCAACGCCTGGAGCTCGGAACAGAGCGGCTCCGCGTGTAGTTCACTCATGGCGTGACTTCCCCACGAACGCAGTCCCGTGTGCGGGCGCCCGAGCTGGCAGGCGACGTCTGGCTCAACACCGGCGGCGAGCGGATCACCCTCGCCGGGCTGCGCGGCCGTGTCGTCCTGCTGGACTTCTGGACCAGCGGCTGCGTCAACTGCCTGCACGTGCTGGACGAGCTGCGCCCGCTGGAGGCCGAGTTCGCCGACGTCCTGGTGACCATCGGCGTGCATTCGCCCAAGTTCCTGCACGAGGGTGAGGCGGCCGCGATCGAGGCGGCGGTCCGGCGCTACGAGGTGCACCATCCGGTGCTCAACGACCCGCGGATGACCACCTGGTCGCAGTACGCGGTCAAGGCGTGGCCGACGCTGGTCGTCGTCGACCCCGAGGGCTACGTCGTGCACGTCGCCGCCGGTGAAGGGCACGCCGAGGCGCTGCGCCGGGTGATCGCCGACCTCGTCGCGACCCACGAGGCCAAGGGCACGCTGCGCCGCGGCGGCAGCCCGTACGTCCCGGCCGAGGAGGAGCGCGCCGAGCTGCGCTTCCCGAGCAAGGCCGTCACCACGGCCGAGGGCCGGATCCTGGTCGCGGACACCGGCAACCACTCCATCGTCGAGTTCGCGTCCGACGGCGAGACGATCATCCGCCGCTTCGGCAGCGGCGCCCGCGGCGCGCAGGACGGGCCGTTCGACCTGGCGACCTTCACCGAACCGTCCGGGATCACACTGTTGCCGTACGAGGTCGCGGAGCGCGCCGGCTATCACGCCGTCGTCGCCGACACGGCCGGTCACCGGTTGCGCGGGATCGACCTGATCACCGGCGAGGTCAGCACGGTCGCCGGCACCGGCCGCCAATGGCGCGACGGCGTCGACACCGGCAAGGCGCTCGACGTCGACCTCACCAGTCCCTGGGACGTCGCCTGGTGGGGCCCCGCGGGCGGGGTCGTGGTCGCCATGGCGGGCAACCACACGTTGAGCGTGTTCGAGCCGGTCTCGGGCAGCATCCGCCGCTTCGCCGGTACAACCGTCGAGGGCCTGCGAGACGGCGACGTCCACGAAGCGTTCTTCGCGCAGACGTCCGGTCTCACGCCCGACGGGCAGAGGCTGTGGCTCGCGGACCCCGAGACGTCGGCGTTGCGCTGGATCCAGCCCGAGGGCGAGACGTTCACCGTGCACACCGCGGTCGGCGTCGACCTGTTCTCCTTCGGCCACGTCGACGGGCCCGCGGATCAGGCGCTTCTCCAGCATCCGCTCGGCCTCGCCGTGCTGCCCGGCGACACCATCGCGATCGCCGACACCTACAACGGCGCCATCCGCCGCTACGACCCGCTCACCCGCCGGGTGACCACGCTCGCGACCGGTCTCGCGGAGCCGTCCGGGCTGCTGGTGCACGACGGCGAACTGCTCGTCGTCGAGTCGGCGGGGAACCGGATCGGGCCGGTGCCGCTCGGCGAGACGGCCGTGGCCGGGGACGCGCACGCGGTCCGCCGCCCGCCGACCGTGCTGGCGCCGGGTGAGCTGGAGTTCTCCGTCGTCTTCGCCCCGCCGCCCGGCGAGAAGCTCGACGATCGCTACGGCCCCTCGACGCGACTGGAGATCAGCGCGTCGCCGCCGGAACTGCTTGCCGACGGCGCGGGAGTGGGCACGGACCTGTTCCGCAAGCTCCGCTTCGCCGAGGGAGTCACCGAAGGCGTCTTGCAGGTCGTCGCGCAGGCTGCGAGCTGTGACGACGGTGGCGAGCACCCCGCTTGCCGTATCACCCGGCAGGACTGGGGGGTGCCCGTCCGGTTCGAAAACGGTGGAGAAAGCACGCTGAGCCTGGTCATGGCCGGGGATCCGGGTAAGTAGAGTCGTACTCGTGTCAGACGGGCCGAAACTCGAGATTCAGATGTTGCAGGACAGGGTGCTCGTGAAGCTGTCCCCCGAGGAGGGTGAGCGCCGGAGTTCCGGCGGCATCGTCATTCCCGCCACCGCGCAGGTCGCGCGGCGGCTCGCGTGGGGTGATGTACTGGGCGTGGGCAACAGTGTGCGGAACGTCAAGACCGGCGACCGCGTGCTGTTCAACCCGGACGACCAGAACGAGGTCGAGATCCAGGGCGAGGGGCACCTGGTGATGCGGGAGCGGGACATCCACGCCGTGGCGACCGAACGGTCCGAACACGGCACGGGGTTGTACCTGTAACTCCGGTCGCGGGAGGGGTGGTGAGAGTTGGCGCGCGATGAGCACGACGAACCGGGCACCGGCCTGTTCACCGACGATCTCCTTCCCGCAGCGACCGACGACGACCTTGTGGACGAGCTGTTCGAGGGCGACCGGGTGGTGCATCCGCCGCCGACGCCCGCGTCGAAGTTCCGCAAGGGCCTCGGCAAGACCTTGATGCTCGCCGGCGTGCTCATAGGCCTGTTCGTGCTCGCGTACGCGGTGGACCTGATCGTCAGCGCCGGGGACGTCCCGCGCGGCGTCACCGTCGCGGGGATCGACGTCGGCGGCCTCACGCACAAGGAAGCCGAGTCGAAGCTTCGCCGCGAGCTGGAGCCGAGGCTGATCGAGCCGGTGCGGGTCCGCGCCGGCGACGTCCGCACGGTGCTGTACCCCACGTCGTCCGGTCTCGGCCTGGACTGGCCGCAGACGCTGGGCCGCGCCGGTCACCAGCCGCTGAGCCCGTACACGCGGGTCATGTCGTTCTTCAGTAGCCGTGAGGTCGGTGTCGTCACCTGGACCGACGCGCCGAAGCTCGAAAAGGCCGTCTCCGACCTCGCAGCCGCGAAGCTGAACCGCCCGCCGGTCGAAGGCGACATCACCTTCAAGCCCGTCGCGGGCAGTGACGGCGGGGTCCTCCCGGTCGCGGTGGAGCCGCGCGCCGGTCAGACGCTCACCGACGTCAAGGAGTCGGTCACCGCGGTCACCGATGGCTGGCTGAGCGACGGCGGTGTCGAGCTGAAGGTGAACGTCGCACCGGTGAAGGCGACTTCGCCGGGGGTGCACGCGGCGCTGGGCAAGATCGTCATGCCGGCGGTGGCGAAGCCGCTCCTGATCCGCGGCGAGGGCAAGGACGCGACGCTGAAACCGGACGCGATCGCGGGCTCCTTCCAGTTCGCCGCGCGCGACGACGGCAACCTCGAAGTCCGCATCGACCAGGGCAAACTGCGGGCGGCCGCGCAGCCACAGCTCAAGCCGACCGAGACCGACGGGGCGGACGCGCAGATCGTCTTCGTCGGCGACCGGCCGGCGGTCCAGCCGTCGAAGGACGCGCGGAAGGTCAACTGGGACCTCACGTTCTCCGCGCTGACCTCGGTGCTCGCGAAGAGCGAAGACCGGGAGCTGAAAGCGGTCTACGACGCCAGCAGTCCGGCCGTCAGCACCGACGCGGCGAACGTCCTCGGCATCAAAGAGGTCATCGGCGAGTTCACCACGTCGGGTTTGAATGGGCCCGCGATGACCAACGTGCAGGCGCTGGCCACCCGCGTTTCCGGCACCATCGTGAAGCCGAACGAGACCTTCAGCCTCGGCGCCCGGTCGGGAGCGCGGACGGCGGACGCGGGCTACGTGCCCGCACCGGTGAGCGAGGACGGCACCGGCCCGGTCGTGGTCGGCGGCGGCGTCTCGCAGCTCGCGACGACGCTCTACAACGCCGCGTACCTGGCGGGACTGGCCGACGGCGGGCATCTGGAGCACGACCACTATCTCGACCGCTACCCGGTCGCGCGGGACGTGAAGGCGATCAACAACGACGGTTCGCCGGTCGAGATGCAGATCGTCAACGACGCCCCGACCGGTATCGCGATCCAGGTCATCCCCGCCGGCGGTTCGGTGACCGTGCGGATCTGGGGCACGAAACGCTTTTCGGTCCAGAGCGTCGGCGGCGAACGGCACTCCTACGTCGCCCAGCCGGTGCAGGTCGGCTCGGGCCCTGGCTGCGTGACGGATCCCGGTGCCGCCGGGTTCAGCACCTCGGACACCCGCGTGCTCGTCGACGTCGTCACCGGCACGGAGGTCCGCCGGGAAACCCGCAACGCGACCTATTCGCCGCGGACCACGATCATCTGCGCCTGAGCGTCACTGTTCCGTCAGCCGCGCGGCCTGCTCGGTACCGACTTCGGTGGTCCGCCGCAGGTACCGCTCGATCACCGTGAGTTCGTCGACGCTGAAGTCCGCGAGAACATCCGAGAACGCGTTGCCGGGCTCCTCCCACGCCTCGTCGGTCTCGGCTCCGCGCCGGGTCGCCAGTGAGACGAGGGCCTTCCGACGATCCAGCGGATCCGGCGTCCGGGTGATGAACCCCGCCTTCTCCAGCCGGTCCACGAGACGGGTCGCGGATCCGGAGGAGAGTCCGATCAACTTCGCGATCTCGCCGGTGGAAAGCGGCTCCGCCTCGAGTTCGAGCAGGCCGAGGCATTGCAGATCGGTCGGATGCAGACCGAGCCGGTTGGCGAGAGCCTGGTTGAACAGGGTGTAGGCGACGTAATGCCGCCGCGCGGCCACGGTGACGGCCGTCAGCAGTTCCGCGTGCTTCTCGTTTGACACGGGCAGACATCCATTCCTAAAGTATCTGCGTGACGCAGAGACTGCGTCGCGCAGATACCTCTCTCTTCAGGAGTTCATTCATGAACACTTTGCCCGACGTCGACCTTCGCGAGCTGTATGCCCGCTGGTCCGAGCTGTGGCGCGGCGATTTCCGGCACGCCGAGGACGTCCTCGACCCCGGCTTCGTCGTGCATCAGGCGCGTCCCGACGGCACCGATTCGGAGGCGACGACCGGCCCCGCACGACTGCTTCCCGAAATCGAGCAGACCAGGGCGGCGTTCGACGACATCGACGTCAGCGTGGATCTCGGTCCCCTCGTCGACGGCGACCTGGTCTCCGCGAGGTGGACCATGCGTGCCACGTACGCGGGCGGCCTCCCCGGCGCCACCGCGCCGGTGGGCACCGAGATCGCGTTCAGTGGCCACGACATCCTGCGTGCCGCCGGCGGGAAATTCGTCGAGTACTGGACCTGCACCGACATCTTGGACGGGCTCACCCAGCTCGGCGCGATCGCCGGCCCGAACGGGCCCGCCAGGGCCGAATAGGGTTCACCGCAGCACCATGCAGCCGCGCGCCTCGAAGTCCGTGAGCCACGACGGCTCGCGGAATTCCTTGTTCCACCGCAGATCCAGTTTGTCCAATTTGGACAACCGGGCGACGGAAGCCGGCAGCGTGGTGAGCCGGTTCTCGCGCAGGTCCAGCTGGCGCAGCTCGCTCAGCTCACCGACGGAATCCGGCAACGACGTCAGCCGATTCCTTCGCAGATGTAGTTCGCGCAACGGGGAAAGTGTCCCCAGTGACTCCGGCAGCGCGGTCAACCCGTTGCCGTACAAGCGAAGTTCGCGCAGGGAGGTCAGCCCGGAGAGGTCATCCGGCAAGGTGGAGATGCGATTGTCCGTACACCCCAGGTATTTCAGCCGTCCGAGCGAGCACAGCGCGGCGGGGAACTCGGTCAGCCGGTTGTCGCTCAGATAGAGGTACTCCGTCAGCCCGGCGAGCTCGCCGATCTCGTCCGGCAGTGCCGAAAGCTCGTTGTGCCCCAGGTCGAGGGTGTGCAGGTTTCGCAGGGCGCCGATCGACGGCGAGACGGAGGTCAGCCGGTTGGTGGCCAGATTCAGCACCCGCAGCCCGGAAAGCGACCACAGCTCCTCGGGAACCGAGGTCAGCCGGTTGTCGTACAGGTCCAGGTACTCGAGCGAGGCAGGGAGGGGGACGTCGGTCAGGGAAGTCAGCCCCTGGCCACTGAGTTCGAGTCGAGTGGTCACAGGGGCCGACCGTAGCCCCGGTCAGGTCACGGCGCGGTGCCCGCCGCCCTTGACCTTCGCGTAGATGGCGGCCGCGGCGATGACGCCGATGACGGCCGCGCCGACCTGGAAGGCGTGCCGGATCCAGTCGATGCCCGCGGTGTCGCGGACGCCGAACACGCCTGCCAGCCAGTTGCCGATGAAAGCGGCGATGATGCCGACCACGATCGTCAGCCACATCGGGATCTTCTGATCGCCGGACGCCAGCATCCGGCCGATGACGCCGAGGATCAGGCCGACCACGATCGTGGTGATGATGCCCCAAAGGCCACCCAACATGGTTCCTCCTTCGCTGGAGAATCGAGTTGGGCCCACCGTGACACCAAAAGCGCCTCGTCGCGCCTCAAGACCCCTTACCGGGTGACACCCCGCCGTCCGTAGAGGTTCGCGGCCAGCGCGACTCCGAGGCCGGCGACCACGATCTGGGTGATGATTTCGAGCCAGTCGAAGCCGTCCGTGTCGGCGTAGCCGAGGCCGCGGGCGATCCAGGTGCCGATGAAGGCGGCGGCGATACCGACGAGGATCGTCAGCCAGATCGGGATGGACTGCTTGCCGGGGGCGAAGAACCTGCCGAGCAGCCCGAGGACGAGGCCGACCACGATCGCGGTGATGATGCCGGTGACAGGCATGAAAAGACTCCTTTGCCGAGGTCTCCGCCGAGGGGCGGACTCAGCACGGAAATTCCCCCGGGAAACCCCCTCGAAACCAGAAAAGCCCCCTCCGCTCGGGAGGGGGCTTTCCGGTGTTCCGAATGGCCTAGAACGCGGCTTCGGAGATCTCCATGAGGGCGTTGTCCGCGGCCTCGACGATCGCCCGGCGCGACGTCAGCTCCGGCAGCACGCTCTTCGCGAAGAACGACGCCACGGCGATCTTGCCCTCGTAGAACGGGGTGTCCTTCGCCGACGCGCCCGCGTCGAGCTTGCCGATGGCGACCTCGGCGTGCTTGATGAGCTGCCAGCCGATGAGCAGGTCGCCGACCGACATCAGCAGGCGGACCGTGTGCTGGCCGACCTTGTTGATGTTCTGCGGGTCTTCCTGTGACGAGGTCAGGTAGCCGATCAGCGAGCCGAGCATGCCCTGGGTGTCTTCGAGCGCCTGCTTGAGCAGACCGCGCTCGTTCTTGAGGCGCCCGTTGCCGATCTCCGACTCGATGGTCTTCGTGATCTCCCCGGCGAGGTGGGCCAGCGAAGCGCCCTTGTCGCGGACGATCTTGCGGAAGAAG
This sequence comes from Amycolatopsis sp. cmx-11-12, assembly GCF_046269425.1. Lineage (NCBI taxonomy): Bacteria > Bacillati > Actinomycetota > Actinomycetes > Pseudonocardiales > Pseudonocardiaceae > Amycolatopsis > Amycolatopsis sp. cmx-11-12. The sequence goes on along the minus strand of NZ_JADNQM010000016.1, from coordinate 102,828 downwards.
AAGTCCAGCGACTGGATGGCCGTGGTGCCTTCGTACAGCGAGTCGATCTTCGCGTCACGGATGTACTGCTCGATCGGGTAGTCCTGAAGGAAGCCCGAACCACCGAGGGTTTGCAGCGACTGCACGAGCTGCTCGGTCGCACGCTCCGAACCGACGCCCTTGACGATCGGCAGCAGCAGGTCGTTGACGCCGTGCGCCACCTTCTGCGACGCCTCGTCGCCCTCGCCGGTCCACACCTGGTCCTGGAACGACGCCGTGTAGAGGTACACCGCGCGCAGGCCCTCGGCGTACGCCTTCTGCAGCATCAGCGAGCGGCGGACGTCCGGGTGGTGGGTGATCGTGACGCGCGGTGCCGCCTTGTTCAGCATGTTCGGCAGGTCGGCGCCCTGGACGCGCTCCTTGGCGTACTCGAGCGCGTTGAGGTAACCGGTCGACAGCGTCGCGATGGCCTTGGTGCCGACCATCATGCGGGCGTATTCGATGACCTGGAACATCTGCGCGATGCCGTCGTGCACCTCGCCCAGCAGCCAGCCCTTGGCAGGGGTGCCGTGCTGGCCGAAGGTCAGCTCGCAGGTGGTGGAGGCCTTGATGCCCATCTTGTGCTCGACTCCTGTGACGAAGGCGCCGTTGCGCTCGCCCAGCTCACCGGTCTCGCCGTCGAAGTGGAACTTCGGCACGAGGAACAGCGACAGGCCCTTGGTGCCGGCCCTGGTCTCGATGCCGGGACCCTCGGGACGGGCCAGTACCAGGTGCATGATGTTCTCGACCATGTCGTTCTCGGCCGAGGTGATGAACCGCTTCACGCCGTCGATGTGCCAGGAGCCGTCCTCCTGCTTGACGGCCTTGGCGCGGCCCGCGCCGACGTCGGAACCGGCGTCGGGCTCGGTGAGCACCATCGTCGCGCCCCAGCCGCGGTCGATCATGACCTGCGCCCAGCGCTTCTGCTCTTCGGTGCCGTTCTTGTCGACGATCCCGGCGAAGCTCGGGCCCGCCATGTACATGAACAGCGGCGCGTTGGCGCCGAGGATCAGCTCGGCGGCGGCCCACTGCACGGTCGGGGGCAGGCCGAAGCCGCCCAGTTCGTTCGGCAGGCCCAGCCGCCACCATTCGCCGTCCATCAGCGCCTGGTAGCTCTTCTTGAACGACTCGGGGATCTTCACCGAGAAGGTCTTCGGGTCGTACACCGGCGGGTTGCGGTCCGCGTCGGCGTACGAATCGGCGAGGGGACCGGAAGCGAGCTTGTTCAGCTCGGTCAGCACGCCGCGGGCGGTCTCCTCGTCGGATTCCGCGAGGACGCCCTTGCCGAGGCGGTCCTGCACGCCGAGGACCTCGAAGAGGTTGAACTCCAGGTCTCGGACGTTGCTCTTGTAGTGGCCCATTTCGTCACTCCAATGTGTTCGGCTCCCCGGCCGGGCACACGTCCCCTACTCGCCGGTAACTTCAGGATATTACCTGTGGGTAACCGGCGGCAAGTGAATGGCCACTGTTGTGATGTGTAAATCAGCAATACGGGGGGCTCAGCGGGGTGACGGCGCGATCGAAGGCGCCGGAGCGGCGTCCGGCGGGCTGTGCGCGTCGTCGGGGTTCGTCACCAGGATGCCCGACCGGAACGCGATGGTGACCGCGTGTGTCCGGTCGCGGGCGGAAAGCTTGCGCAGGATGCTCTTGACGTGGGTCCGCACGGTTTCCACGGACAGGAACAGGATCTTCGCGATCCCGGAGTTCTCCAGTCCCTCGGCGACCAGTTGCAGAACCTGGTACTCCCGCCGGGACAGCGGCATCAGGCCGCGCGCGGTCGCGGGCTTGGGCGGTTCGCCCGCCTTCGGGAGCACGGGCTGGCGCTTCGGCCGCGCCGTCAGCGCCGCCAGCGTCGGGTCGATGTAGCGGCGGTCGCTGTGCGCGCGCCGGATCGCCTCGGTCAGATGCCGCCCGTCGGTCGCCCGCGGCACGATCGCGTGCACGCCGGCCGCGATCGCCGCGGCGAGGTACTGCTGCGTGCGGTTGGTGTCCCTGACCAGCGTGATGATGACCAGCGCCGGGTCGCCGCCGCTGAGCAGCCTGGACAGGTGACAGTTCGGATCGAGCGCCGAATCCAGCACGATGACGTCCGGTTTGAGCTGCTCGCACAGCTGGAGCGCGGCGTGATGGCTGCCCGCGTGCCCGAGCCAGTGCAACCCCGGCGTGCGGTGGACCAGCGAACTCAGGCCCTCGCAGAAGATCGGGATCGGATCGACGGCGGCCACGCCGAGGCCCCGGCCGCCTGGTGACAGTCCGCCAGGCCTCCCGGCCTGCGCTCGGTTCGGTTCGATGCTTCGCATCACGGACCCCTCCGTTTTCCTGCCGTCATTCCCGGACGAGAGGACCTGAAGTCCATTCGGTGGCCACCGCCCCCCGGCGTGGTCACCCTCGTCAACCGGTCCCCCCTGCGGGACCGGACGGAAATAACACCTCGTAACTATTACGAGTCAGTAGGTCGGAGGACGTGACGCGGTATCCCCCTCATAGATGTATCGCGTCGTCGCGGCAAACTCTGCGTATCCCCTGGTGGTGGATCCTTTGCTCGAATGAGCGCGTCGAGGGGAGTTCTTGACACGTTCACTACTCAGAGTGGATTTCGGTCCGGAGGCGGCCGAACTCGTCCCCGAGCGCCGAGGGCGTCCAATGCGCGTTCAACCCACTCGGATTCGGCAGTACCCAGACCCGCGCGCCGCCGATCTCGCCGTCCTGCGGGCCGACCTTCGCCTTCGGCAGGCCGAACGCGGTCCGGAAGGCCGTGATCCCGACCACGGCGAGCCAGCGTGGCCGGTATTCGGCGACCCTCGCCGTGAGAAGACGCCCGCCTTCGAGGAATTCGTCCTTCGTCAGTTCGTCGGCCCGCGCCGTCGTCCGCGCGACGACGTTCGTGATGCCGAGCCCGTAGCCGAGGAGTTCGTCCTGCTCGCTGGGATCGAGCAGACGCGGGGTGAAGCCGCCGCGATGCAGGGCAGGCCAGAACCGGTTCCCGGGCCTGGCGAAGTGCAGGCCGAGGGCACCGGAGTAGAGGCCGGGGTTGATCCCGCAGAACAGCACGTCGAGATCCGGCGCGATGACGTCGTCGATGGTCTTGCCGTACGCGGCGGCCAGCTCGTCCTTGGTCGGTCGTGTCCTCACCCGGCCAGTCTCCCTGTCGCCCCCGCGTGACCCGGAACACGATCAGTCGTCGCAAGGGGTGGCCAACTCACCACGACATGCGTACTGTTTGTGATCTCGCACACAAGGCCGTATTCGAGGAGGCGTTTTGCAGCTCTCGCTCATCCTCGGCCTCGTCGCGTTGATCTTCGTGGTGGCCACCGTGCTGGTGGTCGCGGAAGACCGAAGGGCCGCGCGGCGCGCGGCCCAGCGACGGCAGGCGAGACTAGCGAGCCTGGGCGAGGTCGATCCGCTCGCGGCGCACAGGCTGCATCTCGACCATTGACGGAACGGGCTTCCGCACGAGGCTGAGCAGCAGGGCTCCGGCGATCCAGCCGAGCATCGCGCCACCGGTGTTGTTGAGCAGGTCGTCGACGTCGAAGATCCGGTAGACGTAGGGCGCGGTGCCGAAGTTCGCGGTCAGCTGCGTGAACTCGATCAGCAGCGAAGCGGCGAGACCGATCAGCGTCGTGCCGATGAGGCCGCGCTTCCAGAGCGTCCTGGCGAAGAAACCGAGCGGGACGAACAGCAGCACGTTCATGGTGGCCTGCTGGAAGGTCTGGGTGGTGAACCAGTCGGCCATCGGGAGTCCGTGCTTGAACAGTTCGGTGTGGATGTCGGTGATCCACTGGAACGGGTTCAGCTGCACGGTCTGGCTCAGCCGGTTGACGCCGGGGCCGGGCAGCGGCAGGAAGGTCACCGCGAGCGTCATGGTGCCGTAGAGCAGTACGGCGGCCATGGTCAGGACGGGACGAAGGCGCACCTGGCCGTGCCGCGCGTGCAGGAGGATCAGCTGCGGGATCAGCACCGTCGCCCAAAGCGCGAAGAAGCCGATCAAGCCGTACTGCAAAGCGGTGACCTGTGCGTTCGTCATGACACCGACGTTATGGATCAAGGGGGCCCGCCACTTCGGTCGAAGGGCCGCGGCGGACGGGGCCGGATCGGCCGACTGGCCGACCCCGATCTTGGCCGATCGGCGATATTCGCTCCCCGCCATGCCGCCGGCCGTGGGATTCTGCCCGGATGCTGCTCGTGCGACGGCTGGCCGCCGGAGACCTCGACGTCTTCCGTGAGATCCGCCTGCGTGCCCTGATGGACACCCCCGAGAACTACGGCTCGATCGCCGCGTCGGAACGGGCACAGTCCGATGAAGAGTGGCTCGCGCGGCTGGCCGGGGACGCCTGGTTCGCCGCGTTCGACGACGGCCGTCCGGTCGGCCTCGTCGCCGGACGGGCGCGCGACGACGGCTGGATCCTCTACTCGATGTGGGTCGCGCCCGAGGCCCGCGGCCGAGGGCTCGGCACGAAGCTGATGGGTGAGGTGCGGTCGGCCGCCGAGGCCGACGGCGCGCGCGAGGTGTGGCTGCACGTCGCGGAGGACAACGACCGGGCGCGGCGGCTGTATCTGCGGCTGGGGTTCATCGCGACGGGTGACCTGGAGCCGATGCCGAACGACGTCACCCGGCGGCGCGAACGTCTTTACTTACCTGTTACCGCCGGTAGCAGTAAATAGCCTAGCCTCGCGGTATGGACAACGTCGTCTTCGACCGCGCGGGCAAGGGCGAGCCGCTGGTGCTGATCCACGGGGTCGGCCACCGGCGTCAGGCCTGGTCACCCGTGGTCCCGCTGCTCACGCCGCACCGGGACGTCATCACCGTCGACCTGCCCGGCTTCGGCGAGTCCGCACCGCACTCCGGCGGGTACGGCGTCGAGGCCGCTGTCGAGATGTTCGGGAGGTTCTTCCGCGAGCTCGGCCTTGGCAAACCGCACGTCGCAGGCAACTCGCTCGGCGGCCTGCTCTCGCTCGCGCTCGGCGAAGCGGGTCTCGTCCGCAGCGTGACGGCGTTGTCCCCCGCCGGACTGTGGACGCCGCGGCAGCAGCGGTACGCGCTGAGCATGCTGCGCACCCACCGCCTGCTCGCCGAACGGATCCCCGAACGCACCGCGCGGCGCCTCGCCGCGACACCGGCGGGCCGGTCGATGCTGACCGGGATGATCGTCGGCCGCCCGGACCGCCTCACCACCCAGATCGTCATGGAGGACATCCGCGCGCTCGCCGGCTGCCCCGGCTTCCGGCCGACGCTGGAGCAGGCCCGCGGCGGCTTCCGGTTCGCGGGCGTCGTCGAGGACATCCCGGTGACCATCGCGTGGGCGCGGCACGACCGCATCCTCGCCCGCCCGAAGGCCGCCGAGCTGCGGCGGATCGCACCGAAGGCGGAACTCCTGGTCCTTCCCGGCTGCGGGCACGTGCCGATGAACGACGAACCCGAGCTGGTGACCAGAGTGCTGCTGAACGGCAGTACGTGTGGTTAAGGTGACTCCGGCCAGGGCGACCAAGGTCTTTTGATCTTTTGAAGTTGCGCCATAGCCGAACGCCTAGCTATCTCAGCGGCAGGGCGCCCTCCAGGCCGACGTAACAGACGCACCCTGTCGATGAGATAGCTGATGCGCAATGTGATTACAGTCGTCCGGATCATCACGTTCAACGACCTGCACGGCAACCTCGAACCGCTGAACCTGCTCGGTGTCGAGGCTTCCGTGGTGGGTAACCGAACTTCCCGTTCCTGGGGTCCAATGTGTACTACGAGAACGGCCTCCCGGCGTTACTGCCGTTCAGCATCGAGTTCTCCGGCGGTGTCCCGATTCGGCGTCATCGGCGCGACGCTGAAGGATCTGCCGCAGGTCGTCACCCCGGAGGCGATCAAGGGCCTGAAGTTCGGCGAAGAGGTCCAGGCGATCGACCGCACCGCGAAGCTGCTCGACCTGTTCGGCACGAATGCAAGGTCAAGCCGGGTGCCGCGACCGCGATCGCGCGGAAGGTGACGTCCAAAGTGGACGCGATCTTCACCGGGCACAGCCACCGGCAGTACAACTGCGTGATCAACGACCCCGAGGGCAAGCCCCCGCCCGGTGATCCAGGGTGCTTCGTTCGGTTGTCTGCTGTCGGTCGTCGACCTGAAGATCGACCGCCGGACCCGGGCATCGCCCCGCCCGCCGCGGATCGCATCACAGTCCTCCCGTAACCCCCTCCCGCGCGTGCCATGAACGGCCCGTTACTTGCAAAATTTGCAAGTAACGGGCCGTTCATGGCGTCTCCGGGCTGGTTTTGTCAGTGACCCAGGGCACAATGTCCGCCATGACGACCTGGGAAGAAGTCGTGGACCTGGCGGGCAGGCTGCCGGAGGTCGAGGAGTCCACTTCGTACCGCACACCGTCGCTCAAGGTCGCGGGCAAGAACTTCGCCCGGCTGCGCACCGAGGCCGAGGGCGGGCTGATGCTGCTGTGCGAGCACGCGGAGAAGGAGGCCCTGCTGGCCTCCGGCGACCCCGCGTACTTCACCACGCCGCATTACGACGGCTACGGCGCGATCCTCGTCGACCTGGAAAAGGTCGAGAAGGCGCAGCTGCGCGAGCTCATCGAGGAGGCCTGGCGGTTGAAGGCACCCGCCAGGCTCACGAAAGGTCTGGACGACTAGCGGAGTTCCCCTTCGAGCAGGCTCATCAGGTACTCGTCGTGCCACTCGCCGTTCTGGCCGCGGAACGACTGCCGGTGCCTGCCGTCCACCTGGAACCCGAGCTTCTTGTAGATGTGGATCGCGGCCTCGTTGTCGACCACGACCCACAGCGCGATCATGTGCAGCCGCATCATTTCGAAGCCGTAGCGGCAAAGCGTCCGCATGGCGTCGGTGCCGTAGCCGCCGCCCCAGTGATCCCTCTCGCCGAGGTAGATGTCGAGTTCCGCGCGTCCCTGTTCCGGCGTGGCGTCGCGCAGGGTGCAGGTGCCGATCAACGTGCCGACGGCGAGGCTCTCGATCGCGAAGCTCGCCCGCGCGTAGCTGTTGGGCTCCCGTCTGGCGAAGCGCTCGCGGATCTGGGCGAGCGATTCCGGGTGATCCGCCGTCAACCAGCGTACGACCTCCGGGTCGTTGTGCCAGCGCCACAGCGTGTCGGCGTCCTCGGGCTCCAGCGGCCGTAAGCGGATCAGTTCACCGGTCAGCATCGTCCATCCCAAGATCGGTATCGGACTTTCCAGACTATTGGGCGACACCCGGGAGCAGCCACCGCTTTACGGGGATTTCCAGCAGCACTCTGGCACCGAACGGCTCAACCTCCTCACCGGCCGCCCAGCCGTCGTACTTCGCCGCCAGCACCATGAGAACGTCTTCGCGCAGAGCTTCGCGATGGACTCGGGCAAGGCCTTCGGCGACCACGGGGGCGTCGCCGTCTTCGAGCGCGAGGCTGACGCGCGGATCTTCGCCGACGTTGCGCACCTTCACGTTCCGGTCGCCGCTGCTGATCCAGAAGACGTCGTCGAGGTACACGAACCACACCGGCGTGACGTGCGGCGAACCGTCCGCGCGAAGTGTGCACAACCAGGCGTTGCGCTCTCGCGTGAGACGTTCGATAAGCGATTGATCACGTTTCACCTGGTCAGCTTGCCCGAAAGCTAGGGTCCCGGGCCTATGAAGGTCCACCAGTACTGCTACTTCGCTTTGAAGAGCGAAACCGTGTCCGCCGCGGAGATCACCGCGCGGCTCGGCATGCAGCCCGACGAGGTCCTGGTACTGGGTTCGCGGTCCGCCGAACACCGGTTGCCGCGGATGCACGCCTGGAAGGTGACACATCGGGGGTCGGAACCGGTCGACGACCAGATCGAGAGCGTGATCGGCAGGCTCGCCCCGGTCCGCCCGGGAATCCGGACGCTGGCGGACGAGGGGGTGAGCGCGGTGCTTCAGGTGGTGCGCTACTTCCATCACCGGGACGGCGGCGAGGAATTCGGCTGGCATCTCTCGCCGGCCGTGATCGCGTTCCTCACCGAAGCCGCCGCCGCGCTGGACGTCGACGAGTACGACCTCAGCGAATGACCTTCGGCTGAGCCGGTGCGCGGCGGGAACGCCGGAGATGGTGGGATGGTGCCCCACAGCCGGACAACCCCGTTGGGAGCCCAGCATGTCGAGCGAGAACTGGCCGCTGCGCCAGGACCCGGAGTCGCCGGTCATCATTTCCCGGTCGCTCGTGGAGGACCCGTCGAACCTCGCGTTCGTCGTGCTGGACGACGACGGTGACTGGTTCATCAGCGACGGCAACGAGTTCTCCGAGGACATGGAACTCAACCGCGACGCGTTCGGCGCGCTGCCCCTGCGGGACGCGGTGGACCTCATCCCCGAAATCGCCGCGCTCGCCGGCCTCCCCACCGGCATGGCCGCAGACTGGGACCCGGAGCGCCGCACGTGGCTGCTGAGCTCGGTCGCCGATTCGGATGACGACGACGAGGACCTCCTGGTGCGCGCCGCCCGCCTCGCGGCGTGGACGCACCCCGGCTCGCCGTTGGAAGAGGTCCAGGTGAGCACCGAACTCGCCGAAATCCCCACCGACCCCACCGCCCCGGCCCGCGCCGTGCGCCAGGTCGTCCGCGAGGCGGACGGCACCTGGCTGCTCGTCGGCTTCCAGGTACCGGAGAACGAGGACTTCGAGGTCGAAGCCCTCGAGATGGAGCACGCCGTCACGCTGTATCCGGACGTCGCGCTGGTACTGAGCGCCGCGCCCGGCCAGGTGTACGACCGCCCCAGCGCCGACGCCCCGTGGGAACTCGTCGAAGGCTGACCCTCAGCCGAAGTCGCAGTACATGACGTGCAGCCCGATGCGCCCCAGCGTCGGATGCTCGAACGCGCCCGGCACCGTCCCGACGATCTCGAACCCGAGCCGTTCGTAGACCCGGATCCCGGCCACGTTCGACTCGGCGACCGCGTTGAACTGCATACCCGCGAAATCCTGTTTCCTGGCCCAATCCAGGACATACGCGCACAACGCACTGCCGACGCCCTTGCCGCGAAGATACTTGTCCACCATGAAACTGGCCGTCGACACATGCGACCCTGGCCCGTCGCGGTTCGGGCCCGTCTTGGCCGTGCCGAGCACCCGGCCGTCCTCGACCGCGACCACCGTCAGGCCCGGCGGCCTCGCGATCCACGTCTCGCGTGCGTCGTCCTCGCTCAGGCCGGGATCGTAGGTATACGTGTCCGCCGCCCGCACGACCTCGCGCACGATCGGCCACACCTGCGGCCAGTCGTCTTCGGTGATCTGCCGGATCTCCATGATCGGCACCGTAACAACCGCGTCACCAGGCCCGACCTCGGAGCGCAATGAACTTTCGCGACCGAGGAGTTCGGATGGCCGGAGCGGGGCTGCGTGGATTTTGGGACGTTAGATGACCCAAAATCCATACAATAGGAGTCCAACCCCGAAGGTTGCCGCGCACCTGTGAAAAGGACACCTTTGCCGATCTGCGGTTAGAAACCGCTCTGGCGGTTCTGGAACCAACGCCAGGCGAAGCCGGAAACCAGGAGCAGCCCGGCACCCGTCAGGCCCGCGCCGATCCAGATCTCCGTCGTGCCGGACTCCCCCTCGACGCGCGTTCCCGGCGGCAATTCGGCCGCGATCCCGTCGATCCTGCCCTGAACCGCACGATGGTCGAAAACGCTCAGCTCGCCGTCCTCCAACAACGTGGTCAGCCAGCGGCGCACCTCATTGTTCTGTCCAGGGGAGAAACCGGGAAATTCGATCGAGGACATCCGGAGCAGTCCAGGCCCCATACATCTCAGCGGCTCGCCGGTGGAGGCGTCGAGGTATTGCCCGGTCGCCCCGCATTCGTTGCCCGGCTTGGCGAAAATGACGGTGTACGGCCCCGGCGCGCTGCCCGTGTTCAGGCCGATGATGAGGAAGATCGCGCCGACCATCAACAGCGGGAGTATCACCGACCCCGCCAGAACGGTCAGCAAGGCGACCGCGGTGCTGTCACTCGACATTCTTCGCACGCCGCGGACGGTAACGGCGGGTTGAGGGGAGGGGTCCCGAAGTCGATCGGCTCGGGACTCCCGCTGGAGCCACCTGACACTCGGTGGAGCTGTGAGCACAGGTGGCGCGCGCTGGCGGTTAGAATGAAGGTATGGCGACTTGTGAAAGCCCGGAGGGCCAGCCGGACACCGGGTCGCCGCGTCGTCGCTTTCGTACAGTAGGTGTGTTCGACGGCGAGCGGGATCTCGGTCGGAGTTCGAAGGAGTTGGCCCGTCGTGAACTCGTTGCCCTTGATCTGGGCTTGACGTTTCCAGATCTTATTTCGGAGGGCAATGATTAGAGCGTGGGAATTTCCGGCGTATTGCCAACCTGACGCAAAGCTGTGCGGTGATTCAGAGTAGGCGTTGTATAAAGCCTGCTCGGATCAAGCTCTCATAGGAGTTTGTAACATCGCCAGGGATATCTTGTTGAATGGCAAAGCCGCGTTCGGCATAGACAGTAATGCGTTGAGTATCCCCGACAGGCATGTTGATGACCCTGTCCACATCGCCGATGCTCTCGATGTACTCGTCCAGCGAAAGCGGTCGCGATGCACAGACGGCGTCGACCTCCGGCCAGAGCTTCATGCAGGTCGCATACGCGCGTGGCTGCTGATACGGCCGTGAGATTTCAGCAGTCTCCGTGTGAACGAAACATTGTCCCCGGTGTTCCGCGCCTCGGGCTCGACCAGGATCGCGTCATCCGGCACGCCCAGCTCAAGCGCGTGCTCGCGGTAGTGGACGGCTTCGCCGCGCGGGAACGTTCGATGGTCGTCGGCGCGTTGGCTCCGGTGAAGACGATGAGCGGGAACATGCCAGCGTGGAACAGTTCCGCGGGCCGGAGTTCGTGGTGCATGTCGTGGTAGTCCCAGAGCGTCTGGACGTCGGCGCGGAGATCATCCGGCAAGGTCTCAGTCATCTGGTGACTCTGAAGTCAAAGCAAAAGCCCCAGGTCCTAAGTGGACATCCACTGACCTGGGGATTTCGCATCTGAGCGGATGACGGGAATCGAACCCGCGTATTCAGCTTGGGAACCAGGGTGATCATGCTGGAAAGTGGTCCTGACCTGGGGATGCGCCTGTCTCGCGGTGTCCGCCGTTGACCTTGGTTGACCGGCCTTAATGGCACGCTAATGGCATGGCCCCCGCTCTATCTGCGCCCGTGTGCCTGTTCATCCCCGTTTCCCTCGTCCCTGCTGCTTCTAGCGCCGGTTCGGTCGTGTCAAGGCACGCTTTCCCGCCTTGATGCGGGCGGGCCGGTGTTAGACGCTGAGCAGCGAGGGATCCCCTGGTGACCACTCCGCGTCGGTTGGGTGGGTCGGGTGATCTGGCCGTGTTGCTCCTGGGTCCCCGTCGTCGTTGGCGGCGCGCTGCGGGTGCTGCCCTGCGGCGAGCTCGCCCGGCGGCGCCTGCCGGAGCGGAGCGGGAGGCCGGCGTCGCCTCTTGGGCGTAGCCCGCCGGACGGGTGGTGACCCGCGCGCCGCCAGCGGCGGCGCCTTGATCTCATAGAGCCAAGTTCGGCAGGTAGCACCAGTTGGAAGCGAGATCAATTAGCTAACAGTCGATCGGCAGGGCTGCGCGGCCTGCATCCGGCTACGGATCGAGTCTGCCTCAGTGCGCTGAGTTGGCTGGATGGGCAAACTTGTCAGGAGCGCTCGCTCAGAGCTACGTCGCCACTACACTTAGGGGTTGACGTGGCTCGGGGGGACTATATGTGGTGTCAGGTGTCCGGAAATGTCGGTGACGTCCGCTACACTTTGATTGACGCGAACAGGAAAGACCCCGACCGGGGTCAACACCTCGGCCGGGGTCCAGTGCATTGGCGTGCTCTGCGACCGTACTAGGACGCAGCGGTTGGCGACAAGGCTGTCCGCTGTGAAGGTGTTCGGGTTCGCAGGCATGGATGAACGAATATGGCTAAGAAGTACACGCCGGGTACCCCTGCGCCTTCATCTGGACAGTACAAGGTGCCGGGTAGCAAGACGGAGATCACTGCTATCGAAGGCAAGCCTCTGCCGCCCACGCCGAAGCCTGGGCAGGGCTATGTGCAGGTTGACAAGACCAAGCACAAGGGTGACTGATTAGAGGCTCGTGGGGTGCAACAATTTCAGTTGCACTCCACGAGCTCTACTTATTCAAGGAACTAGGCTGTCGGGGTGCAAATTAAACCAGCCGGTATGATCTGGCACGATTTGCGCAAAATGCCTTCTGTCAATCGTTGCAATGTCAGCTGTTTTAAACTTCTCGGCTGCCGCCACTACGGATGCGTCCGTCCCGCCTAGGCCGTGGTACTTCAAAACAAGCTGGCTCATTCGGAGAAGTTCTGTTCGGGTCGGCGTGTATACCTGAAACTGTTCCTCGCGGCTTAGCTGAGCGAGAAAGGTTGACTCCCCTTTGTCGCTGAGCTCGCTCTCGTGGAGCCAATAGCAGACTTCAGCTATGACCAGAGATGGGACAATGAATGCCTTAGTTCGCTGAGACAGCATCCAGTCGGCGCAAATCTTATGGTGTTTATCGTCGCGATCCAGGGCGGCATAGAGAACGCCGGTATCAACAATTACCGGAGGGGGCACCGCCTCAGGAATCCTTTTTTCTAGGGGTTCCTCGACGGGTTTTTGCTGTTAGTTCCGAAATGTCACTTCTGCCGCTTGCTAGCAAACCAATTATGCCTGGTGTGTCGAATCGGCGTTCAACGTTCTCTTGCTTTTGGGTGGCAGGGTTGTCCTTGCGGGCAGGTGGAAGGGGACGCCCTTTGCTGACTACGACGTTTGACTTGCTGTTTGGGACTTTGTACTGGCCAGACGTCGGTGCGGGCTTACTGATTCCTACGTTGCGCTTCCGGACACCCTTTGCGAGTCCGCGCAGGATGGCCTTATCGGGGGTGCGACCTTGAGCGGCCCCCGGCTTCGCTTCGCGTCGACTCATGTCGTAAGTGTACTAAACGTTGCGACCTCACGGGTATAACAGCAGGTCAGGCACGTAGTTCGGTGATTTCAGATGAGCTGCCGATCCCCCCGGCGAGTCAGGGGTGCGACATGTCTAGGGCACGGCTTCGCACTTGCTGGCACGTCCCTGCGGCGCTGCCTCTCTTGAACCCGCTCGCGTAGGTGCGCCTGGGCACGTAGGAACTCTGTCAGATAAGACGTTCTGTAAACCCTGCCTTGGTCAAGTTGGAATAGGCGTTGGCTATGTCATTCGGTACTGCCTGTGGGATCGCGAAACCGCGTTCGGCGTAGACGGTGATGCGCTGGGTGTCGCCGGCCAGCATGTTGATGACGCGGTCCACGTCGCCAATGCTCTCGATGTACTCGTCCAACGGCAGTGGCCGCGAAGCGCAGATGACGTCGACCTCGGGCCAGAGCTTCTTGCAGGTCGCGTACGCGCGTCGCTGCTGGTAGGGCCGAGAGACGAGGACGACAGACCTCACCTTGATCTCGCGAGACTCCAGCAGTGCGCGAGTGAGCGTGATGTTGTCCCCGGTGTTCCGTGCCTCGGGTTCGACCAGGATGGCGTTATCGGGTACGCCCAGTTCAAGCGCATGTTCGCGGTAGTGGACGGCCTCGCCGCGCGGGAAGCGTTCGATGGTGGTCGGGGCGTTCGCCCCGGTGAAGACGATGAGCGGGCACATTCCGGCGTGGAACAGTTCCGCGGTGAAGGTGGCGACCCCGAGATCGTGGCTGCCAAGTCCGATGCCGACGTCGGCGGGCCGGAGTTCGTGGTGCATGTTGTGGTAGTCCCAGAGCGTCTGGACGTCGGCGCGGAGGTCATCCGGCAGGGTGGTCGAGCGCTCGGGCATCTGGGTCTCCGGGGTCAGTCGGGGATCTTGAAAGTGTAGGTCCAGGAGAACCGGCTTGCGGCGTGCACGCCACGCGCGAACTCGACCACGCGGCCGTCACCGGTGTAGGTGCGTCGTTGCAGCACCATGACGGGTTCGCCTGCGGGGAGTTCGAGCTGCTCGGCCTCGTCGGGCGTCGGCATCCTGGCGTAGAAGGTCTCGGTCATGGTGTCCGGCTCAAGATCTTGCAAGGTGAGGACCAGGAATCCGCCGCCTCGTCCGGCGGGGCCGGGGGTTGGGTCGACGATGGGGGTGCCTTCGACGTCGGCAGGCCGGTAGTAGCTGGTGAGTACGTGAGTGGGCTGGCCAGCGTCCTTGACCAGTCGCGCCCGCTCGTAGACCGATGATCCGACCATGACACCGAGAGCGTCCGCGACTTCTCGGTCAGCTTCGACCTTGGCGACGGTCTGCGTCTGGTCGGTCGGCTTCCATTCGCGGCCGGAAGCTTCGCGGTCTGCGACGAAGGCGACGGTATCGCCGTACTTCCACTTGCTCTTCGCGTACCGGTCTTTGCCCAAGCGCTTCATGGGTGGCCGGGCTCGAACGACGGTCCCGCGTCTCCTGATCGGCGTGACCAGCCCTTCGGCTTCGAGGACTCCAACGGCTTTGCGGACGGTGTTGACGTTGACGTCGTACTCGTCGGCAAGCTCGTCTTGCTTGGGCAGCGTGGTGTCCGGGGCATAGTCACCCCGCTGGATCGCGTCTCGCAGGATCGCGGCCAGCTCGCGGTACCCAGTGCCCACCTGGTCCTCCTTCGTTGGTCGATAACGCTAGCGGTATCGCCCCATCATGGTCTACGGAGCTCAATAGAGATAGTTCTATTGACAACCGGCGCAGCGAAGCGCTTAATAGAACTACCTCTAACAGGTGCAAGCCCGGTAGGGCTCCAGAGACGACAGGAGACAGACGACATGGCGATCGCCAAGGGACACCGTTTCGAGATCGACTTTGATGCCGCGTTCCCGCTGGGGCTGGTGATGGTCGGGGAGGTCTCGCCGGACAACGAATACCAGTTGCGAGAAGACCGGTCTGCGGGCCGACCTGTTCGTCAGCGGGTCGACGAAGTGACGGGCAAACGTCAGTGGAAGGCCACTGTCACCGACCCGAGCGAGACCAACTCCAAGCGTGCGTCCTATGACGTCACGTTCCTGGCCGATGTGCAGCCGGTGCCGACGACGTCGGAGGTGTTGCCGGGGATGCGGCCGATCGAACTGGAGGGCTTGACGGCCGAGCCGAAGGTGGCTGGTCAAGGCGAGTTCAAGTACCAGTCCTACGTGTTCCGCGCGACCGGCTTCAAGGCCGCTGCATCGGGTGGCGCGTCGAAGCCGGGCCGTGCTTCCAACGCTGCCGAGTCAACGCCCAAGGCGGCGTGATGACGGGCCGGGTGCCTGGCAGTCAGGGCGTGGCCGTGGTTCCACTGCACCTGGTCCAGACCTGGGAGGCGGCGTACCGCCACTACAGCGCTCTGAGGGCGCAGACCACGCAGGTTGTCGACCCCTTGGCGGCGCACGAGGTGGCTGTCGCTTCCTTCGCGGTGGCGTCGGCGTGGCGGGGTCTGGCGACTCAGGGCCAGTTGCCCTGGTGGGTGTTGGCGGCGGTGACGGCGGCAGCTGAGGGGTTTGAGGAGAACGCGCGGTCGTGGGAGATCCGTGCTTACAGCGAGGAGGAGCAGGGCCGTGGCGTTCAACGCGATGTGGAAGCCGGGGCGGCAGGCGGTCGCGGGGATGCAGGGCAATGGTTCGGCGAACCCGGCCTTGGTGATCTATCTCGACCCGGACAGTCTGGCGATCCTTCCTCCGTCCGATCCGGTCGAGTGGCCGGAGTTCATCCGGCTCCTTCGCCAAATCCGCGACAGCGCGGACGAACTGGCCGTGTTTCTCGGCAAGCACGCGGCGGTGCGCAATGACGACGCCGGGCCGGAATGAGCCGCAGACCCTCAAGGACGCGCACCTGGTCGCATCCGCTCGTCGGCCGAAGCCCGGTTCAAACCGGTCGACGTGGCTGAAGTTCCACAAGGAGAACGCGCGCATGTATCAAGCCGTGTCCGATGTGGACCGCGCGCACCACCACGAACTCCGCTACTGGGTCAGCTACGAGGAACGGAAAGCCAACGAGGTGGCCGCGCAGATCCAGAAGGAGAAGTCTCAAGCCAGCTAGAAACTGAACAACAGAGCAAAAAACGCACACAGGGACGTGCGACGTACAAACACGTCCTCAAGCGTTCTTCCTGTCCTGTACGGAATCATGCGACCAGCTCCGGACACCTTCGATACGAAGCGGGCCGCCGAACGTTGGTTGTCTCTGACGGAAACACAGGTCACGCAAGGCGAGTGGATCGACCCGGAGCGGGCAAAGCGCAAGCTCGGCGACTACGCGGACCAGTGGATCACCCAACGGCCGGGGCTTCGTCCGCGTACGGTCGAGCTGTACAAATGGTTACTGCGTAAGCACATTTCGCCGGACCTCGGCAGGGTCGAGTTGGGCAAGCTGTCGACGGCGATCATTCGGCAGTGGCGTGCTGACCGGCTGGCGGTTGGTGTCTCGGAGTCCGTGACGCCCAAGTCCTATCGGCTGCTGCGGGCGATCCTCAATACGGCAGTGGAGGAGGACAAGATCCTGCCTCGCAACCCATGTCGGGTCCGTGGGGCCGATCGCGAGAATCCGGACGAACGCCCGGTGATCACCGTGGCCCAAGTGTTCGACCTCGCTAGCCGGATGCCGGAGCGTTTCCGCGCCCTGGTGCTCCTCGCCGCGTTCGGGTCGCTGCGGTGGGGTGAGGTGACCGCGTTGCGCCGATGTGACGTCGCTGAGGATGCGGGCTGGGTACGGGTGTCGCGGGCGCTGGTTGAGGTTCCTGGTCGTGGGCTCATCGTCGGGCCGCCGAAGTCGAGGGCGGGTGTCCGGACGCTGATCATTCCGGCGGCGGTCCGGCGTGACCTCCTGCGGCACTTGGAGACCTGGGTCAAGCCCGAGCAAGACGCGCTCCTCTTCACCGGTGAGCGAGGTGGGAACGCCGTACGTCGGCCGAATTTCAGTCAGCGGACGAAGTGGGTCGAGGTCGTGGAGAAGATGGGCCTCAAGGGGCTGCACTTCCACGACCTGTGGCACGCCGGGAACATCTGGGCGTCGAAGGCGGGCACGTCGACCAAGGACCTCATGGCACGGATGGGGCGTGACGACATGCGGGCGGCCCTCATCTATCAGCGGGCGACGAGTGAGGCCGACGCGCAGATCGCGGACCGGCTGTCCAAGCTCGTCGACCGCCACCGCAAGGGCACGACTCCGGACGACGACGAAGATCAGGACGGCCAACCGGTCCCGGTCGGCTAATGGCACGTTAATGGCACGCGAGCACCATCGGCCGGACAAAGCAAAAGCCCCAGGTCCTAAGTGGACATCCACTGACCTGGGGCTTTCGTGTGAGAGCGGATGACGGGAATCGAACCCGCGTATTCAGCTTGGGAAGCTGATGTTCTACCATTGAACTACATCCGCAGTGCTCGGCCAGCATACATGGTCCGGATCTCCCCTTGCCAAGACCCACCCCGCCTTGACGTCGCCGCCGAAAGTGACAACACTTGTTGTCTACATCGGAGGTGAGCCGGATGGACGAGAGGCTGCCCGACCCCGAGCTGTTCCGCCAAGGCGGGTTCCGGGTCGCGTCGAGGCTGTTCATCGAGGGCGACATCAGGGGCGACGAGCGCCAGGTGGCCCGGCTGCGGAAGTTCGCGCAGCGGGAGGACCCGGCCGCGGACGTGTTGGTGCCGTACCTCCGAAGCGGCGGTCACAAGACGTTCGAACAGGCGCTGCGGCAAGGCATCGACAGCGTCGAGGGGCCGCCGGAGGAGCTCGAAGCCTTCTTCCGCAACGTCGAGGCGACGCCGTACTGGGTCGATCCGGATCGCCTCGACCGTGGAGCGCGGGCGATCACGCGTGCCGGGTTGCTTGGCCTCTTTCCGCTTGGTGACGTCTCGTTGATGGGCGGCTATCTCGCGTCGCGCGCTACGAAGTCGCTCGTCGGTACTGGCGAGATCGAGTACAAGGCGGCGCGGCGCCTTGTCGAGACGGCGACGTGGTGGATCCACGTGACGACGCCGGGTGCGCTGGTGCTCGGCGGGCGCGGGTACGAGTCCGCGTTGCGGGTGCGGGTGGTGCACGCGCATGTCCGCGCGGCCATGAATCGCCGCAAGGACTGGGATTACGCCGCCTGGGACCGGCCGGTCAACCAGGTCCAGACCGCGGGCACGCTCCTGCTCTTCTCCCTCGTCTACGTTTTCGGCACGCAGCTGCTCGGGCTCCGCTACAGCACCCGCGAGCGCGCCGACATCTTGCACCTCTGGCGGTACGTCGGCTGGCTGATGGGTGTCGACGAGGAACTCTTGCCCGCCGGTGAGGACGACGCCTGGCGGTTGCTGTGGCTGCTCGCCACCACCGAGTTCATTCCCGACGACGATTCCAAGCGGCTCGCCGCGGCGCTCATGAAGTCCCACGCCGGGATCGGCGAGGGCCGGGGCGCGCTCGGCAAGGTCCTCGCGCACGTGTCGGTAGCGGGGCACGGGGCGATCAGCAGGCTTCTGCTGGGCAAGACCAACGCCGACTTCCTGGATCTGCCCGACGATCCGATCGCGCAGGCGGCCGTGGTCGCGGTGGCGGGCGTCAACTTCGCCGCCGAGACGGTCCGGCGGCTGGTGCCGGGGGCGACGGCGCTCCAGGAGCGGATCGGGGCCGCCGGGCGACGCCATTATCTCCGGCAGGTCACCAAGGTCTTCCGGCTCGACCCCACCTACGCTAGGCACATGAAAGCTGCTTGACTACAGTGGCCGCGTGCTCCTCAGTGACCGTGACCTCCGTAAAGAGCTCGAATCCGGTGGCCTTGGCCTTAACCCGTTCGACCCGACGATGGTCCAGCCGTCGAGCATCGACGTGCGCCTCGACCGCTTCTTCCGCGTGTTCGACAACAGCAAGTACACGCATATCGACCCGCAGCTCCAGCAGGACGAGCTGACGTCGCTGGTCGAGAAGGAGGGCGAAGACCCCTTCGTCCTCCACCCCGGCGAGTTCGTGCTCGGCTCCACCTACGAGACCGTCACGCTCGCCGACGACCTCGCCGGCCGCCTGGAGGGCAAGTCCTCCCTCGGCCGCCTCGGTCTGCTCACGCACTCCACCGCGGGCTTCATCGACCCCGGCTTCTCCGGCCACATCACCCTCGAACTGTCGAATGTCGCGAACCTGCCGATCACGCTCTGGCCGGGCATGAAGATCGGCCAGCTCTGCATCTTCCGCCTGTCCAGCGCCGCGGAGTTCCCGTACGGCTCGAACGAGGCGGGCTCGCGCTACCAGGGGCAGCGCGGACCGACGCCGAGCCGCGCGTACAAGAACTTCCACCGCGTCGACACCTGGAGGTAGCGCGCTAGCCCACGGGCGCCTCCCAGTCGATCCGGTGCTGCCACATGAAGGCGTTCGGATCCTCCTTCGGCGGGTTCTTGAACGCCCGTGTGATGAAGAAGTCCCGGATCACCCTTCCGACGGCTCCGACCGCCTTCGCGTCGCCGTTGCGCTTACCGCGCTCGACGACGGCCTCGACACGCTCGCGTCGCAGCCCTTCGTAGGTGGCGAGCGCCTTCGGGATCGAGGACACGTCGCGCAGACATCGCGCCAGCGTGACGGCGTCCTCGATGGCCATCGCGGCGCCTTGGCCCGCCGCCGGTGACGTCGCGTGGGCGGCGTCACCGATGATGACCATCCGGTCCGTCCGCCAGGTCGGCACGCTCGGGAAGTCGTACGTCGCCCACGGCCGGTAGATCTCCCGCGTCGCGCGCACGATCTCGACGGCGCGAGTGCGGTCCACCGAGAGTTGCCGGATCAGGTCCTCGCGCCAGGTGGTCGTCATGGCGAGGTCGGCCGGAGTCGGCTCATGCTTCCGGGGGACGTTCGCGAACCACCAGACGCCGCCATCCGGATGGACGACGTGCGCGAAGAACAGCCGCTTGCCGAAGGTCATGTGCATGACGCCGGGTTCGTCACCCAGGCGCAGGCCCGCGGCCAGCCCGCCGGTGTTCAGCAGCGGGACATAGCGCGGTGACGGCGCCCGCGGGTCGATGATCTCCCGCACCCGCGACCGCAGGCCGTCCGCGCCGACCAGCAGGTCGCCTTCGGACGACGAGCCGTCCTCGAACGTCGCGAGCACGCCGTCGGAGGTCTCCCGCGCGTCAGCCAAACGTTTGCCATAGCGGACTTCGATGCCGCGTCTCACCGCTTCGTCGCGCAGCGCGACGTACAGGTCGGAGCGCAGCACGGTCTGGCTCAGCGTCCCGTCCGGCAGCGCGCCGCCCAGCGGGAAGTCCCCCACTTCACGCCCGTTCCCCAGGCTCATCTTGATCCTCGGCGTGTCGAACCCCAGGTCCTTGACCAGGTCTTTCAGGCCCAGCGGCGCCAGCGCGTCGAGGCCGTTCACCGCGAGCGTCAGGAACGCGCCGACACCCTCGGCGGTCCGGTCGTACGCCTCGTGGATCACCGGCTCGTGCCCCGTTTCGTGCAGTGCGATCGCCGTGATCGTGCCCGCGATACCCCCGCCGGCGACCAGTACCTTCGCCATGTCGTTCACCCCATCGAATCTCTTAGAAACTAATTCGTTCTGTCGAACTAAAGACTCCGCTAGGCTGGCCGACGTGTCAAGTGAGCGGGCGGAACTGGTCGAGCGGATCCTCAACGGGTCGCGGTCGCTGTCGACGGAGACGGTCATGTTCCATACGGCGATCGCCGAGCAGAGAGGCCTCTCGGCCGTCGAAAGCAAGGTGACCGACTACCTCGCCCGCCTCGGCCCGCAGACGCCGAAGGCGCTCTCGCAGCTGTCCGGGCTCGCGCCGGCATCGATCACGGCCCTCATCGACAGGCTTGAGGGCAAGGGGATCGTGGTGCGGAAGCCGCATCCCGAAGACCGGCGGAAGGTGCTCATCGAGATCGACGCGGGGATGAAGGCCAATGCCGCGCCACTGTGGGATCACCTGGTGAAGTCGGTCCGCGAGGCCTGCGAGAAGTACACGGACGGTGAGCTTGAGACGGTGATCCGCTTCCTGGGCGACGCCACCGCGATTACGCACGACTCCACAGGTCGCATCACAGACCGCTGACCGGTATTACTACTTTCGGGGGTATTGCCGTAACCAGTTCGTGATAGTTTTCGGCCTCGTGTCCCCCAAAAGAGCAAGAAACCGGTTACTTCTTGTCACGCTCAGCTTTCTGCTGGGTGGGGTGATCGCCAGCGCGAGCTACCTGATGGTGACCGACCGGTTCCAGGGGACGGCGCTGAGCAATCTGTCGTTGAGCGTCCCCGACACCAAGGGCAGGCCCGGCGACGCACTCGCGAAGCCGCCCGCCTTCTTCGGCCAGACGTCCGCTCCCGCGGCGGGCGACCCCGCGTCCGGCTCGCCTGCTCCGACGTCGTCTTCGGCGGCCCCCACGTCCTCCTCCGCCCCGCCCAGCTCGTCCTCTGCCGCGGCCGAGCCGCCCGCCCAGCCTTCCGAGGCCCCGAAGCCCACCCCCAGCAAGGCCGCGGACCCGCCTCGCTCGCAGGACAGCTCACTCGCCGGTCAGGTCATCGACCTCGTCAACTCCGAGCGCGCCGACGCGGGCTGCTCGCCGGTGAGCAACGAGTCGCACCTCGCCGCCGCGGCGCAGGGCCACAGCGACGACATGTCCGCCCGGAACTACTTCTCCCACACCACGCCGGAAGGCACCACGTTCGACCAGCGCATCCGGGCCGCGGGCTACGACAAGCCCGGCGCCGAGAACATCGCCAAGGGGCAGTCGAACGCCGCCAAGGTGATGGACGCCTGGATGAACTCCGAGGGCCACCGCGCGAACATCCTCAACTGCAAGCTGAAGAAGATCGGCGTCGGCGTCAACACCAAGGGCATGTACTGGACGCAGAACTTCGGCTACTGACCCTTGTCCCAGCGTTCGGCGATGTCGCCGTAGCGGGCCAGTACCGCCGCGCGCAGCTCGGGATCCGTACGCGGGACCGGTTCGATGAACACCTCGGTGACATCCCCGAACGACCCTGTCAGTTCGGTCGCCAGCCGGACACAGGCGCGTTCGACGTCCGCCGCGCCCAGTGCGTCGTCGAAGTCGACACGCGCGCAGACGAGCACCTGGTCGGTGCCCATCAGCATGGTCTGGAGATCGACGACGGCCTCGATCTCGGCCGCGCCCACCAGGTGGTCCCGGATCCCGCGCACCAGCTTCGGATCCGCCTGCCTACCGATCAGCAGACCGCGGTTGGTGCGCCCGAGCACGTAGGCGACGAGCGCCAGCAGCACCCCGATCGCGATCGACGCCGCACCGTCCCAGACGTGCGAGCCGGTGAGCTGGTGCAGCCCGATCCCGGCGAACGCGAGCAGCAGGCCGATCAGCGCCGCCGAATCCTCGAACAGGACGGTCTTCGGCGCCGGGTCGTCGATCGTCCGCAGGTAGACCGACACCTTCTTGCCCGCTTCGGCGGCGTCGCGCCGCACCTGCCGCACGGCCTGGAACCACGAGACGGACTCGAGGACGAAGGCGATCGCGAGCACGACGTAGCCGACGATCGGATCGGTCTGGTCGGTCGCCTCGCCGAACACCGTCGAGAAGCCTTCGTACAGCGCGAACATCGCGCCGGAGGCGAAGATCGACACCGCCGCGAGCAGCGACCAGAAGTACCGCTCCTTGCCGTAGCCGAACGGGTGGACGCGGTCGGCGGGCCGGTCCGAGCGTTTCAGCGCGGTCAGCAGGAGGACTTCGGTGATCGTGTCGGCCACCGAGTGCGCGGCTTCCGAGAGCATCGCACCGGAGCCGGTGATGATCCCGGCGATCAGCTTCAGCACCGCGATGGCGAGGTTGACCCCGCCAGCCAGCACTACGGTCAGGGTGCTTTCGCCACCGGGTTCTTCACTCACCTCGCGCAGCGTAGTGCGAGTGCGCCGATCTCACAGACGACGCAAACCCTGGAGGACGCGTTCCATCAAGGCGAGTGCCGGATGACCGTCGAATTCAGCCTGCGTTTCATGAACGGTAACCAGGCCGAGTTCGGCCATGTCACCCAAAAGGACCTTTGCAACGCCGAGTGGAACGCTTAATGAAGCGGCGACTTCGGCGACGGAAGTCGGACGTCGGCACAGTGATCGGACCGAATGGAATTCCACGCTGAATCCCGGCGCGCTCCAAGGCGCGTCGTTCCGGACGGAAATCATCGCTTCGATGGCGAAGTTCCGCTTGGACTGTGTGCGTCCGCCCGTGCGGACGTACGGGCGGACGCGCGTGCGCTGCCGTTCCTGCCGCGGCGGCCGCCGGGCGGCCGGGATGCTGGGGATGGTCGCTTCCTGAGCCATCCGGGCGAGCGCCGCGGCCGACGGCAGGCGGGCCATCGGGCGACCTGTCGACGATCCCGGCATCGCGAGGCGGTGTTCCTTGCCCGGACGAAGTTCGTGACGGTTGCCCATTGATTTTCCTCGCCCCTTTTTCAGACCTACTGCCTGTGCCGCCTAAAGCAACCTCGTGAACGACAACGGCAACGAGGAAACGCCAGCTTATCGTCGCCGTGTACCGCCGAACGGGTAAGGGAAGGGAATGGTCTGGACCGGATAAAACACGAGGGAACATTCTCTCGCATTATGTGCGAGAGAATGTCCCCTCCGACCTTGAGGTTCTACTTGTCTTCCTCCGAAAGTGGAGTTTCGTTGGCGGGCTCGTCCGCCTTCTCGTCGAGTTCAGCATCTGAGACGGCGTCCAAGGACGGCGCGCCGGCCGGGACCAGTTGCGGCTCCGGCTTGCGCTTGACGGCGGTCAGCAGGAGCTGTGCAACGTCGACGATCTCGACCTTCTCGCTCGCCTGTCCGTCGCTCTGGCGCGCGGTGAGGCCGTCGTTGAGCATCACCTTGCAGAACGGGCAGCCGGTCGCGATCTTCGACGGCGCGGTGCCGAGCGCCTCGTCCACGCGTTCGACGTTGATCCGCTTGCCGATCTTCTCTTCCATCCACATGCGCGCGCCGCCGGCGCCACAGCACATCGACCGGTCGCCGTGCCGCGGCATCTCCCGCAGCTGCGCGCCCGAAGCGGTGACGAGCTCGCGCGGAGCGTCGTAGACCTTGTTGTGGCGGCCCAGGTAGCACGGGTCGTGATAGGTGACGTCCTCGGCGACCGCGGCCACCGGGGTCAGGTGCTTCTCCCGCACCAGGCGGTTGAGCAGCTGCGTGTGGTGCACGACGTCGAACTGGCCACCGAGTTCCGGGTACTCGTTCGCGAGGGTGTTGAAGCAGTGGGCACAGGTGACGACCACCTTGCGCGCCTTGCGTTCGCGGCCCTCGAACACCGAGTTCAGGATCTCGACGTTCTGCTGCGCCAGCATCTGGAACAGGAACTCGTTGCCCGCGCGGCGGGCCGGGTCACCGGTGCAGGACTCCTCCGAGCCGAGCACCGTGTACTTCACGCCCGCGATGTGCAGCAGCTCCGCGACGGCCCGCGTGGTCTTCTTCGCGCGGTCCTCGAACGCGCCGGCACAGCCGACCCAGAAGAGGTACTCGGTGTCGCCGAGGTCGCCGTCGAACACCGGCACCTCGAACTCCAGGTCCTCCGTCCAGGCGAGCCTGTCCTTGGCGTTCTGGCCCCACGGGTTGCCCTTGTTCTCCAGGTTCTTGAACATCCCGTTGAGCTCGCTGGGGAACGAGGACTCGATCATCACCTGGTAGCGGCGCATGTCGACGATGTGGTCGACGTGCTCGATGTCCACCGGGCACTGCTCGACGCAAGCGCCGCAGGAGGTGCAGGACCACAGCACCTCGGGGTCGATCACGCCGCCGTCGTCGCCGATGAGCGCCTTCTGGGACTCCGCGATCGCGAGGACGTCGATGCCCGCGTACATGTCGTCACCGGAGAGACCGACCTCATCGCCCGCCATGTCGCGCTTGCCGCCCGCGAGCAGGTACGGCGCCTTCGCGTAGGCGTGGTCGCGAAGCTGCGTGATGAGCAGCTTCGGCGAAAGCGGCTTGCCGGTGTTCCACGCGGGGCACTGCGACTGGCAGCGGCCGCATTCGGTGCAGGTGGAGAAGTCCAGCCAGCCCTTCCAGCTGAAGTCCTCGACCTTGCCGACGCCGAACGTGTCCTCGTCCGGGTCCGCCTCTTCGAGGTCGAGCACCTTGCCGTTGCTCATCATCGGCTTGAGCGCGCCGAGCGCGACGCCGCCGTCGGCCTCGCGCTTGAAGTAGATGTTGAAGAAGGCGCTGAACCGGTGCCAGGCGATGCCCATCGTCATCGTGCGCGCGATGACGATCAGCCAGATCGTGGCGCTCATCAGCTTGACGAAGGCGAACACCGAGACCAGGTTCGGGCTGGCGGGCAGCAGTTCACCGATCGGGTGGGAGACGAACGCGGCCCAGACCGGGGTCTCGTGGACGTCCAGCGCGGACTTCGCGGCGCGGACGCCGATGATGCCGATGCCCTCGATGAGCACGACGGCTTCGATGAAGTACGCCCACTTGAAGTTGGAGCCCTGGAAGCGGGACTGCCGGTCGGCGCGGCGCGGGTGGTTCTTCTGGCGGACCCAGATCAGCGCCAGGATGCCGACGATGGTGCCGACGCCGAGCAGCTCCATGAGCAGCTGGAACAGCGACCAGTCGTCGAGGATGGGCCAGCCCCAGGTCGGGACGAAGACCTCGCCGTACGCCTCGAACAGGGCGAGTGACCCGATCAGGAAGCCCCACATGACCAGCCAGTGCGCCGGACCGACGCTCTTGACCTTGTTCATGCGGGTGTGCGCGGCGAATTCCTTGATCAAGGTCTTCAGCCGCGGCATGAATGGGCCGTTGCGGGTCGAGTCCGGCTGACCGAGGCGGATCACCCGCACGAAGCGGGCGATGGTCGCGAAGAACATTCCCCAGGCGACGACGCCGAGCAGGACTGCGATCCCGCCGAGCGTCAGCTGTACAGCGCCCATCGTCGGGTGCCTTTCGTCCGAGTGAAGCTGTGGTGGTTCGGGCAGACTAATGCTTCTTACTGATGGGTAACCCACTGGCCGCGCCCAAGTCCCACCGATGTGGTGTACACCTCTCTTTGTTTTAAGACGATCGTCCAGGTAGTTTTTGTGACATGGGTGCATATCTTCTTCTCGCTTTGGCCATCGCCGCCGAGGTATCCGCGACGGTCTCGTTGAAA
This sequence comes from Amycolatopsis sp. cmx-11-12, assembly GCF_046269425.1. Lineage (NCBI taxonomy): Bacteria > Bacillati > Actinomycetota > Actinomycetes > Pseudonocardiales > Pseudonocardiaceae > Amycolatopsis > Amycolatopsis sp. cmx-11-12. The sequence continues at coordinate 76,812 of NZ_JADNQM010000016.1, read as the reverse complement.
CTTTCCGAGGGCTTCAGCAAGGTGGGCCCGTCGATCGTCGTGGTCCTCGGCTACGCCGTCGCGTTCGTCGCGCTCGCGTACGTTCTGAAGGCGGGCGTGCCGGTGAGCGTCGCCTACGCGATCTGGGCCGCGGCGGGTGTCGCGCTGGTGGCGGCCGTCGGCATCGTGTTCTTCAAGGAGCCGGTCAACTTCTCCGTGATCGCCGGGCTGGTACTGGTGATCGGCGGTGTCGTGTTGATCGAGGCAGGGAGCGCGCACTAAGTGAAGATCCAGATCGACGGCCGGAAAGCCAGGGGCGAGAAGCGGCGCGAGGAGATCATCGCGGCCGCGCTGCGGGTGATCGAGCGGGACGGCGTCGCCGGTGTCACCCATCGGACGGTCGCCGCCGAGGCCGGCGTGCCCACCGCGTCGACGACGTATCACTTCTCCAGCCTCGACGACCTGCTGATCGCGACCCTCATCTCATGCGCGAGGGATATGGCGACCGAGGTCTACTGGATGATCGACAGGGCCCGTTCGCGCGGCAGCCGCGGCGCGGAAGAGGTCGCCGGACTGCTCGCCGAGGCGCTGGGACCGCGGCGCGGCCGGACGATGGCGGAATACGAGCTGTACCTGCTGGCCGCGCGGAAACCCGAACTGCGGCCCGCCGCGCGGCGCTGGCTGGACGTGTTGACCTCGATGGTCCGGCACGACGACGAGGTCGCCTTCCGGGTGTTCCTCGCCGGCATCGACGGCCTGCTGATCCAGGGCCTCATCGACGACGAGCCGCCGTCCGCGGAGGAGCTGCGGCCGGTGGTGGACTACCTGCTGAAACCTCGTTGACCTGCCGGGTAGCTTCGGATCATGCGGACTGTCGGCGCTTACGAACTGGATGACGACCCGGCTCGGGTGGACCTCGACGTGGTGTGGAAATGCCTGTCCACCGACGTCTACTGGGGTAAGTGGCGAGACCGCGAGATGATCGAGAAGGTCTTCAAGAACGCGTGGCGCATCGTCGGTGCGTACGAGGCCACGACGGGCCGCTTGGTCGGCTTCGCGCGGGCGTTTTCGGACACCGTCGGCAGCGCCTACCTGGCGGACGTCTTCGTCCTCGAGGACGCGCGCGGCGCGGGACTCGGCAAGGAACTGGTCCGGGAGATGATCGACAACGGGCCGGGCGCGGAGTTCCGGTGGATGCTGCACACCGCCGACGCGCACGAGCTGTACCGGCCGTTCGGCTTCGGGGATCCGCCGGAGGGGCAGTACATGGAGCGGTCGCGGGCCAACGGGCAGAGCTAGCCAAGTACATGATGGCCCCCTTCCTTGCGTCTAGCGCAAGGAAGGGGGCCATCATGTACTTGAGAGAAAGCCGCCTCAGCCCTTGTTTTCGTGCAGGGCGGTAAGAGAAGCCCGCGCGATCGCGTGGCTGAAGAGGTTGAAGCCGAGCAGAGCCGGCGTAGCGTCTTCGCCGACCTCCAGCTTTTCGACGTCGACTGCGTGCACCGTGAAGATGTACCGGTGCGGCCCGTGCCCGGGCGGCGGGGCGGCCCCGAGGAACTGCTTCACGCCGCCGTCCCCCTTCAGGGTGACAGCGCCCTCCGGCAGACCGGACCCGGCCTCGTCGCCCGCGTTCGCCGCGAGCGCGTTCACGGAAGCGGGGATGTCGAACACCGCCCAGTGCCAGAACCCGCTCGCGGTGGGGGCGTCCGGGTCATAGCAGGTCACGGCGAAGCTCTTGGTCTCGGCGGGGAAGCCGTCCCAGGACAGCTGCGGGGAACGATCCTCGCCGCCCGCGCCGAAGATCCCGGACAGCTGGGGCGTCGGCAGGAAGCCGCCTTCCTCGATGTCGGTGCTGCTCAAGGTGAAGGCAGGCAGATCGGGCAGGAAGTCGTACGGATCGGGTGCCTGCGGCATGCGTCCTCCTGATCGTGGAACCGATGACGAAGCCAGGTTAGGACCCCGAGAACCCCGGCGCGGGATCAGGGACGAATCCGGGGGTTACCCCTATGTCCATCCCGGCGCGGTGCCTTTAGCGTCGAGACACACGAAAACCTGCTCTGGAGGGACTCAACACCATGGCGCGCCCACTCCTCGCAATCGGAGGCATCGCCTTGATCGGCGTCGGTGTCCTCACCGGCCTCGGCTGGTGGTGGCCGTCCGACGCGGAGGCGACCTCCGAGCTGACCCAGTCGATCAAGAGCGTCCGCGTCGAAAACGACGAGGGCACGGTCAAGATCCGCACGGGCGGCGGCCCGGCGAAGGTCCACCAGGAGTTCTCGTACCGCTGGAACAAGCCGGGTGATGCCTACCGGGTGGACGGCGACACCCTGGTCCTCGCCGGCTGCGGCGACAACTGCGAGGTCGACTACGACGTCACGGTCCCGTCGGGGGTCCCCGTCACCGGACGGGTCGACTCCGGCGCGGTGGACATCGCCGGTGTGTCCACTGTGGACATCTCGGTCGACTCCGGCCGGGTCGAGGTGCGCGACGTGCCGGGCACCGTGAAGGTCAGGGCAGACTCCGGTCGCGTCGAGCTGAAGAACATCGGGCAGGACGTCGACGTCAACGCGAGTTCCGGCGCGATCAAGGGCGAGCGGCTCGGCGGGAACGTGAAGGCGCAGGCCGACAGCGGCCGTATCGAACTCGAGCTGGTCAAGGCCGCGAACATCACGGCCAAGAGCGACAGCGGTTCGATCGAGGTCACCGTGCCCTCCGGCGACTACGACGTCAGCGGCACCACCGACAGCGGCAGCCGCGAAATCGACGTGAACCAGTCCGGTTCGGCCCAGTACAAGCTCGATCTCAACACCGACAGCGGAAGCGTCAAGGTCAACGCGGCCTGACGGATTTTATCGGGGGAAACACTTTCTCATGGGGAACAAGGCTCTGTTCACTAAAGAGCGGCGCGTCCTCGGCGCGCTCGCGCTCGGCGCGCTGACGGCCTTCGGGATCGTCGGCTGCACTACCGAAAGCCGCCAGACGCTGAACGACGGCACGCCCGTCACCGAGCAGATCACCGCGGTCCGGGTCGACGTCCCGGTCGGCGGCGTCACGCTCCGGGTCGAGGACGGCGCACCGGTCTCGCTGCGCCGCGAAGTCACTTACACCGGCCGGAATCCCGGCAAGACGCACAGCGTCGAGAACGGCACGCTCGTCCTCGGCGGTTGCAGCCAGTGCGGTGTGGACTACGACGTCGTGGTCCCGCGTGAGCTGGCGATCTCCGGCGCGATCGGCACCGGCAAGATCACGCTCGCCCGCGCGGCCTCGGTCGACCTGCGCGGGGAAGTCGGCGACATCAAGGTCCAGAGTTCATCGGGCCCGGTGCGGTTGATCACGGGTACCGGCGACGTCGAGGTCGGGCTCGCCAAACCCGGCGCGGTCACCGTGAACGCCGACGTCGGCAAGGTCACCGTCACCGTCCCGGACGGCGCGTACCAGGTCCATGCGAAATCGGAGGTCGGCGGCGTCGAAACCGGTGGCGTACGGCAGGACCAGGCTTCGCCGAACGTCCTGGACCTCAGGGCGGGCACCGGCAAGGTCACGGTGAAGGCCGCATGAAGACGAAGGCACTCGCCGCCGTCACCGCACTGGCCCTCCTCCCGCTTTCCGCGCTACCGGCCTCCGCCGCGCCCCGGATCGACTGGAAACCGTGCGCGACCGAGTACGCGCCGACCCTGGAGTGCGCGAGCCTCCGGGTGAGCGGTCCCTTCACGATCGCGCTGGCGAAACTGCCCGCGACCGATCCCGCGCGCCGCGTCGGTTCGCTGCTGACGAATCCGGGCGGGCCGGGCGGCTCCGGTGTCACCGTGCTCAAGTACGGCGGCCGCGGTTTCGCGCTGGACAAGCCGGAAATGGCCGAAGCGCGGCAACGGTTCGACGTCATCGGCTTCGACCCGCGCGGCGTCGGGGCCAGTACGCCCGCGGTGACCTGCGGGCCGACGCTGCACGACCCGTCGATCGGCCGCTTCCCCCGGAACCGCACGGAATACGACCGGTTCATCGAGCACAACCGCGCTTCGGGTCAGGACTGTCTCGACCGGACCGGTCCGGCGCTGTCCAAAGTGGACACTTGGAACGCGGCGGACGACATCGAGTCGATCCGGGTCGCCCTTGGTGAGCCGAAGGTCAACTGGCTCGGTGTCTCCTACGGTTCCGAACTCGGCGCGGCGTACGCGGAGAAGTATCCGAAGCGCATCCGCACGATGGTGCTCGACGGCGCCATCAACCATTCGCTGCCGACGCGGCAGGCGATCCTCGACGAGGCCATCGCGACCGAAGGCGCGCTCAAGGACTTCGCCCAGTGGTGCACGACGTCGGACGAGTGCGCGCTTCGCGGCAAAGACGTCCTCGCCACCTACGACGCGCTCATGGCGACGCCGGGCGGTGTCCCGTCCTCCGAACTCGGACGGAACGTGACAGCCGAGGAACTGGCGACCGGTGTCTACGGCTGGATCATCCTGCCGGCGTTCTGGCCGGACTTGAGCAAGGCGACGGCGGAGAAGCCGGACGCGTCCGGGCTACTGCCCTACTCACAGCTGGACCCGTCCTACGGCGCATACCGCGCGATCGGCTGCCACGACTTCGGACCGGCCTTCACCTCCTACGCCGAGGCGAGGGTGATGCAGGGGCTGATCAAGACCGTGGCCCCGCACAGCTGGCGGTACTCGGAGTTCTGGGACCTCGCGAGCGGATGCGCGGGCTGGCCCGTCACCCCCGCGTACCCGCCGCGGCCGCAGAAGGTGCGGGGTGCGGCGCCGATCCTCGTGGTCGGCGGTGAACACGATCCGGCGACACCGCTGGTGTGGGCGAAGGGGCTCGCGCGGAACATCGAGAACTCGACGTTGCTGGTCAACGCCGGGTACGGGCACACGGGGCTGCTCAACTCGGCCTGCGTGCGTACCGAAGAGGTGAAGTACCTGGTGAGCGGGGTCACACCCGCTCCGGACAAGATCTGCCACTAGGCCGGGAACAAGACGCCCAGGTCGCTCGTTGACCCGGATACAAGGTTGAGTGCAGGCGACTCAAGTCCGGCTTGACGGAAGCCGCATCATCCCGATAGAACTTGCGTGACACCCACTCAAGGTGGGAGTGAACCCGCAGGTCACGAACTAGCAGGAGGAACACACCATGGCGCGAGCGGTCGGCATCGACCTCGGCACGACCAACTCGGTCGTCGCTGTCCTTGAGGGCGGCGAGCCGACGGTCATCGCCAACTCTGAAGGTTCACGCACCACCCCGTCCATCGTCGCCTTCGCCAAGAACGGCGAAGTGCTGACCGGTCAGCCTGCCAAGAACCAGGCCGTGACGAACGTCGACCGGACCATCAGGTCGGTCAAGCGGCACGTCGGCACCGACTGGAAGACCGAGATCGACGGCAAGGCCTACACCTCGCAGGAGATCAGCGCCCGGGTGCTGATGAAACTCAAGCGCGACGCGGAGGCGTACCTGGGCGAGACCATCACCGACGCGGTCATCACCGTCCCCGCCTACTTCGAGGACGCGCAGCGGCAGGCCACCAAGGAAGCCGGGCAGATCGCCGGCCTGAACGTGCTCCGCATCGTCAACGAGCCCACCGCGGCGGCGCTGGCGTACGGCCTCGACAAGGGCGAGAAGGAACAGACCATCCTGGTCTTCGACCTCGGTGGCGGCACGTTCGACGTCTCGCTCCTGGAGATCGGTGAGGGCGTCGTCGAGGTCCGCGCGACCTCCGGTGACAACCACCTCGGCGGTGACGACTGGGACGAGCGCATCGTCACCTGGCTGGTCGACAAGTTCAAGGCCTCCAACGGCATCGACCTCACCAAGGACAAGATGGCGCTCCAGCGCATCCGTGAGGCTGCCGAGAAGGCGAAGATCGAGCTGTCCAGTTCGAACTCCGCGGGCATCAACCTGCCGTACATCACCGTGGACTCGGACAAGAACCCGCTGTTCCTCGACGAGCAGCTTTCCCGCGCCGAGTTCCAGAAGATCACCTCGGACCTGCTCGAGCGCACCCGCAAGCCGTTCAACAACGTCATCCGTGACGCGGGTGTCGCCGTCGGCGACATCGACCACGTCGTGCTCGTGGGTGGTTCCACCCGCATGCCGGCCGTGTCGGACCTGGTCAAGGAGCTGACCGGCGGCCGCGAGCCGAACAAGGGCGTGAACCCGGACGAGGTCGTCGCCGTCGGCGCCGCGCTCCAGGCCGGTGTGCTCAAGGGTGAGGTCAAGGACGTCCTGCTGCTCGACGTGACCCCGCTTTCGCTGGGCATCGAGACCAAGGGCGGCGTGTTCACCAAGCTCATCGAGCGCAACACCACGATCCCGACCAAGCGTTCGGAGATCTTCTCCACCGCGGACGACAACCAGCCGTCGGTGCAGATCCAGGTGTTTCAGGGTGAGCGCGAGATCGCCGCGCACAACAAGAAGCTCGGCATGTTCGAGCTGACCGGTCTCCCGCCCGCGCCGCGTGGCGTGCCGCAGATCGAGGTCACCTTCGACATCGACGCCAACGGCATCGTGCACGTCCTCGCGAAGGACCTCGGCACGAACAAGGAGCAGTCGATGACGATCACCGGTGGCTCCGCGCTGCCGAAGGACGACATCGAGCGCATGGTCAAGGACGCCGAGGCGCACGCCGAAGAGGACAAGCAGCGCCGCGAGGAGGCGGAGACCCGCAACCAGGCGGAGACCCTCGTCTACCAGACGGAGAAGTTCGTCAAGGACAACGAGGACAAGCTGCCCGAGGAACTCAAGGGCAAGGTGAAGTCCGCGATCGACGAGGCCAACGAGGCGCTCAAGGGCACCGACTCGGCGAAGATCCGCGAGTCCATCGAGAAGCTGAACACCGCTTCGCAGGAGCTCGGCACCGCGCTCTACGCCAACGCGGCGGGCAACGCCGCCGATGACGCCACCGCCGGTGAAGGCGCGACCGGTTCCGCCGGCGCGGGCACCGGTTCGCAGGCCAAGGCCGACGACGTCGTCGACGCCGAGATCGTCGAAGAGGACGAGCAGGACAAGAAGGACAAGAAGTGACGGGACGCTACGACGAAACCGAGGGCCGGGGCCCGGAGGAACCGGTGGTCGTGCGGGATCGGCGGCGGATCGACCCGCTGACCGGTGAGGTCCGTCCGGCCGCCCCGGCAGCCGAACCCCAAGACGGCCCGAAGCACGCTGCCCCTGTCGAAGAGCCCGTAGTGGCCGAAGCGCCGGAGCCCGCGACACACGCGGGCCCCAGCCTCGGGGAGTCCATTGTGGACGATTCGGTGTCGGTGGCCACCGGCCTGGAGAAGGAGCTGGCGGAACGCACCGCCGACCTCCAGCGTCTCCAGGCGGAGTACGCCAACTACCGCAAGCGCGTGGACCGCGACCGCGAACAGGTCGTCGCCGGCGCGAAGGCGTCGGTCGTCGGTGACCTGCTCCCGCTGCTCGACGACCTCGAGCGCGCGGAGCAGCACGGCGATCTGACCGGTGCCTTCAAGGCGGTCGGCGAGAAGCTGGTCGGGAGCTTGCAGCGGTCGGGTCTCGAACCGTTCGGTGCCGAGGGCGAAGCCTTCGACCCGAGCGTGCACGAGGCCGTCCAGCACAGCACCTCTCCGGACGTCGCGGGCCCGACGGTAACCACGGTCATGCGCCGTGGTTACCGCTTCGGCGAGCGCGTGCTTCGCGCGGCGCTGGTCGGGGTCACCGACCACGAACCCGGCGCGGCCCCCGCACCGGAGGCGCAGGCCACCCCGGTCGACCCGCCCGTCGGTGGCGAGCTGCCGCTCGACGGCGAGCTCTTCGATGAGAACAACCGCTGATCGGCGATACGGCGTGAAAGGAGGAGACGTTCGGTGAGTGCACGGGAATGGATCGGTAAGGACTTCTACCGTGAGCTGGGCGTCTCCTCCGACGCCACCGCGGACGAGATCAAAAAGGCCTATCGCAAGCTGGCCAAGGAGAACCACCCCGACGCCAACGCGGGCAACGCGGAGGCGGAGAAGAAGTTCAAAGCGGTCTCCGAGGCCTACGGCGTCCTTTCCGACACGTCCAAGCGCAAGGAGTACGACGAGGCCCGGCGCCTCTTCGGCTCCGGCGGTCCCAGTGGCTTCGGCTTCCCGGGCGGTGGCGCCGGTGGCGGCGGGTTCGACGTCGGCGACATCTTCGGCCAGTCGGGTGGTCAGCAGCAGGCCGGTTTCGGCGGGCTCGGCGACATCCTCGGCGGTCTCTTCGGCCGTCGTGGCGCCGCCGGTGCCACCGCGAACCGGCCGCAGCGCGGCGCGGACGTGGAGACCGACGTCCGGATCGACTTCACCGAGGCGGTCAAGGGCGCGACCCTGCCGCTGCGGCTGTCGAGCCCGGCGACCTGTTCCACCTGCGGCGGGAACGGCGCGAAGCCGGGGACTTCCCCGAGGACGTGTTCGACCTGCCAGGGCAGCGGGCTGGTCAGCCGGAGCCAGGGCGCGTTCGCGTTCTCCGAGCCGTGCCGCGATTGCCGCGGCCGCGGCACGATCATCGACGACCCCTGCCCGGAATGCGCGGGCGAGGGCGTCAGCACCCGCACCCGCACGCTGACCGTGCGGATCCCGCCGGGCGTCGCCGACGACCAGCGGATCCGGTTGGCCGGCCAGGGTGAACCGGGCCGAGGCGGCGCGCAGCCGGGCGATCTGTACGTCCGCGTGCACGTCGCGCCGCATCCGGTGTTCGGGCGGCAGAACCTCGACCTGACGATCACCGTGCCGGTTTCCTTCGCGGAACTGGCCCTCGGCGGCACGATCACCGTGCCGACACTCGAGGGCAAGGTCTCGCTGAAGGTGCCGCAGGGTACGGCCAGTGGTCGCGTGCTTCGCGTGCGCGGCAAGGGAATCGCCAAACGGGACGGCGCACAGGGCGATCTGCTGGTCACCCTGCAAGCGGCTATCCCGTCCAAATTGGACGACAAGGCCCGTGAGGCCTTGGAGGCCTACGCGGAGGCCATGTCCGAGCACGACCCGCGACCGGAGATCACCGAACTTCTCGAAGGCAGGTGAGCACGATGTTCGGCGGGCTGCCGCACGACGGTGCGGACGAGGACACCCCGGTGTTCGTCATTTCGGTGGCGGCGCAGCTCTCCGGCCTGCACGCGCAGACCCTGCGGTCCTACGACCGCCAGGGTCTCGTGTCGCCGGGCCGGACCTCCGGTGGTGGACGCCGTTACTCCATGCGGGACATCGCGTTGCTGCGCGAAGTGCAGCGACTGTCCCAAGAGGACGGTGTCAACCTCGCGGGCATCAAGCGGATCATCGAGCTGGAGAACCAGGTCGACGCTCTCCGCGCGCGGATCGCCGAACTGACCGAGGAACTCACGGCCGCGTACGTCTCCGCCGAACAGACGGCCGCGGCCGTGCACGCCTCCTACCGCAAGGACCTCGTGCCCTTGCGGCAGCAGACCGCCTTGGTCGTCTGGAAGCCCAAAAAACGCAATTAGTCACCTACTTGCGAGATCTCCGTCCAGTCACGCGTGATCTCCGCGCAATCACGCGAGATCGCTGTCCAATCACGCGAGATCGCCGGTGGACAGCGAGCCCACAACGCCAGCAGGCGGCATCGTTTAGACCTCTAGTTGCGAAAGATCGCAATTAGTCACCTACTTGCCCTGACCGGGGTCTAGCGCCGGAAGGTGTTCCGGCGCAAGTAGGTGACTAATTGCGGTCGTCAGGCGGGGACCAGGGTCCGGATCTGCTGGACCTCGCCGGTGCGCGAGTCCATGACCCGCTGGGCCAACGCCTTCGCCTCCGGGTTCTTGCCGTCCTTCAGCTCGGTCCTGGCCAGCGCGACCCCGTTGTGCTGGTGCGCGACGAAGATGTCGGCGAAGTCGAGGGTGAACTCCTTACCGTCCTTTTTGGACAGCGCTTCGAGCAGGCCCTTGTCCGTGAGCCCGTCGCCACCGTGATGATGGTGCGCGTTCGGATCCATCGAACCCGTCTCGGGTTTACCCCAGGACTTCAGCCAGTTCCGCATGTCGGAGCTCTCGGTCTGCTGTGTCGCCTCGATGGCGGCCGCGAGATCCTTGAGCTCCTGCTTCTGCGCCTGTTTGGCGTGCACCAGCTTGACGATCTCCAGGCCCTGGCTGTTGTGGGCGATCATCATCTGCAGGAACATCACGTCGGCGTCGTTGTACTCCGCGGACGCCGGGGCGCCCGTCGCCGACTGGGGGACCGGGGAGATCGGGGCGCCGGCGGTGGTGGGTGAGCCATCACCGGCCCCGCAGCCCGCGAGGGCCACGAGACCGGCGACGAGTATCAGGCCGAGCTTCACTGGCGAGTCCAGAGAGCAGGTGTGTTCGGCGGTTCCCAGCCCTGGATCGCCGTATGCGCCAGCTGGCACCGGTAGCTCGCACCGCCGTAGGTGACCGTGCTGCCGACCGTGTACGCCGTCCCGGCCGCCCAGGTGCCGCCGGTGGGCGGGTTGGTGGTGCTACTCGGCGGGTTCGACGTCGTCGGCGGATTGCTGGTGGTCGGCGGGTTGCTGGTGCTGGTGGGCGGGTTGCCGCCGCCGATCTGCAGGTCGACGCAGCTGTAGAAGGCCATCGGCGTGTCCGCGATGTTCCAGATGGCGAGCACCTTCTGGCGGCCGCTGAAGCCGTTCAAGCTCACCGTGTGGGACGTCGGATCCTTCGGCGCGGAGTTGTTCCCGCTGATGTCGGCGATCTTGGTGCCGCCGATGTAGTACTCGTAGTTCTTGGTCCGGTGGTAGGCGGTGAACTTCCAGTTGAAGGTCACGCTGTTGCCGACCGAGGCGGCTGGCCACGGCTTCGATTCGTCGTTGAGCTGCGCGAACCCCGGGAGGCCGCCGTTGCAGCTGCGGAGCCCCTTGGGGCCCTCGACACTCTGCGGTTCGTAGACGATGCTGCCGCAGCCGGAAACCTTGCCCTGGGCGCAGTTCGCCTGGCGGCTGGGCGGGGTCAGCACGTAGCCGTGCGCGCTGGCCACCTGCGGGATGGCCACGATGGCGATCGGGGCGAGGATCGCACCGGCGGCGGCTGCCACGAGTTTGCGTTTGACGGTCATGCCGGCTCCTGGGGTGGAACGACGGTGTTCCCGTGAGGGGAGCAATGTGGTCTAGACCATAAATCCGACGGTGACCGCGGTCAATGATTCACAGACCTACTGCTGCATAGGGCCCAGGTAGAACAGCCGAATGGCCTAATACGAACGAATCACCCGGTCAATCCAGGGTGAAGGGGTCGTACTTGATCCTCGCCAGGTCCGTGCCCGCGGCGAGCAGTTTCGCGATCGTCGCGCGGATCATCGCCGGAGACCCGGCGACGTACACGTCGCGGTCCTTCCACTCGCCGCGCTGCGTGACCGCCATGGCCAGCGTGCCGCGGTCGCCGCCGGTGATGGTGCCTTCCTCGGTCACCGGGGTCACCGTCAGCCAAGGGCAGGTGACGGTCAGCCCGCGCAGGTCGTCGAGGGCGTAGAGGTCTTCCGGTTTGCGGCCGCCGAAGAACAGGTGCACCGGCGGGTTGTGCTTCCAGCGCGACATGTCGTCGAGCAGGGCGAGCAGCGGCGCGATCCCGGTGCCCCCGCCGATCATCAGCAGCGGACGGCTTTCCGTGTGGTGCACCGAAAGCGCGCCGAGCGAGGGGCCGAGGCGCCAGACGTCGCCGACCCGGGTGTGGTGGACGATCGCGCGCGAGACCCAGCCGCCGCGCACGGCGTGCACGTGGAACTCCATCGTCCCGTCGTCGTGTGGCGCGGTCGCCGGCGAGAAGTACCGCCACATCCGGGGCCGTTGCGGGACTTCGACGCTGACGTAGCCGCCTGCCCGGTACGGGAGCGGCTGGTCGGTGCGCACCTTGATGACGGCGACGTCCCGGGACACGCGACGGTGTTCGACCACGGTCGCCTTCCACCACGCGGGCCCGGTCTCCTTGCCCGCGGCCTCGCGCATGCACTTCGAAATGACGCCGTACGCGGTGACCCAGGCGTCTTCCACCTCGGGCGTCCAGTCGTCCTTCGAGAAACGTTTCAGTGCGGCGATCAGCGCGACACCGACCGCGTCGTAATGGCGGCCGAGGACGTCGAACTTCCGGTGATCCCGGCCGAGCTGGCCGAGGAAGGTGGTCAGTTCGTCGGGCCTGTCCACCATCTGCACGACATAGACGAGTGCGCGCAGCAAACGATTTCGCTGGGTTGCCATGTTGATCGGGAACAATGCCCTGGCGTCCGGCGAAACGGAGAAGAGTACCCCGTAGAAGTACTGGGACAGCTCCTCGGCCTTCGTTTCGACGGCGGCGAAACTCTTCCGGATGAGTTTCGCCATCTGGACGGTCTTGTCCGCGGCGGGCGCTTCGACCAGGGGCGGGACGGGAACCGGTGAAGATCTCGACGAACTCGGTGGATGTTCGTATTTCACTGTTTCGGCTGCCATGGGTGAACGATGTTCTCCTGTTTGATCGGGCATATTCTCCAGACCCGATGTAGTGATGGTGCTCTTGTTCCCCCGAAGGTTCTCGACTGTATGCCCGAACGTCGGAAAAGGATCCGTGAATGGGTGTTTCCCGCTCGAACGGACCAAACGATATACGCGCCGTCAACCCCATCTGGCGCTAGGTAAAGGTGATCATGCGAGCGTGTTTTCCGTTGTCCACCAGTGGTTTTTCGCCAGTTCTCGGTGAAACATGATCCGCCGATCGGGTGGCGTTCTTTCCGCGATTAGCCGGTTACGTAACGGTATGCGGCGTTGTGCTGATCTCCATTGTGGAGTCGCATTCACCGACGACTAGTCGATGGTGAAGGGGTCGTACGCGATCTGGTCGAGTGCGCTGCCCGCGACCAGCATCCGGGACACCGTCGCCCGGATCATCGTGGGCGAACCGGACACGAGGATGCGGTGCCCCGGCCAGGACCCTTGCTGGGTAACGGCTTCCGCGAGCGTGCCCTGTACGCAACCGGGGGCCTCTTCGCCGCGCTCGACCACCGGGGTCACGGTGAGCCAGGGGTTCGTGGCCGCGAGGGCGCGCAACTCGTCGAGGTCGTACAGGTCCTCACGCGACGGTCCACCGTAGAACAGCTGGACCTTGGGATTCTCGCCCCACTGCGCGAGGTCGTCCAAAATGGCGCGCAACGGCGCGATGCCGGTTCCGCCGGCGATCATCACGACGGGGCGGGCGTCGGCCCGATCGACCGAAAGCCTGCCGAGCGGCGGCCCCAGCCGCCAGACGTCGCCCGCCTGCGTGTGGCTCACGATGGCCCGGGACACCCAGCCGCCGTCGACGGCGCGCACGTGGAACTCGATGCCGCCGTCCTCGCGCGGGGCGTTCGCCGGGGACAGGTAGCGCCAGAGCCTCGGCCGCTGCGGAACCTCGACGCTCATGTACTGACCTGGCTGGTACGGCACCGGGTATTCGGGCTGGACACGGACAAGGGCGAGATCCCAGGTGAGCCGCCGGTGCTCGAGGACGGTCGCCGACCACGACGCCGGGTTGACGTCGGCCGCGGCGGCCTCCTGCATCGCGCGGGCGACGATGGTGAACGCCTCCGCCCATGCCCGTTCGACCTCCGGTGTCCAGTCCGGACCGAGGTGGTTCTTGAGCGAGGCGAGCAGCGCCGTGCCGACGGCCTCGTAATGCCGGGGGATGACGCCGAACTTGCGGTGGTCGCGGCCGAGCTGGGTCAGGAAGGGCACGAGGTCATCCGGCCGGTCGACCATCTGCACGATGTGGACCAGTGCGCGCACCAGCCTGCCGCGCTGGACTTCCATGTTGATCGGGAAGAAGTCCCGGGTGGCGGGCGCGAGGGTGAACAGCATCCCGTAGAAGAACTGGGAGATCTCCGGGATGAAGGGTTCCGACTTCGCCCAGGTGTCGCGGATGAGCCGCACCATCGCGGTGACCGCGGGCGGGGCTTCCCGTGGCGCGGAGGACCGCGGGACGGGGCTGACCGCGTCGGCTGTCACGGGCTCGGATTCGCTGATCGGGAAGTGCATACCGGAAGGGGATTCCGGCGGTTCACGGACGAGGGACCACTGGAGAAGAATTCACGGATCATTCACCTCTCCGGTCAGTGGCTGTCCGCCGGTCGGCTGGTTCCGGCTCGTCCGCGAGACTAGCTGCCGAGAGGCCTTTTGCCTGCATCGTTGCTCCGGACGGGTGTACTCGAAGCCGGGTGGCAGTGGGCGATCTCACGAGGTAAATAGTTGCCTTACGCAAGTGTCCCCGAATAAAGTTGTATTGTACAAGTAGCTGGGAGGCAACGATGAGCTCCGCCGACGACGCCAGGGTCGAACTGATGCGTGAGTTGAAGGCCGCTTCCCAGTTGCAGCACGCGTGGATCATGCAGGCCTGGCAGGACGACCCCGGTCTGCATCCGGCCGCCGCGATGCTGCTGTCCGACCTGGCGAAGCACGGCGAAGCGCGCCCCTCGGAACTGGCCAAACGACGCTTTGTGGACCTTTCGGTCGTGAGCCGTCAAATCTCCCAGCTGTCCGCCGCGGGGATGGTCGACCGCCGCCCCGCACCCGAGGACGGCCGTGCGTCGATCATCAGCATCTCGGAACAGGGGCACGCGGAACTGAGCCGCCGACGGGCCGGTTATCTGGCGTTCATGGAGCGTGCGCTCGGTGACTGGGACGAGGAGAAGGTCCTCGAGTTGACCACGCGCCTTGCCGAGATGAACGACCATGTTCGCGCGGTTCTGTCGGTGCGGACGTGCGACGTTTGACGTCAGCCGTTTCTACCCGCCGGTCTTGACTGAACGGACCTTTCGTAGCGCTGTCACGCCGGTAGCGTCGAAGTTGTGCGGAGCCGGGTCGCGTTGCTGGTCGCCTTGGGTATCGACAACTTCGGCTCGGGACTCTTCCTCCCGCTGGGCCTGGTCTTCGTCATCCGTGTGGTGGGACTTCCCCTCGCCCAGGCGGGGCTTGCGGTCACTCTCGGTGCGTTCGCCGGTCTGCTCGTCCCCGCGTTCGCCGGGCGCCTCGTCGATCTGTTCGGCCCGCGGACGGTGATGATCTGCTCCCACCTCCTCCAGGCCACCGGGGTGGGCGCGTTCCTGCTGGCAGGCGGTTTCACCGGCGTCGCCGGCGCGTCGGTCATGCTCGCGGCCGGGCAACAGCTGTTCTACAGCTCGCAGTTCTCGCTCATCGCCGACGTCGCGGGCGAAGGTCCGAAGGACCGGCCGTTCGCCGAGGCCGCGATGGTCCGCTCCGCGGGCTTCGGTCTCGGCGCGCTGGCGGCGGGCGGGCTGCTGGTGTGGATCGGACGGGAGGGCCTCTACGTCGCCGTCATCATCGACGTCTTCACGTTCGTCGTCGCCGCGGCCATCCTCGCGACGCTGATGCCGCCGCTTCCGCGGCACGTGCGACGGCTCTCGGGGCCCGCGCGGGTCTGGCGAAACCGCCCGTACCTCGCGCTGATCGTGTTCAGCGGGCTCTTCGCGCTCACGATGGACTTCTTCCTCATCGGGATGCCGGTGTACGTCTTCAACACGCTGCAGGGTCCTCGCTGGCTTCCTGGCGCGATCATCGCGCTGCTCACCGTCGTCACCAGTCTGGGTGGTGTCGTCGGGTTGCGGCTCACCCGGAAGCTGACCCGGATCGCCGCGATGCGCGCGGGCTCGGCGTTGTTCGCGGTGTGGTGCCTGGCGTGCCTCGCGGTGGTGTTCATCCCGAAGGTCCTTCAGCCGATCTACCTGCTCGGAGCGACCCTCGTGCTGGCCGCGGGCGATCTCGCGTTCGGCCCGCGGTCCGGGGCGCTGGCCGAAGCGGCGGCACCGCCGGAGGCGCGCGGCCGGTATCTGGCGGCCTTCCAGTACGCGTTCACCCTCGCCGCGATGATCGCTCCGGCCGTCGTCGCGCTGTTCTCCGTGGCAGTCTGGATCCCGTGGGTGCTCGTGGCCGCGTGCGCCTGCGCCGCCGTCGTCGGCCTCGGCCGGGTGGGCCCGCGCCTGCCCGCGGAGGCGGTCTCGCCGGGTGGTGGCGGAGGAATTCAGAGTTGAGCGGAACAGACTCAACTTTCCTGACGTTGTACCAGTCGAGAAGAGCATCGTAGGACCTAGTACGAGGTGAGGGATGGACGCTTTCAACCCGACCACGAAGACCCAGCAGGCGATTTCTTCGGCGGCGCAGGCGGCCACGATGGCCGGCAATCCGCACGTGGCGGCCGCGCATCTGCTCGGCGCCCTGCTGGCGCAGGGTGAGGGGCTCACCGCACCGCTGCTGACCGCGGTCGGGGCCGACCCAGCGCAGGTGCACAAGGAGCTGGAGCCGCTGATCGCGGCGCTGCCGTCGGCGACCGGCGCCACCGTGTCGAGCCCGCAGTTCGACACGCACGCGGTCAAGGCGCTGACGCACGCGCAGAAGCTCGCGACCGAACTCGGCGACGAGTACGTCTCGACGGAGCACCTTCTCGTCGGCCTCGCCACCGAAGGCGGCCCGGTGGCCGACCTGCTCAAGCGGCACGGCGCCACCCCGGACGCGCTGCGCGACGCGTTCGCCAAGGTGCGCGGCTCCGCGCGGATCACCAGCGCGGATCCGGAGAGCACGTTCAAGGCGCTGGAGAAGTACGGCGTCGACCTGACCGAGCGCGCCCGTGCCGGTGAGCTGGACCCGGTGATCGGCCGTGACACCGAGATCCGCCGGGTGGTGCAGGTGCTGTCTCGGCGTACCAAGAACAACCCCGTGCTGATCGGCGAACCCGGCGTCGGCAAGACCGCCATCGTCGAGGGACTCGCCCAGCGCATCATCGCCGGTGACGTGCCGGAGTCGCTGCGCGGCAAGCGCGTCGTGGCGCTGGACCTCGGTTCGATGGTCGCGGGCGCCAAGTTCCGCGGCGAATTCGAAGAGCGGCTCAAGGCCGTGCTCAAGGAGATCACCGACTCCGCGGGCGAGGTCGTCACTTTCATCGACGAGCTGCACACCATCGTCGGCGCCGGCGCGACCGGCGAGGGCGCGATGGACGCGGGCAACATGATCAAGCCGATGCTCGCCCGCGGCGAGTTGCGGATGGTCGGCGCGACCACGCTCGACGAGTACCGCCAGCACATCGAGAAGGACGCCGCGCTGGAGCGGCGCTTCCAGCAGGTACTGGTCGGCGAACCGTCCACAGAGGACACGATCGGCATCCTGCGCGGGCTCAAGGAGCGGTACGAGGTGCACCACGGTGTGCGCATCACCGATGCCGCGCTGGTCGCCGCCGCGACGTTGTCCGACCGCTACATCACCGCCCGGTTCCTGCCGGACAAGGCGATCGACCTGGTCGACGAGGCCGCGTCGAAGCTCCGCATGGAGATCGACTCGCGGCCGGTCGAGATCGACGAGGTCGAGCGCGCCGTGCGGCGGATGGAGATCGAGGAGATGGCATTGTCCAAAGAGGACGATGCGCCCTCGAAGGACCGGCTCGCCGTGCTGCGCTCCGAGCTGGCCGAGAAGCGGGAGACGCTGACGGCGCTGACCGCGCGCTGGCAGAACGAGAAAGGCTCGATCGAACGCGTCCGCGACCTCAAGGGGCAGCTGGAGCAGCTGCGCGGCGAGTCCGAACGCGCCGAACGCGACGGCGACCTCGGCAAGGCCGCCGAACTCCGCTACGGCCGGATTCCCGCGCTGGAGAAGGAGTTCGAGGCCGCGACCGCGGAGAGCGAGGTCAGCCAGCAGAACGTCATGCTGAAGGAAGAGGTCAGCGCGGACGACGTCGCCGACGTGGTCAGCGCGTGGACCGGCATCCCGGCGGGGCGGCTGCTGGAGGGCGAGACGGGCAAGCTCCTCCGGATGGAGGACGAGCTCGGCAAGCGGGTCGTCGGGCAGAAGGAGGCCGTGCAGGTCGTCTCGGACGCGGTGCGCCGCACCCGGGCCGGCGTCGCGGACCCCGACCGGCCGACCGGTTCGTTCCTGTTCCTCGGCCCGACCGGCGTCGGCAAGACCGAGCTGGCGAAGGCGCTGGCCGAGTTCCTGTTCGACGACGAGCGCGCGATGCTGCGGATCGACATGAGCGAGTACGCCGAGAAGCATTCGGTGGCGCGCCTGGTCGGGGCGCCGCCGGGATATGTCGGCTACGACCAGGGCGGGCAGCTGACCGAGTCGGTGCGCAGGCGGCCGTATTCGGTGGTGCTGCTGGACGAGGTCGAGAAGGCGCACCCGGACGTGTTCGACGTGCTCTTGCAGGTGCTCGACGACGGACGGCTCACCGACGGCCAGGGCCGCACGGTGGACTTCCGCAACACGATCCTGGTGCTGACCTCGAACCTCGGCTCGCAGGCCATCGCCGACCCGGCGCTCGACGAGCGCCAGCGCAACGACGCGGTGATGGCGGTGGTGCAGCGGCAGTTCAAACCGGAGTTCCTGAACCGGCTGGACGACATCGTGGTCTTCCACGCGCTCGGCACCGACGAGCTGACGTCCATTGTGGACATCCAGATCGAGCGGCTCGCCTCGCGGCTCTCGCGGCGTCGCCTGACGCTGGAGGTCACCCCCGGGGCACGCGAGTGGCTCGCGCTGAACGGCTTCGACCCGATCTACGGTGCGCGGCCGCTGCGGCGGCTGGTGCAGTCGGCGATCGGCGACAAGCTGGCGAAACAGTTGCTGGCCGGTGAGATCCGGGACGGCGACACGGTGCGGGTGGACATTCCCGCCCAGGAGGCGTCGGAGGCCCTGACGGTCACCCGGGTGGACGGGAGCTGAAGGGGACCATGGCCGCATAAGACGCGGTGAAGGGGACTTTCCCCGCATGCGATGCGGGGAAAGTCCCCTTCAGCCTTCTTTGAACGGCACCGAAACCTTGGCGATACAGCGATTTGTCGACGTTTTGATTTGTCTTGCGGGGGTTCGGCACCGAAAGGGGGCGCGACACGGCGCCCGGCGATCACGTCCGGTGAGCGCGGGGGGATACCCTGACCGTCGTGGGTATTCCGGCGTGGATCTGGTTCGTCATCGCCGCCGTCGCCTTGGTGGCGGGGCTGGGGCTGCTCGCGGCCGACCGGGCGAAGGAAGGCTCGCGCAATCGCGAGCGCATGCGCTGGGCCGAGTTGCGCGGCTGGCAGTTCGCCGAGGAGGACGAGCGGTTGCCGCGGCAGTGGTCCGGCGGCGCCATCGGGTACTTCGGCGCGCAGGTGGCGGTCAACGTCGTGGCCGGATCCACCTTCACCTCCGACGGGCGGCGTCCCGTCTTCATCTTCGACATCGAGACCGAGGGCCAGATCCCGGCGGTCGTCGTCGCCGTGCGCTGCAACCGCGTGCACGAGACGCCGCTGGAGATGTGGCTGTCCAGCGTGCCGTTCCAGCGCCAGGACATGCCCGAGATGCTCGGCCCGATCGGCCAGCGTTACGCCTTCGCGGACGACTCCGAGGGCGCCCGCAAGGTGATCACGCAGGAACTCGTCGACGCGGCCGACTCGCTCGGCGGCGACGTCGGCGTGGCGTGGCTGGAGAACGAGTGGGTGCTCGCGAGCGTCGCCCCGAACGCCGGGCCGTCGCGGCTCGAGCGGCTGCTGCGCGACCTCGGCGAGATCGCCGACATCGTGGACCCGTTCGACGAGGAGTACAACAACGCGCCGACCCCCGGTCGTCACTGGCAGGCCGAGGACGCCGACGAAGTCGAACCCCAGGCTTAGGATTGTTTGAGTTCCAGCGGGAGCGCGCCGGCGATGACGCCGGTGTGCGTCGGCTGACCGAGCACCGTCAGATCGAGTGTCCCGGATTGCGTGAGATGCCCGGCTTGTGCGGGGTTGCCGGTGGGCAGGACCCCGCGCAGTGACGTCGTCGTGGTGCCGTGAGCGGACGCCACGTCTCCGACGCCGAAGTTGCCGCTGATCGTGTTCGCGCCGGACCCGGTGAGCGCGGCGCCGTGCTGAGCCAGACGCGCGTCCTGCTCGGTGGCCACAAGTCCGGTCGCCGGACCGACGGTGCCGCCGAGGACGTGTTCCTGGTCGAAACCGGTACCGGAACCGACGTCCAAGGGCAGGACACCCCTGAAGCGGCCGTCGCCGTGCTGCGCGGACGTCGTCCCGACGGCGGCGAAGTCGCCGAGATCGAGGGCGTGCCCGGAAGACCGGCCTGCCTGCAGCACCCCGCCGAGGTCACCGGAAAAGCCGCCGTCGAGCCGGAGTGCCCGGCCTAGTTCGCCGCCGGCGTGCTGGTCGGTCTCGTTGATCACGCCGACCCCGGGTAGCGGGCGGATGGCGTGATAGGTCCCCTCGGCCGCGCCGATCCCGCGCCCGTCCTCGGTGACGAGGGTGGGCGTGCCGGTGCGCGGGTCGAGGGCGGCCTCGGTCAGCCGCGCTCCACTCCGCTCGAGTTTGGTCTCGTTCCCGGCCACGGCACTGCCGTAGGGGTCGAGCCGCACCGTGTTCCGCTGGCCTTGCGTGAGGGCTTCGGTGGTCTTCGACGCGGCGAGCGCGCCGACTTTGTCCCTGCGGACCGTGATGCCGTCGCGGGTCTCGACGGTCTCGCTCGCCGACCGGCGGACGTCCGCGACGACCTTCGAGCCGCCGACGTCCTTGCTGTAGACGTTCCGTTCGGTGCTGTTCAGGAAGCCGCGAAGGACGGTGGTGTCCCCTTCGCCGGTGACGCCGACTCCGCGGTCGAGGGAGCCTTCGCGCTTGTGGTCGAGCGGGAGTGGGATCGCAGGGTCGGTCTGGGCGGCGAGTGAGGTGGCCGGACCGGCGAACAGCAACGCCAGTGGCGCGGCACCGGCCGCGACCTTGGGCAGGTAGCTCGGCTTGCGCCTGCTGTGCTTCCCCATGAGCGGGGACGATACTTCCCGACTTTGCCGGATGCACGTCAAGTCCCCACGGTGGGTGACACTCACGCCTGCTTGTCCGGTTCCGGTTCTTCCTTCGGAGAGGTGAGTTCGAGGTCGATGCCGCGAAAGGGACGGATCTTGGCTTTGACGTCCTTGTCCTTGGCGATTTCCGGAAGTTTCGCCAGCAAGGTGCGAAGGAGGGCGAGCGTGCCCAAAACAGTGACGAGGAGAAGCCCGACGGAGATCCAGGAGCCCAACAGCCAGGACATGGCGCGCACCTATCCGGCGGCCACTCCGGAGCGGCTGGCCGCTGGCTAGGTTCGACACGCCGAGCGGTTGGCCCTCGTTGTATCGCATTCGGGCTCCAGACCGCCATGCGCCCTCTACGCATCGCGCCGAACGCGACTCCCTCCCACCTGGCGCGAATTCTACCGGGAAATGGCTCGGTGAGGCAGTCCTCTCGGGCCGACCGGCGAGTAGGTTCCCGATATGACTCAAACCGCCCTGATCACCGGCGCCACCGCAGGCATCGGCGCGCAGTTCGCGCGCAGGCTCGCCGCCGAGGCGTACGACCTCGTGCTCGTCGCCCGCGACGTCGACAGGCTGGAGAGCTTCGCCGCGGAGCTGGTCGAGGCGCATGGCGTCGACGTCGTCGTCCTCCCCGCCGATCTGTCCGAAGTGGACGGACGCGAGCTGGTCGAGGCCCGGCTGACCGGCGAGCCGGTGGATCTCCTGGTGAACAACGCGGGTTTCGGGCTCAACGGCGATTTCTGGACCATTCCGCCGGACGCGTTGCAGCGTCAGCTCGACGTCAACGTCACCGCGGTCCTGCGGCTGACCCGCGCCGCGCTGCCGGGGATGATCGAACGCGGGGAGGGCGCGATCATCAACGTCAGCTCGGTCGCCGGTTTCTTCAGTGGGCGCGGTTCCACCTACACGGCCAGCAAGAACTGGGTCACGTCGTTCACCGAGGGCATCGCGGCCTCGCTGCCGGAGAACATCCGCATGATGGCGCTCTGCCCCGGCTTCACCGTCACCGAGTTCCACGAGCGGGCCGGGCTGGACAAGCCCGGTCCCAAGGCTTTCTGGCTCCGCGTCGAGCAGGTGGTGGACGAGGCGCTCGCGGATCTGCGCCGTGGCAAGGTGATCTCGGTGCCGAGCTTGCAGTACAAGGCGATCGTGGCGGTCGGCGGCCTGCTGCCGAGGGCGGTGCTGCGCAAGCTCGGCGGCGGGTTCGGCGGCAAGGGCCGCACCTGAGGCGAGCGGGGAGGATGGCGGTTCGGGGCCGTGCCGGGCGGGTATCCGTGGATCATGAGGTCATCACGTCTTGTCGCGGCCGGAGTGCTGACGCTGGCCTTGGCCGCTTGTTCCACCGAGCCGGCTGGCCCGACGGCACCGGCGCCGGGCAGGGAAAGCACACAGCCGGTGAAGGCGATCGAAGCGGCGGCAGGCGCCGTGCCCGACGGGCGGGTCTTCGACGTGGAACCCGCGAACGACGGGTGGGAGATCAAGGTCGCGTCACACGGGCAGGAACACAAGGTGCGCGTGAGCCGGGACGGTGGTCAGATCCTCGGCAAGCAGCAAACGGCCAAACCGAGCGACGACTTGGCGAAGGTCGAACAGGCGAGTGTCGACGCGGTCAAGGCACTGCGGACCGCGCAGCAGCGTCAGCCCGGTGAGCTGGACGAGATGGAGATCGACCGCGCCACTGACGGTGCCCTTGTCTGGGAGGTCGCGCTCCGCGACGGCAAGGGAGTCGAGCACGAAGTCACCGTGGACGCCAAGACCGGTGAGGCTCGCTGAGCCGGTGAGGTAGGGCGCGCCCTACCCCGGAAACGCACGTTCACCCCAGGGTGCATCCGACCTGGGATTCCTAGGGTTTTCCCTATGAACACTGGGTGGAACGGTGACGCGGTCCGGCTCGACGGCGTCCGCAAGGAGTACGGCAAGGGCGTCATCGCCCTGGACGGGGTGACGCTGGCGTTCCCGCGCGGCGGCTTCACCGCCGTGATGGGCCCTTCGGGCTCGGGCAAGAGCACCTTCCTGTACTGCGCGGCCGGGCTGGACCGGCCGACGTCGGGGTCCGTCGTGCTCGACGGGCAAGAGCTGGCCGGGATGAGCGAGACGAAGCTGACGAAGCTGCGCCGCGACCGGGTCGGCTTCATCTTCCAGGCTTTCAACCTCCTTCCGGCGCTGACCGTCGAGCAGAACGTCACGCTCCCGCAGCAGCTCGCCGGTGCCAAGCCGGACCGCCGAGTCGTCGAGGAGATGCTCACCCGCGTCGGGCTTTCGGGGCGCCGTAAGCATCTTCCCGGCGAACTTTCCGGCGGGCAGGCGCAGCGCGTCGCGATCGCGCGGGCGCTGGTCACCCGGCCGGCGGTGGTCTTCGCCGACGAGCCGACCGGCGCGCTCGACACCCGCACCGCCGCCGAAGTCCTGGGGCTGCTGCGCGATTCGGTCCGCACCACCGGTCAGACGGTGATCATGGTGACCCACGACCCGATGGCCGCCTCGTACGCCGACCGCGTCATCTTCCTCGCCGACGGCCGCATCGCGGACGAACTGCACGCGCCGACCGCGGATGTCGTCGCCGACCGGATGATCCACCTGGGCGCCTGGGGCAGCTCGGTCGGGGCGGGTGCGTGATGCTGCGACTCGCCTTCCGGACCCTGCGCCTGCGCAAGGGCGGATTCATCGGCACGTTCATCGCCGTCTTCTTCGGCGCGCTGATCGTCGCCTCCTGCGGCGGCCTCATGGAGACCGGTATCCGCGGCAACGCGGAACCGCAGCGTCTCGCGGCCGCGCCGATCCTCGTCACCGGCGCTCAGACCTTCGAGATGCCCAAAAACGACCCTGCCTCCCTCGACCCCGACGACAAGCACAAGTCCGAGGGTGTGCGGCTCCCCGAGCGGGTCCGGCTCGACAACAGCCTGGTCTCCCGGATCCGTTCCGTCCCCGGTGTCTCGGACGTCGTCGGTGAAGTGAGCTTCCCGCTCGCGACGAGTGGGAAGCCCGCCCTAGGCCACGCTTGGGATTCCGCCGCGCTGACCCCGTACGCGCTGGCCGCGGGTACCGCGCCCGCCGCGGGCGAGGTCGTCGTCGAGTCGACGTCGGGGATGAAGCCCGGCGACAGTGTCGAGATCGCCGCGCGCGGCAAGACCGAAAGCTTCCGTGTTTCGGGTGTGGCCGGTGCGCCGCGTTCGATCACGCAGGCGGCCGTGTTCTTCTCCACCGCCGACGCCGCCAGGCTTTCCGGCTACCCGGGCAAGGCCGACGTGATCGGCGTCTTCACCAAACCGGGTGCCGACGTCGAAGCGGTGCAGGCGAGCGTCGCCGAGGCCGCGGCCGGGACGACCGTCCTGAGTGGCATCGACCGCGGTGTCGCGGAGTTCCCCGAGGCCGATTCGAGTGGCGCCAACCTGATCGTCATCGCCGCGGTGTCCGGCGGGCTTTCGGTCATGGTCGCGATGTTCGTCGTCGCTAGCACCCTGAGCCTGTCCACCCAGCAGCGTTCGCGGGAACTCGCGTTGATGCGGGCGATCGGCACGACCCCTCGCCAGCTCCGCCGGATGGTTCTCGGCGAGGCGCTGGCCGTCGGTCTTCTCGCCACCGCGCTCGCCGCTGTCCTCGGCCCGTTCCTCGGTGAATGGCTGTTCGGCCAACTGGTCGAAAACGGTGTGGTGCCCGGGGTTCTGCGGTTCTACCAGGGCTGGCTGCCCGCCGTGGTCGGCGCGGGAGCCGCGATGCTCGCGGTGTTCATCGCCGCCTTCTTCGCGGGCCGTCGCGCCGGGAAGATCCGGCCGACCGAGGCGCTCGCCGAGGCCGCGGTCACCCGCCGCTGGCTGACGCCGACGCGCGTCGTGTTCGCCGCGCTCTGCTTCGGTGGTGGCACCGCGCTCGCCATCGTGACCGTCGCGGTGATGACCGGCCCGATCGCGGCCAGCACCGCCGGGCCCGCGGTGATCCTCTGGGCGCTCGGCGTCGCGATGATCACGCCCGGCGCCGCGAAGGTGATGACGGCGATCCTGCAGTGGCCGATGCGCCTGCTCGGCGGTATCGACGGCCGTCTCGCCGTGCTCAACACCCGCGCCGGGATCGTCCGGGCGGCCGGCGCGGTCACCCCGATCATGCTCGCCGTCGGGATCGCGACCGCGAACATCTACCTCCAGACCACCCAGCAGGAGCTGGCGAACCAGGCGTTCACCGAGGACGTCCGCGCCGACGCCGTGATCGGCTCGGCGGCCGGTGGGCTGTCACCGGATCTGGTCCAGCGGATCCAGAACGTGCCAGGGGTCGCGGGAGCGTCCGAGTACGTCACCAGCACCGTGTTCCTCGAGGCGCCGTACGACGACTCCGACGAGGGACGGCCGGCGATCGGCCTCACCGCGTCGGGTGCCGGAGCGACCACCGACACCAAGGTGACCCAGGGGGACCTCAAGGCGCTGACCGGCAGGAGCGTCGCACTGCCCGAAGTCTTCGCGAAGGACTTCGATCGCGGCATCGGCGACACGCTGAGCCTGAAGCTCGGTGACGGCGCCGCTGTCGACGTCAAGGTCGTCGCGGTGACCAGTCAGCGCCCCGGTTTCGAGAGCCTGCTGCTCCCGGCCGATCTCCTTGCGCCGCACACCACCGCCGGGCTCGCCGGGCAGATGCTGGTCCGCGCCGCTCCGGGCGTCGATCCGGCCACGCTGACCGAACGGCTCCGCGAGGCGACGGCCGGGCAGCCGGTGTCCGTCGGCGACCGGGACGCGCTCGTCGCGGCGCACGCCGCGGACCAGGCCATCGGCGCGTGGGTGAACTACCTGCTGGTCGGGATGATCATCGCCTACACGGTGATCTCGGTGGCCAACACGCTGGTGATGGCGACCGTGCGGCGGCGCCGCGAGTTCGGCCTCCAGCGGCTCACCGGCTCCACCAGGGCGCAGGTGTTGCGGATGGCGGGCTTCGAAGGCGGGCTCGTCGCGCTGATCGGGATCGTGCTCGGCACCGTCGTCGCGGCGGGCTCGATCGTCCCGTTCTGCCTGGTGGCGACCGATTCGCTGCTGCCGATGGGCTCCCCGCTGATCTACCTGACCATCATCGGGATCGCCGCGGCGCTCGCGCTGGCGGCCACCGTGGTCCCGGCCTGGGTGGCCACGCGCGGTCAGGCCGTGGACGCCGTGACGTCGGGCAGTGACTGAGCGCAGTGCGGGAAACACCCCGGTCGTGCGCCGCGAGCCGTGTGTAAGACTCTCGGCCGTGGCGTACCCCGGGGTTGATCAAGCGGCAAAACTCGAACTGGCCAGGTTGGTCGGCGAACTGGCCGTCGTGCACGGCAAGGTGACGTTGTCTTCGGGCAAGGAAGCCGACTACTACATCGATCTTCGGCGGGCGACGCTGCATCACGCGGCCGCACCGCTCATCGGGAAGCTGCTCCGGCAGCTCACGCACGACTGGGACTACGTCGCCGCGGGCGGCCTGACCCTCGGCGCGGACCCGGTGGCGCTGTCGATGCTGCACTCCGCGGCCACCGACGGTGTCGTGCTCGACGCGTTCGTGGTCCGCAAGGGTGCCAAGGCGCACGGCATGCAGCGGCAGATCGAAGGCGTCGAGGTGCTGGGGCAGCGCGTGCTCGCCGTCGAGGACACCTCGACCACCGGGGGCAGCGTGCTCACCGCCGTCAAGGCGCTGCGCGACGCCGGGGCGAACGTGGTCGGCGTCGCGACCGTCGTCGACAGGGACACCGGAGCGCGCGAGGCCATCGAGAAGGAAGGCCTCGAATACCGTTACATTCTGAACAAGGACGATCTCGGTCTGTCCTGAGTAAAGCGTCCCGAACGGGGCATCCTCCGTGCGAACGGAGGATGCCCCGTTTTTTCGTGAGCGTTTCTCAATACGAGAGGGGTAACGTCCCTGGTAGGGGTGTGAAAGGGGGTTTGACGTGGCGGGTTTCCTGGCGAACGTGACAGTTGCGGTCCACATTTTGGCGCTGCTGTTCATCGGATTCGGGGGTTTTCTCGCGTGGCGGTGGCCGAAGGTGATCTTCGCGCATGTGTTCTTCGCCGCATGGGGTGTCCTCGTCAACGTCTTCCCCTGGCCCTGCCCGCTGACAGCGGCCGAGAACTACTTCCGCCATCAGCAGGGCCTCGGCGACCTGCCCGGCGGCTTCAACGCCTACTACCTCTACGACACGGTGTTCCCGCGCTCGATGCTGCCGGTCGTCGTCGTGATCGCGATGGCGACGGTGATCATCTCCTACGTCGGCACGGTCCAGCGCTGGCGGCACCGCCACCACGACGGGGAAGCACCGGCGCACCGCGTCAGCATGGGCTGAGTGACAATCACTCAGTGAACTCGGAAGAAGTCGGCCCCACCGAATGGGTGGCGCGGGAAGAGGTCGGCGTCGGTCCGTGGGAGGGCGAGTGGCCCTCGGACGAGCGGTACGACCCCGAACTGCTGGCAGGAGGCGACCGCCGCAACGTCGTCGACCCGTACCGCTACTGGCGGCGTGAGGCCATCGTGTCCGATGTGGACGGCCGTCGGCACCCGTTCCACGTCGCGATCGAGAACTTCCAGCACGACCACAACATCGGCACCGTCGTCCGGACGGCGAACGCGTTCGCCGCGGCCGCCGTGCACATCGTCGGGCGGCGGCGCTGGAACCGGCGCGGCGCCATGGTGACCGACCGCTACCAGCACCTTCTCCACCACGAAGACGTCAACGGGTTGCTGACCTTCGCCGCCGCGGAGGGACTGGCCGTGGTCGCCGTCGACAACACCCCCGGCTCACAGCCCGTCGAGACCGCGGAGCTGCCGCGCGAGTGCGTCCTGCTGTTCGGCCAGGAAGGACCCGGTCTTTCGGGCGAGGCGCAGAAGACCGCGTCGCTGGTCGTCTCGATCGCCCAGTTCGGCACCACGCGCTCGATCAACGCCGGCGTCGCCGCCGGGATCGTCATGCACGCCTGGGTCCGGCAGCACGCCGACCTCACCACCGCCTGGTGACTCCCGCGTTTCGCCCTCTAGTTGCGGTCCTTGCGTTAGACCGGGGCGACCTCGACGGGGATCCCGTTCAGGACGGCGGTGCCGGACGGGACGTCGAGCAGGGTCTCGTCGGCGACCAGATTCGAGTTGACCCCGGCGTGCGCCGTCGCGACCTTCGTGCGCATGCCGTCGACGTCGTGCCCCCAGCCGTGCGGCATGCTCACCACGCCGGGCCGGACGTCGTCCGTGACCTCGACCGGCGCTTCGAGCTTCCCCGCCCGCGACGTCACCGAAGCGAGCCCGCCGTCGGTCAGCCCGAGCCGGGAAGCGTCGTCCGGGTGAACCTGGACGGTGCACCGGTTCCCACCGCGTACGAGCGGCGTCAGGTTGTGCATCCAGGAGTTGTTCGAGCTCAGATGCCGCCGTCCGATCAGCAGCAGACCGCCGTCGGGTGCCTTGTCGAGTTCCGCGCGCAGCCGCGGGACGTCCTTCGTGATCGCGTCCGGCGCCAGTTCTACCTTCCCGCTCGCGGTGGTGAGAACCTCCGGCAGCCGTGGCTTCAGCGCGCCGAGGTCGATGCCGTGCGGCGCGGCTTCGAGGTCGGCGAGTTTCAGCCCGTACGGTCCGCCGCGCAGCATCAGGTCGATCATCCGCGCCGGGCCCGTGCGGCCTTCGGCGAGTGACAGTTCGACGCCGGTGCGCCGCGCGGTCTCGCCCGCGACCATCGTGTCGAAGGCGGCGACGTCGACGTCCGGGCCCTGGCCCGCGGCGATCCCGGCCATCCGCAGCAGGGTCACCCACTCCTGCGGCATGTCCGTATCGAGCGTCGGCGGCGTCCAGTTCGCGACGTTGCGTACGGCGAGGGTGTACAGCGCGACGTCGTAGTGCGGCCGCTCCAGCGGTGACGGTCCGGGCAGGACGACGTCGGCGTGCCGGGTGGTCTCGTTGAGGTAGACGTCGAGCGAGACCATGAAGTCCAGCTGCCGCAACGCTTCCGTGAGCCGCGCGGAGTTGGGCGTGCTCAGCGCCGGGTTGCCGCTGATGGTCACCAGCGCCCGGACCTGACCCCTGCCGGGCGTCTCGATCTCATCCGCGAGCGTGGCCACCGGCAGTTCGCCGAGCACCTCGGGATATCCGCGCACCCGGCTCGTCCAGCGGCCGCTGGTGAACGGCGAGGACCGTCGCGGCTTCCACGCGGCGGGCAGGGGGAACATCACGCCGCCCTCGCGGTCGAGGTTGCCGGTGAGCGTGTTGACGACGTCGACCAGCCAGCTGGCGATGGTGCCGTACGACTGGGTCGTGGTCCCCATCCGGCCGTAGACCGCGGCGCGTCCGGCGTCCGCCAGGTCGAGCGCGATGCGGCGGATCTCGGCCGCGTCGATCCCGGTCGCGGGCGCGACCGCCTCCGGGGTGAACGGCTCCGCGAGCGCACGGACCTCTTCGACGCCGTTCACATGCTCACCGGGACTGACCCGGTTCTCCGCGAACAGGACGTTGACCAGCGCGAACAGGAACAACGCGTCGGTGCCGGGCCGGATCGCGTGGTGCTCGTCGGCGAGCTGCGCGGTCCGGGTGCGGCGCGGATCGAGGACGACGATCTTGCCGCCGCGCTTCTGGATCCCGCGCAGCCTGCCGCGGACGTCGGCCGCGGTCATCAGGCTTCCGTTGGACACCAACGGGTTCGCGCCCAGGATGAGCAGATGCTCAGTGCGGTCGAGGTCGGCGACGGGGATGGTCTGCGGGTCGCCGAACAGGTAGCCGGACGAGAAGTGTTTCGGCATCTGGTCGACCGTGGTCGCGGTGTAGAAGTTCTTGGTGCCCAAAGCTTTGAAGAACACGCGGCCGTAGAGCACCAACGCCGCGTTGTGCACCGTCGGATTGCCCGAGTACACCGCGACGGCGTCCTTGCCGTACTCGTCGATGATCGGCCGCAGTCGCTTGTCGATCTCCGCGAACGCCTCGTCCCAGCCGACCTCGACGAACTCGCCGTCGCGCTTCACCAGCGGCGCGGTGAGCCTGTCCGGGTCGTGGTGCAGCGCGCCGAGAGACGCGCCTTTCGGGCAGATGTACCCCTGCGAGAAGACGTCCTCGCGGTCCCCCTGCACTCGGGTGACCAGGCTCTTCTCGTCGATCGTCACCTCCAGGCCGCAGGTCGCTTCGCAGAGTGGGCAGGTCACGTGCGCCGTGGTCATGAAGCACCTCGCGGGTTCGGGGACCAGCTCAACATACTGAGCGGTATGTCAGCGGGCAAGGGATGATGGCGCGATGACCGCTCTCGCCGACCGGGCCGCGGCCGCCGAACGCGCGGTCCGCGACCGGCATTTGCGCCGGGTATGGGGACTGCCCGGGACCGTGCTCGGCCGCGGCGGCTGGCCGCCCTCGGTGGGTCAGCGTGTCCACTGGCACTGGAACTACTGGTGGCAGGCGCATCTGCTGGACACCCTCGTCGACGCGCAACTGCGGGATCCCTCACCGGATCGACTGAAGCTGATCGACCGGTTCGTGGCGTCTCTCCGGCTGCGCAACTTCGGCAAGTGGATCAACGACTACTACGACGACATCGCCTGGCTCGGCCTCGCGCTGCAACGCGTGGGGCACCTCGGCCTGGACGTCCGCGGCGGCCTCGAAGCGATCAGTTCGCGGCTGCGCGAAGGCTGGACCGACGACGCGGGTGGCGGGATCTGGTGGCGCGTCGGCGACAAGTTCAAGAACGCGCCCGCGAACGGCCCGGCCGCGATCTTCCACGCCCGCGAAGGCTCGGCGCAGCACGCGGAGGGCCTGACCGAGTGGATGACCGAACGGCTCGTCGATCCGGAGACCGGCCTGGTGTGGGACGGCCTGCGTGTCGACTCCGGTGAGCTGGTCAAGCATATTTTCACCTATTGCCAAGGAGTTTACCTCGGCGCCTGCCTCGAACTGTCCGAAGTGGACAGAGTGGAGAACACGATCCACGCGGTCGCGGAACACGTCGCGCCGCACGGCGTGATCCGGGGGCAGGGCGACGGTGACGGCGGCCTGTTCGCCGGGATCCTGGCGCGGTATCTGGCGCTCGCGGCGCCGCTGTTGCCGAGCGGGGTGGCGCGCGATCTGGTCATCCGGTCGGCCGACGCCTGCTGGACCGGCGCCACCGAGACACCGCACGGGCCGCTCTTCAGCGCCGACTGGGCGACTCCGGCGCCTTCGCTGCCTCTGGCTCCCGACGCGCCTGAGCGCGACCTGTCCGTCCAGATCAGCGCGTGGATGCTCCTGGAGGCCGCCGCCACCCTGACCTGACCGCACGCAAGTAGTCGTCTACTTGCGGCGCTTCGTGTGGGGTGACCGAGCGCGAGGAGGTAAAGCCGCAAGTAGAGGACTACTTGCGGGTCACCAGACGTCGCCGGAGCGCCAATCCGCGGTGATCTCCCCGTCCAGGTCGAGAGTGACCCCCACCGGCAGCACATGGATCGACCCGTCGTCCTCCTTCGTCGCCTCGATACCCGAAGGCGTCATGGCCGACGAAGGACCACGCCACAGCAGCCAGCCGCGCGACGCGTAGAACTCCAGGGCCTCTTCAGACGCCGAAAGCGCCCCGAGGTCGTACGCCTTCCGCAGGACCCGCTCCAGCGCGTCCATCATCGCGGCGCCGTGACCACGCCGCCGGTGATCCGACCGGACGGCGACCGCCTCGACGTAACCCGTCCGGAGGGCCCGCCCGTCGTGCACGAGCCGCCGCTGGACCAGTGACGCGTGCCCGATCAGCTCGCCGCCCTCCCAGATCAGCGTATGCATCCCGCCGAGGGCGTTTTCCCAGTCGTCTTCGCTGAAATCGCCGTCGAAGGCGTCTTCGAGCAGGGCGCGTGCCGCTGCCAGCACGGCGGCGTCGAGGTCGGCGGTATGCACGGTCCACAGCTCGGTCATTCCGCCATCATCACCCGGCGGCGGGCTTCTGACCAGCGGGTTGTGAGCTAGCAGCCGCACGACTGACGGTGTATGAAGCGCGGCGCGAGCCGTACGGATTCGGGTCGTCGCTCTGGGTCGGTGATCCGGGCCAGCAGGAGTTCGACGGCTTTGCGCCCGATCTCCTCGATCGGCTGCGCCATCGTGGTCACCGCCGGGGTCACCTGCCCCGCCCACTCCATGTCGCCGTATCCGACGATCGCGAGGTCGCGGCCGATCCGGATGCCGAGCCGGTGCGCCTCGTACTGGACGCCGATCATCATCGCCTCGCTCGCCACCACGAGCGCGGTCGGCGAAGGCCAGCTGTCGAGCAGCTTCGCGGTCGCGGCGGCCGCTCCACCCGGGGTCGACTGCCCGCACGCGACCAGCTGCGACGTCCACCGGATGCCGCTCCGCCCGAGGCCGAGCCGGTAACCCAGCGCCCGCTCCTCGTAGATGGTCATGTCCTCTTCGCCGGCGATGAAGCCGATCTTGCGGTGCCGCAGCCCGGCGAGGTGCCGCACGAGCGCGCACACGGCCTGGATGTTCTCGGAGCCGACCTGGTCGACGTCGTTGCGGCCGGCCATCCGGTCGACGAGCACGGTCGGCACGCCCATCCGGACCAGTCCGTTGATCACCGCGTCGTCGCCTGCCGCGGGCACGAGCAGGACGCCGTCGACGCGGTCCGCTCGCAGCGCGCGGATGACCGCGGCCTCTTCGGCGACGCTGTCCCCGGTGTCGGCGAGGGTGATTTCGCAGCCGTGACGGCGCCCGGCGCGGCGGATGGCGCGGATAAGTTCACCCGAATAGGGGTTCGCGTGCATCGCCATGGCCACCCCGAACCGGTGGGTGACAGGGGTGTCCTCCCACAGGGGTAACGCCGGGGACAATGCGGTCATCGGTCCACGCCTTCATCCGAGCTTGAATGAAGGTAACGGCTGACGGAGCATCGCTCGGTCGCGAGAGCGGAAAGTCTGCCAACAATCATCAATGTGAGTGAACGAGCGCGCATCCGCAGGACGCCCGATGGCGGAGCGTAGGCGGAATCCGAATCGTCTGGGCCTTGCGCGCGGGATCGTTGATCCGGGCCAGCAGGAGGCGTACCGCCTGTGTGCCTATCTCCTCGATCGGCTGCGCCATCGTGGTCAGCGGCGGATCGACCAGATCGGCCCACTCGACGTCGTCGTAGACCACCACCGGCAGGTCGATCCCGGCCCGCAGGCCCCGGCGCCGCAACTCGTGCAGCACCCCGACCATCATGGTGTCGTTGGCGACCACCAGCGCCGTCGGCGGCTCGGGCAGCGCGAGCAGCGTGCTCAGCGCGAGGGCCCCGCCCGCCTGCGAGGACTGCCCGCAGGCGACCAGGTCCTCCGACCAGGTCAAACCCGAACGGCCGAGCCCCAGCCGGTAGCCGAGGATCCGCTCTTCGCTGGTGCTCAGCCCGGCCGTGCCGCTGATCATCCCGATCCGCTGATGCCCGAGCGACGCCAGATGCGCCGTCAGCGCGGACGTCGATTGGATGTTCTCGGCGCCGACCTGGTCGACGTCGGTGCGGGTGGAGAGCCGGTCGATGAGCACGGTCGGGACGTCGAGCGAGACGAGTTCGCCGATCACCGAACCGTCACCCGGCGACGGCGTGATCAGCAGCCCGTCGACCCGGCGGGAACGCAGGGTCCGCACGGTCTCACGTTCGGTGTCGACGGTGTCGTGCGTGTCCGCGAGCAAGACCGTGTATCCCGCCAGCGCGGCCTCGCGTTCGATCGCCTGGATCAAGACGGCGAAGTACGGGTTCGCGATCAGGGAGATCGCGACGCCGATCGACCTCGTCCCGCCGGTCACGAGCGAGCGGGCGATGGCGTCGCCGGTATAGCCGGTCTGCTCGATCGCGCGGAGGACGGCCAGTTTGGTCTCCTCGGCCACCGCCCTCGTGCCGTTGACCACGTGCGAGACCGTGGTGATCGAGACTCCCGCCAGCTCGGCGATGTCGCGTTGGGTGGGGCGGGAGGAGCGTGACGGCGGCATTACCAATCCTCGATCAGGTCTGCGAGCAAGCGTTTGCGCAAACGCTTGCGAGTGAGCATAACCCTGTCTACCTTCCCGTCCATTAGGACAGCCTTGAATCGGAGGGCATCCCCCATGAGACAGCGCAGTCTCGTCGCGCTCGCCTTGGCCGCGGTGGTCACCGCGACCTCGGTCGGCGCGTGCACGGTCGAACGCCACTGGGGTGGCGGATCGAACGCCGGCGGTGGTGGCAAGGCCAAGGTCGGCCTGGTCACCAAGACCGACACCAATCCCTACTTCGTCGAACTGAGAGCGGCGGCCAAGGCCGCCGCCGAAGCGAACGGCGCGGAGTTCAGCGCGCTCGCCGGCCAGTTCGACGGTGACAACGACGGCCAGGTCCGGGCCATCGAGAACCTCATGCAGCAGGGTGCGAACACCATCCTGATCACGCCGAGTTCCTCGACCGGCGTCCTCGACGCCATCGACCGCGCCCGCAAGGCCGGGGTGCTGGTCATCGCGCTCGACACCGCGACCGAGCCCGACACCGCCGTCGACGCCACCTTCGCCACGGACAACTTCGAGGCCGGACGTCAGCAAGGCGCGTACGTGAAGGCCGTGCTCGCGGGCAAGCAGCCGAAGTTGTTCATGGTGGACGGCACCGCGGGATCCACAGTGGACACTCAGCGGCACACCGGGTTCCTCAAGGGCATCGGGCTGACCGACGCCTCGCCGGAGATCAAGGGCAAGACGCCTGCCAACGGCGACCAGAGCCTCGCTCAGCAGGGCGTGGAGAACCTGTTGCAGCGCACCACCGACATCAACGCCGTCTACACGATGAACGAGCCGATGGGCCGCGGCACCTACGCCGCGCTCCAGGCCCGCGGCCTGGTGAACCAGATCGTGATGGGCTCGATCGACGGCGGCTGCGAAGGCGTCAAGAACGTGCGCGACGGCCAGTACGCCGCCACGGTCATGCAGTTCCCCAAGAAGATGGCCGAGCAGGGCGTCCTCGCCGCCATCGAGTACGCCAAGACCGGCAAGAAGCCGAGTGGATTCGTCAACACCGGATCCGCGGTGATCACGGACAAGCCGATCCCCGGCGTGGAAAGCCAGGACACCAAGTGGGGCCTCGAGAACTGCTGGGGGACGAAATGACTACGGCGACCCTCAAGGGCAACGAACGGCCCAGTATCGGTGAGTTCTTCCTGCGCGCACCGGCAGTCGGGCCGACGCTGGCCCTGCTCGTCGCGATCGTGGTGTTCTCCCTGTCGACGGACACCTTCCTCGATCTCGACAACCTTTCCCTTGTGGTGCAACAGTCCCTGGTGGTCGGCACGCTCGCCCTCGGGCAGACGCTGATCATCCTGACCGCGGGCATCGACCTGGCCAACGCGGCCGCGATGGTGCTCGCGACGCTGATCATGGCGAAACTCGTGGTCGGCGGCGTCTCCGGGATTTGGGCGCTGCTGCTGGGAATCGTGGCGACGGTGGTGATCGGGATGGTCACCGGTTCGCTGGTCACCCGGATCAAACTGCCGCCGTTCATCGTCACGCTCGGCCTGCTGACGGTGCTCACCGCGGCCGCGAAACTGTTCGCGAGCGGCCAGGCCGTCCCGGTCGCCGACGAACTGCTCAAATGGCTCGGCACCCGCCGCTACCTGTTCGGCGGCATCCCGATCACCTACGGCATGACGCTGGCTTTGCTGATGTACCTGGGACTTTGGTACGCGCTCACGCGGACACCGTGGGGCAAACACGTCTACGCGGTCGGCAACGCGCCGGAATCCGCGCGGCTATCCGGGATCAAGGTCAACCGCACGATCCTTTCGGTGTACATCGTCGCGGGGGTGATCGTCGGGATCGCCGCCTGGCAGGCGCTCGGCCGCGTGCCGAACGCCGACCCGAACGCCTTCCAGCTCGGCAACCTCGACTCCATCACCGCGGTGGTGCTCGGCGGCGCGAGCCTGTTCGGCGGCCGGGGTTCGGTGCTCGGCACGATGATGGGCGCGCTGGTCGTCGCGGTCCTGCGGTCCGGGTTGACCCAGCTCGGGGTGGACGCGCTCTACCAGGACGTCGCCACCGGTGCCCTGCTGATCGGCGCTGTCTGCGTCGACCGTTTCGCGAGGAGGCAGCAGTCATGACGACACCCACGTTGTCCGCGCAGGGACTGGTCAAACGCTACGGCCGGGTCACCGCCATCGACGGCGCCGACTTCGAACTGTTCCCCGGTGAGGTGCTCGCCGTCGTCGGTGACAACGGTGCCGGGAAGTCGAGCCTCATCAAAGCCCTTTCGGGAGCGGTGATCCCGGACGCCGGGGAGATCAAAGTGGACGGTCAGGTCGTCCACTTCAAGTCCCCTTTGGACGCTCGCCACTACGGGATCGAGACGGTGTACCAGGATCTCGCCGTCGCACCCGCGCTCGACATCGCGTCGAACATGTTCCTCGGCCGGGAAAAGCGGCGGAAGGACCTCTTCGGACAGCTGTTCAGGAAGCTGGACACCGCGACCATGCGAGCCGACGCGCAGCGGATCCTGGACGAACTCGGCATCAACATCAAGTCCATCACGCAGCCGGTGGAGACACTCTCCGGCGGGCAGCGCCAGGGTGTCGCGGTCGCGCGGGCGGCCGCGTTCGGCACCAAGGCGGTGATCATGGACGAGCCCACCGCCGCGCTCGGTGTCGCCGAATCCGGCAAGGTACTCGATCTGATCAACCGGATCCGTGAACGCGGCCTGCCGGTGGTGCTGATCAGCCACAACATGCCGCATGTGTTCGACATCGCCGACCGCATCCACGTGCACCGCCTCGGCAAACGCGTCGCGGTGGTCTCGCCGAAGACGCACACGATGAACCAGGTCGTCGGCCTGCTCACGGGTGCGCTGAAGCTCGGCGAGAACGGCGAAGTCGAAGAGGTCGCTTCAGCCGTCCACACGGGCTTGTAGTGAGGGTGCTGCTGGCGGGCTTGTGCACCGTCGACCAGGTTCAGCGCGTCGCCGAGTTCCCGGCGCCGGGCGAGAAGGTGCGTTCGCTGTCGATGGACGTCGCCGCCGGGGGGCCGGCGACGAACGCGGCCGTGACCGTGGCCTCGCTCGGCGCCGGGGCGACGCTCCTGACGGTCGCCGGTGCGCATCCGCTGGCGGCACTCGCCCGCGCCGACCTCGAGGCGCACGGCGTCGACCTCGTCGATCTCGATCCCGAACTGCCCGATCCGCCCGCGATCAGCGCCATCGTCGTGCGCGACTCCGACGGCGAGCGCACCGTCGTCTCGCGCAACGCCCACGCCTCTTCGCAATTCGTCCTCTCGTTGCGGTCCTTGCACGCGCAACTACCGCAACCAGAGGACGAATTGCCCGGGTGTGTGCTCCTCGACGGGCACCATCCGGAGGTCGCCCTGGAGGTCGCGCGCTGGGCGCGGGAGCGGAAGGTGCCGGTGGTGCTCGACGCCGGGAGCTGGAAGCCGGTCTTCGAAGAACTCCTGCCGCTGGTCGACGTCGCCGCGTGCTCGTCGCTGTACCGCGGGGACGATCCGCGTGAACACGGCGTCCCGGTCGTGATCACGACGGCGGGCCCCGAGCCGGTCCGCTGGTCGACGGCGGATGGCTCCGGTGAGATTCCCGTCCCCGTCACCCAGGCGCGTGACACGCTAGGGGCGGGCGACGTCTGGCACGGAGCTTTCGCGTACGCGGTCGCCAGGGGCACAGGGGATGTCCCCGGCTGGATCGAGTTCGCCAACGAGGTGGCCGCCGAACGGGTGCGGCATGAAGGACCGAGGTCGTGGACGGCCGCGGTCGCGAAGAAAGGACTGCCATGACAGCCATGCCTCCGGTGTTCGAGGACCTGTTGAGCAGGGCTCAGACGCTGGCGAAGCCGGGACAGCGCAGTGTGCTCGGCATCGTCGGCGCCCCCGCGTCCGGCAAGACGACGCTGGCCTGGGGTCTGGCGAAGGCGCTGGGCACGAGGGCGGCCGTGGTCGGGATGGACGGTTTCCACCTCGCGCAGGTGGAGTTGCAGCGCCTCGGCCGCGCGGAGCGCAAGGGCGCGCCGGACACCTTCGACGCCGCCGGGTACGTGCACCTGCTGCGGAGGCTCGCCGAAGGCCGCGAGACGGTCTACGCGCCGGAGTTCCGCCGGGAGATCGAAGAGCCGATCGCCGGTGCCGTCGCGGTCACGCCGGACGTCCCGCTGGTCATCACGGAAGGTAACTACCTGCTCATGCAGGACGACCCTTGGAGCGGTGTGAAGCCGATCCTCGCCGAGTCGTGGTTCCTCGCGCCGGACGAACCCGAGCGCATCGAGCGGCTCGTTTCGCGGCACCGCCGCTACGGCCGTTCGTTGGTCGACGCCCGCCGCCGCGCGCTCGGTTCCGACCAGCGCAACGCCGATCTGATCGCGTCCACCAGCGGCCGGGCCGACCTGGTCCTCGAGAACCTTCCGCTGGTTAACTTCGCTATATGACAGGCGTTCTCATCGTCACCGGCGGCAGCAAGGGCATCGGCGCGGCGGTCTGCGAACTGGCCGCCGCGCGCGGTCATGACGTCGTCGTCAACTACGCGGGTGACACCGAAGCGGCCGAAGACGTCGCTTCGCGCGTTCGGAAACACGGCGTCCAGTCGATCACCCATCGCGGGGACGTCGCGTCGGAAGACGATGTGGTGGCGCTGTTCGACGCGGCTGTCGAACTTGGTCCACTCGCCGGGGTGGTCGCCAACGCGGCCATCACCGGCAACACCCCGGGCCGCTTGGACGAGTACGAGGTGGACGTCGTCCGCCGCGTGGTGGACGTCAACATCACGGGTGTCTTCCTGTGCGTCCGCGAGGGCATCCGCCGGATGTCCACCCGGTACGGCGGCGCGGGCGGCGCGATCGTGACGGTGTCCTCCACCGCCGTGCGCACCGGATCACCCGGTGAATGGGTGCATTACGCGGGAACCAAGGCCGCGGTCGAAACGATGACTTACGGTGTCGCGCAAGAAGTCGCGAAAGAATCCATTCGGGTCAACGCGGTCGCGCCGGGCATGATCCATACCGGACTGCACGCGGCGGCGGGAATGCCCGATCGCCTCGACCGGATCGCCCCGACCATTCCGATGGGACGGGCGGGAGAACCCGGCGAAGTCGCGGAAGCCGTGCTGTGGCTGCTTTCCCCGGCCGCGTCGTACACCACCGGGACGGTGCTGACCGTCGGCGGAGGGCGTTGACGCCCGGGGCCACGGACCGGTTACGAGCGGATATCGGGTCCGCGTGCGGTTCAGCCACTTTTTAACACTGTTTCCCGGCAGATATCACGATTCATGTGGGAAGTCGGCGGATCACCTCGCCGCCGGAGACCCCTGTGTCACCCTGGTGGCGCCCCCAAGTTCTTGATCAGGACGGTCATCCCCGATGTCCAAGCTCATGTCTGTGCACCACCTGGCACTCACCGTGACCGACGTGGACCGGAGCGTGCCCTGGTACGCCCGAGTGCTCGAACTCGAGGAGTTCACGCGTCGCGAAGACCCCGAAACGGGGCTGCGGAAGGTCGTGTTGCGCTCGCCGAGCGAGGGTTTCGCGGTGGTGCTCGTCGAACATCAGGACACCGAACGGCCGCGGTTCGACGAACGGCGGACCGGTCTGGACCACGTGGCGTTCAAGGTCTCTTCGCGGTCGGAACTCGCCGAATGGGAAGCGCGGCTCTCGGAGTACGGCGTCGTCTACACGCCGTCGACGGGATCGCGCACGCTGGAGGGCTCCTCGGTCATCGTGTTCCGTGACCCGGATGGCATCCAGCTGGAGATCTGGGCGGACGCCTAGGCCTTGCTCTCTTCGGTCTCTTCGGCGGGGCGCCGCATTTCCTGGCGGTAGCGGATCACGCCGTAGGCCGTGCCCACCACGAAGAACGCGATGCTGACCCAGAGCGCGGCCGTCTTCACCCACGGAAGCTGGTCCAGCAGACCGGCGCCGTAGTAGCCGAGCAACACCAGTGTCGGCACCCAGAGCAGCCCGCCGAGCGCGGTCGCGAGGGCGAACCGGCGCGGATCCATCCGCGCGGTCCCCGCGATGAGCGGCGCCAGCGTGCGGATCCACGGGATCCAGCGCGCGGCGACGATGGCGAAGAAGCCCCGCCGGTCCAGGAACGCCCTCGCCCGTTCGAGGTTGTGCCGGTTCAGCACCTTGCCGCCGCGCCGGGCGATCAGTTTCGTGCCCGTCGTCCGGCCGATGTAATAGCCAACCTGGTTGCCGAGGATCGCGACGAGCAATGCGGCGGCTGAGAGCAGCCACGCGTTCAGGTCGGAGCCGTGCTGCGCGAGGACGACCCCGGCCGCGAACAGCAGGGAGTCGCCGGGCAGGAACAGCCCGATGATCAGCGCGCACTCCACGAAGATGAAGCTGAGCACGATCACCCAGACGAGCACCGGCCCGGCGGTGTCGAGCCAGCTCACGCCGATGCCCGCGGCTTCGGTGTACACCTCACTCACGACGTGAGCCTACGTGTACTCGGCGAACCGCACGCGGCCGAACCATGGAATCGGGGTGTCCGAAAGTCCCGGTCACGCACCCGGCACCTGAAATGAACGGACCTTTCATAACAGGATTTGTTATGAAAGGTCCGTTCATAACACGTGCCCCTAGTGCTCGACGAGTTCGTCGAGCGCCTGGTCGTAGCTCAGCCGGACGTCGTGTTCGGCCTGGTCACCGCCCAGTAGCTCCACCCGGCTGGTGGCGGGCGGGTAGCCGCTGGCGATCACCGTGTACGTCCCGGCGGGCAGGTCGCTGACCGTGTAGTTGCCCTCCGCGTCGGTCCTCGTCACGGCGGCGACGCCGCCCGAGGAGTCGAGCACGGTGATCCGCGCGTCCGGCACGATCCGGTCCCCGTCGGTGCGGGCGACCCCGCTCAGCAGGATCGTGCTGACCAGTTCGACGTCGTGGCGCAGCACCCCGGCGCCGGTGGCGGTCAGCGTCGCCGCGACCGGCCGGAACCAGCGACCGCTGGCGACGATCGTGTACCGGCCGCCCACGATCCCGGCGAACGAGTAGACGCCGTTCTCGCTCGTGTGCGTCCTGGCCACCTGATTGCCGTTGTGGTCGATCAGGGTCAGCGCCGCCCCCGCCACGTTCGTCGCGTCGTCCCGGCGGACGTGCCCGCTGATCTGCGCGGATCCCGCCCGATAGACGCCGTTGCCGTTCCCGTTGGTCAGCGCGTGCTTGCCGGGCTCGACGGGCGCGGTCACGACCGTCTTCTCGGAGGCCGTTTCGACAGGCGCGGGCTCCTCTTCTTCGAGGAGAGCCTCGCCACCTTCGAGAGCCGACGCCGCCGAAGGAGCCGACCCGCCGAGCAGCGGGATCTCCTTCATGAACATCAGCACCAGCGTCGCCAGCAGCGCGACCGCGCCCGCCACGTAGAACACCGTCGTGATCGACTCGGTGAAGCCGATCAGCACCGGGGTCTTGATGGCCTCGGGCAGGCTCGCGATACCGCTCGTGTTCGACTGGATGTCGCCCAGCGCCGCCGCACCTTCACCGGTGGGCGCGTTGCCGCCGAACGCCTTGGTGATGTTGCCCGGCAGGACGTTGAACAGGATCGTCAGGAACACCGCGACACCCGCGGTACCACCGATCTGCCGGAAGAACGTCGCCGAAGCGGTCGAGACGCCCATGTCGCTGCGCGGGCCCGCGTTCTGCACCGCGATGATCAGCGTCTGCATGCAGGCACCGAGACCGAGACCGATGATCGCGGCCGCGACCAGCGGGTGCCACAGCGCGCTGTTGTACTCGACCTGCGCGAAGAAGAACGAGCCCGCCGCGATCAGCAGCGTGCCGACCACCGGGAACACCTTGTAGCGACCGGTCTTGCTGGTGATCTGGCCCGAGATGATCGAACCGCTCATGATGCCCGCCATCAGCGGGATCATCAGCAGACCCGACTCGGTGGGCGAGAACTCCAGCACCACCTGCATGTACTGCGGGATCATCATGATCGCGCCGAACATCGCCACGCCGACGATGACGCCGCCGACGATCGCGACCGTGAAGGTCGAGTTCTTGAAGAGCCGCAGCGGGATCAGTGCCGCGTCCTTCATCAGCTTCTCGATGAAGATGAAGGCCACCACGCCGATGGCGCCGATGACGTAGCAGATGATCGCGTTCTGCGAGCCCCAGCCCCATTTGTTGCCCTGCTCGGCGACGATCAGGAACGGCACCACGGCGACGACGAGCGCGAGCCCGCCCCACCAGTCGATCTTGTGGTCGTGGCGCTGGTGCGGCACGTTGAGCACGCGGGCGACGACGAACAGCGCGACGATCGCGATCGGCACGTTGATCAGGAACACCCAGCGCCAGCCGGCGATGTCGTAGCCGAAGACGCTGCCGAGCTTGTCGAAGTCGGCGAAGAACCCGCCGAGCACCGGGCCGAGCACGGTGGAGATACCGAACACGGCGAGGAAGTAGCCCTGGTAGCGGGCACGTTCCCGCGGCGGCACGATGTCGCCCATGATCGTCATCGCCAGCGACATCAGACCACCGGCGCCGAGGCCCTGGATCGCGCGGAACGCGGCCA
Organism: Amycolatopsis sp. cmx-11-12; assembly: GCF_046269425.1. NCBI lineage: Bacteria > Bacillati > Actinomycetota > Actinomycetes > Pseudonocardiales > Pseudonocardiaceae > Amycolatopsis > Amycolatopsis sp. cmx-11-12. Next base: position 34,745 of record NZ_JADNQM010000016.1, on the reverse strand, counting down.
GCTCGTACATCGACGTCGCGAACGCCGAGGCGACCGAGCCGATCAGGAAGATCGAGATCGCCGCGATGTAGAACGGCTTGCGCCCGTAGATGTCGGACAGCTTGCCGTAGATCGGCGTGACGATCGTCGAGGTGATCAGGTAGGCCGTGGTGATCCAGGCCTGGAGGTCGAACCCGTTGAGGTCATTCGCGATACGGACGATCGAGGTGCCCACGATCGTCTGGTCGAGCGCCGCCAGGAACATGCCCGACATCAGGCCGATCAGGATCGTGACGATCTGACGGTGACTGAGCCGGGGACCATCTGTGTCCATCTGTGGCTGGTTTCTGGCTGGCGGACTTTCTACGGTGGTACTCATTTTTGCTTCAGGCCCCCTTGGCCTTCGACGCCGACGCGGGGTCGGCGAACTGTGGAGATGTTTTTTCGAGGTCGTCGTTCAGCCGGTGGAACAGCGAGTTGAGGGCTTTCCGGTCGTCGTCGGACCAGTCACCGAGCACCTCGGCGAGCCACTGGTTCCGCTGCTTGCGGTTCTCCTCGAAGACCCGATGTCCTTCGGCGGTCGGTGCGAGCAGGCAGGCGCGGCCGTCTTCGGGGTCGGCCAGGCGCTCGACCAGCCCGTGCTGGACGAGGGAACTCGACTGCCTGCTGATGGTCGAGATCTCGGAGTGCAGGAACTCGGCGAGTTTGCTGGTCCGCTGGGGCCCGACGTGGATGAGGCAGAAGAGGATCGCGTACGCGGCCCGCTCGATGCCGTCCGGCCCCTGCTTGGACACCTGGGACTTCGCCCGGTTGACCAGGCGGACGAGCCGCACGAGCTCATGCCCGAGCGTGTCGGCCAGATCGAGGTCGGACTTCGACCTGGTGCCGGGTGTCGTGGGTGTCATGGTGGTCTCTCTCGACGGTTGCTTGGTCACTGCAACTAGTTGCCTAGAGCAAGGATGTTCCTCTCACGGGAGTCTCGCAAGGAGAAAGTGACCTTGTGTGTCGGACAACACTTTAGTTGCCGCATGCAAGCACATTTATTCGTGCATGTTTGTCCGGTTCGCCCGTCTTGGGGCGCTGAGCAGGGCTTTTGCTCGCCGTGGAACAAGCCGGGCCGGTCGCGCTTTGATGGAGTCATGACCGACTCCGCGCTCTACGCGATCCTCGCCGACCGCAACTTCGGCACCCTCGCCACCATCAAGCGTGACGGGAGGCCTCAGCTGTCGACCGTCAACTACCTCTACGACGCGGACGCCGGCACGATCCTGATCTCGATCACCGCGCCGCGCGCCAAGACGAAGAACCTCCAGCGCGACCCGCGGGCGACCTTCCACGTGTCGACCGAAAGCGGCAACGGCTATGTCGTCGTCGAGGGCCCGGCCGTCCTGACGCCGACGGCGGCCTCGCGGGACGACGCCACGGTCGACGCGCTGGTGGACCACTACCGCCGGGCGCGGGGCGAGCATCCGGACTGGGACGAGTTCCGGGACGCCATGGTCGCCGACCAGCGCGTACTGCTGACCATCCCGATCGAGCGCGTCTACGGCCTCTCCCGCAATTAGTCACCTACTTGCGACGGAGAGCGGGGTGCGCGCGTTCGCCTTGACGCAAGTAGGTGACTAATTGCGGGAGATGCGGTAGTTGCGCGCGCAACTACCGCAACTAGAGGACGAAACGCGGTGGGGGCTTGCGCAAGTAGGTGCCGAAACGTGCCGGACGACCCTCGGGCGCGTCTACGGCCTCGATCGCGTTTAGCGGGCTAAACGCGAAGTGGGTCAGCGCTGGATGCGGGCCTTGATCTCGTCGATCCGGTCGAGGAGGGGGCTCGGGTCGTCCCGGCCGAGTGCCGCCCGCAAGTAGAGGCCGTCGCCGACCAGGATGACCAGTTCTGCGGTCAGCGGGTCGTCGACGTGCTCACTGATCAGGTCGTGGACCCGCTGGTTGTAGACCTGCACCACCTCGGAGACCCGCGGCTCGTTGAGCATGATCCGGAGCGTCGCCATGGTCGTGCGATGCAGCGGCTTGCGCTGGGTGACGTCGGTGATCGCGGTGCGTAGGTACCACGAAACGACACCTTCGGGTGCCTTTCGCGCGCGCTCGATGTCCTCGTCCGACAAGGTGGCGAGGCGCTCCATCAGGCCGTCGACCAGGGCTTCCTTCGAGCCGAAGTGGTAGAGCAGGCCACCCTTCGACACCCCCGCGTGCGCGGCGACGGCTTCCAGGGTGATGCCGCCGGGCCCCTGTTCGATGAGGATCTCTTCGTACGAGTCGAGGATCCGTTCCTTCGCTGAGGGCTTCGCCATATCAGTTGACTATACCGTCTGGACGGTTTACCTTCGACCAGGGCGGTAACTGTACCGTCCAGACGGTTTACCTAATTGAGGAGAGTGCGCCATGGCGGGGCGCAAGCAGTGGTGGGCGTTGGCGGTACTGGTGCTTCCGGTGCTGCTGATCAGCGTGGACATGACGGTGCTCGGGTTCGCGCTGCCGTTCCTGTCCGAGGATCTGGCGCCGACCGGTGCGGAGCAGTTGTGGATCGTCGACATCTACTCGTTCATGCTGGCGGGCCTGCTGGTCCTGATGGGCACGCTCGGCGACCGCATCGGCCGCCGCAAGCTGCTGCTCATGGGTGCCGCGGCGTTCGGTGCCGCGTCGGTGCTCGCGGCCTTCTCGACCAGCGCGTTCATGCTGATCATCGCCCGGGCCCTGCTCGGGGTCGGTGGCGCGACGCTCATGCCGTCGACGTTGTCGCTGATCCGCAGCATCTTCCTCGACCCCAAGCAACGCCGGACCGCGATCGCGGTGTGGAGTGCCGGGTTCTCCGGCGGAATGGCGCTCGGGCCGGTGCTCGGCGGCTGGCTGCTGGAGCACTTCTGGTGGGGTTCGGTGTTCCTCATCAACGTCCCGGTGATGCTGATCCTGCTGGTCGTCGGACCGTTCCTGCTGCCGGAGGCGCGTGACCCGAAGCCGGGCCGCTTCGATCCGTTGTCGGCGCTGCTGTCGCTGGCCGCGATGCTGCCGGTGGTCTACGGCATCAAGCTGATCGCCGAACACGGCTTCACGTGGAAGGCCGCAGTCAGCATCCTGATCGGTCTCGCGCTCGGCGCGGCGTTCGTCCGCAGGCAGAACCGCCTCGACGAGCCGATGCTCGACCTGAAGCTGTTTTCGAACCGGGCCTTCAGCGGCTCCGTCGTGACGAACATGCTCGGCGTGTTCGCCATGGTCGGCCTGCTGTTCCTGGTGCCGCAGTACTTGCAGCTGGTGCTCGGGCTGACCCCTGTCGTCGCCGCGCTGTGGATGCTCCCGGCGACGGCCGCCGGTATCACCGGCGCGCTGCTCGCGGCATGGCTCGCGAAGCGGATCCGAGTGTCCGTGCTGGTCAGTGGCGGTCTCCTGGTCGCCGCGGTCGGGTTCCTGGCGTTGACGCAGGTCTCGTCCGGCGGCGGGCTCGCGTACGTCGTGGTGTCGTTCACGCTGCTCGGGGGCGGTGTCGCCCTGTCGGAGACGCTCACGAACGACCTGGTCATCTCGGCCGCTCCGGCCGAGCGGGCCGGGGCCGCGTCGGCGATTTCCGAGACCGGGTTCGAGCTGGGTGGCGCCCTCGGCACCGCCATCCTGGGCAGTGTGGCGACCGCGGTCTACCGGTCCGGCCTGCCGGAGGGCACGGCCGAGTCCGCGCGGGACACGCTCGGCGGCGCCGTCGCCACCGCGCAGCAGCTCGCCCCCGCCGAAGGGCAGGCGCTGCTGGAGTCGGCTCGCGAGGCCTTCACGCAGGGCATGCACGTCACCGCATGGGCGGGCGTGGCCGTGCTCGTCTATACAGGTGCTCAGGCCTACATTCTGCTCGATCGGAAGAAAAGTTCCGCAGTGCGGATCTAATCGAGCCTACGATGAGGGCATGAGCAACGACGCCTTGGTCACCCGTCTCCGCGAGCATCTCGGCAAGGCCGCGGTGCTCACCGACTCCGATGTCACGGACGCCTACTCGCGCGACATGATGCCGCTCGCCGAGGCGGGCAAGCCCCTCGCGGTGGTGCTGCCGTCCGACGTCGAGGGTGTGCGGGCCGTGGTCAAGGCCTGCGCGGAGTTCGAGGTGCCGATCGTGCCCCGCGGCGCCGGCAGTGGTCTGTCCGGCGCCGCGAACGCGATCGACGGCTGTGTCGTGCTGGTGCTGACCAAACTCGACCAGATCGTCGAGATCGACGAGGGCAACCGCCTCGCCGTCGTGCAGCCCGGCGTGGTGAACCTCGATTTCCGCAACGCGGTGGAGAAGCACGGCCTCTTCTATCCGCCCGACCCGTCCAGCTACGACTGGTGCACCCTCGGCGGCAACCTGTCCACCAACGCCGGTGGACTGTGCTGCGTGAAGTACGGCGTCACCACGGATTCCGTGCTGGGACTGGAAGTCGTACTCGCCGATGGGTCGCTGCTGAAGACCGGGCGCCGCACGGTGAAGGGTGTCGCGGGCTACGACCTCGCGCGGCTCTTCGTCGGCAGTGAGGGCACGCTCGGCGTGATCACGCAGGCGACCGTCGCGCTGAAACCGTTGCCACAGCTGCCTTCCACGCTCGTCGCGGCCTTCAACAGCACGGAGGCCGCCGGTGAGGCCGTCGCGCGAGTCGTGCGCGAGGGGCTGGTGCCGTCGCTGCTGGAGATCATGGACGCGACGTCCATCAAGGCCGCCGAGGCTTATCTCAAGACCGACCTCGGCACCAGCGCGGACTGCAAAGCCTTGCTGCTAGGGCAATCCGACGCCGGCGGCGAGGTCGCGCGGCGGGAACTCGCGGCGCTGGAACAGATCTGCATCGACTGTGGCGCGGATCTGGCCTACGCCACCGAGGATCTCGAAGAGGGCAAGATGCTGCTGCAGGCACGGCGGGTCGTGCTCACCGCGCTGGAACTGTACGGCGTCTGGCTGACCGACGACGTCTGCGTGCCGCGCACCCGCATCGCCGAACTGATCGCCGGTTGCGAGCGGATCAGCGAAGAGGTGGGGCTGCGGATCGCCGTCGTCGGCCACGCCGGTGACGGCAACATGCACCCGACGATCGTCTACTCACCGGACTCCGAAGAGGAGTTCGCCCGCGCGCGGAAGGCTTTCGACGCGATTCTGGAGGTCGCCCTGTCGCTGGGCGGGACGGTCACCGGCGAGCACGGCATCGGCCGGATCAAGCGCGAGTGGCTCGCCAGGGAGATCGGCGAAGTGGGCCTTCGCGTCCACCGCCAGATCAAGCAGGCTCTCGACCCGGGGAACCTGTTCAACCCGGGTTCGATGTTCTCCCTCTGAACGCCATGAACGGCCCGTTGCTTGCAAATTTCGCAAGTAACGGGCCGTTCATGGCACGTAGGAGAGGTCAGTCGCGCACGCGCGGGATCTGCTGCGTCGCGTCCATGTCCGCGGCCGGAGCGGCGGCGGCCGCGTGCTTCTTCTCGCGGCGGGACTTCAGGTACTCGAGCACGATCGGCACCACGGAGATCAGCACGATCAGGATGAAGATCGCGTCGATGTTGTCGCGGATGAACGGGATGTCGCCGAGCAGGTGGCCGAGCGCGGTGATCCCGGCGGCCCACAGGATGCCGCCGATGACGGTGTAGGTGAAGTACTTCTTCGGGTCCATCTTGCCGATGCCCGCGATCCAGGTGATGAACGTCCGCACGAACGGCACGAACCGCGCCAGCACGACCGCCTTCGGCCCGTGCTTCTCCAGGAAGGCGTGTGTCTGATCGACGTACTTCTTGTTGAAGAACTTCGAGTCGGGCTTGCGGAACAGCCAGGGCCCGACCTTCCAGCCGAGGCCGTAGCCGAGCAGGTTGCCGAGCAGCGCCGCGACGGTGACCAGGACACACACCAGCCACAGCGGCGCTTCGATCGAGCCGCTCGCGATGAGCAGGCCCGCGGTGAAGAGCAGCGAGTCACCGGGCAGCACCGGGAAGATGCTGCTCTCGATGAAGATGATCAGGCAGAGCACGGTGATGACCGGGACGGTCAGCCCGCTCAGCAGGTGCATCGGGTCCAGCCACTCCGGCAGGAGGCCCATCGTCGTCACGTTGTTCTGCGCCAGGATCACACCAAAACGGTACAGGGTGACGCTGAGTGCCTTAGGCACTGTCCTGTGAGTCTGTTCGCGGTCTTCGCGCCCAGGCGGTTCCTGACGGCACGGGCGGTCCAGCCGAGTACGACCCGGTACGAGGCCGAACCGCCCGCACCGTCAGGAACCGCCTGGATCACGAAGCCCATCGAACAGACTCACAGGACAGCGCCTGACCCGGCGGGAGAGGGCGGCTCAGATCAGCGTGAGCAGCCCGACCACCGAACCGGCGGCCAGTCCCAGCAGCACAGCCAGCAGCAACACCCAGTACGCGGGCAGCGGCGCGCTGCTGGGCGAAGGCGCCGGAGGTGGCGTCGGACGCTCCGCCAGCCTGGCCGTTTCGGCGTCCTCCAGTGCGACGCGCTCCCGTTCGAGCGAGTTGGCACCGGCACCGGAAAGCAGCCCGTACTGCAGCGGCAGCTCGTGTTCTCCCGTGGACGGCTCAGGATCACTCTCGGTGTCCGATTTGACCGGGTTCTCGGCGGAAGCCTCGGTGATCCGCTCCGCCGAAGGGGCGAAGACGGCTTGAGCGCGCAAGGCGTCGGCTAGGAGCTTCTCCGGGTCCTTGGGCTCGCTCATCCGACTCCCTTCGCCGTTACCCGTCGCTGACCGAAACACCGCCTTCGACCGCACCGCTCAGTGGGGCCGTGGCGCTCAATGTAGCCGCAGCCTCGTCCTTGACCCACTCGCCCTGGCGCAGCACCTTGGCCGGTCGCAGGTCGCGGTCGAGCACGACGACGTCGGCCGCGAGCCCGGCTCGCAGCGAACCGGTCCGGTCGGCGATGCCAAGCAGTTCGGCCGGTCGTCCGGAGGTCGCGCGGACGGCGTCGAGCAGGTCGATACCCGCGCCGCGGACCAGGTTGCGGAAGGCCGCGTCCATGGTCAGCGTGCTGCCCGCCAGCGAGCCGTTCCCGGCCAGCGTGGCGACACCGTCGCGGACGTCGACCTCGAGGCGGCCGAGGATGTAGCTGCCGTCGGCGGCGTCGGTGGCCGACATGGCGTCGGTGATGAGCACCGTCCGGCCCTTGCCGGCGTGGTGCGCGGCCAGCCGCAGCACCGTCGGGTGCACGTGGACGAGGTCGCAGATCAGTTCGACGGTGACACGCTCGTCGTCGAGGAGGGCGCCGATCGGGCCCGGCTCGCGGTGGTGGAGGGGCCGCATGGCGTTGAAGAGGTGCGTCGCGACGGAGGCGCCCGCGTCGATCGCGGGGATGATCTGGTCCTCGACGCCGTCGGTGTGCCCGATCGCGGCGATGACGCCCGATTCGGCCAGTTGCCGTACCGCCTTGATCCCGCCGTGCAGTTCGGGGGCGAGGGTGACCATCCGGATGTCGCCGCGGCCCGCGCCGAGCAGCGCGTTGACGGTCGCCGTATCCGGCTCGATCAGGGTCGCCGGGTCGTGCGCCCCGCAGCGCGCCTTCGAGATGAAGGGTCCTTCAAGGTGAATTCCGGCAAGTTCACCCTCTTGGACCAGCTCTCGCAGGGCCGCGATCTGGTCCCTGAGCACCGGAACGGGGTCCGAGACGAGGCTGCCGAGCATGGTCGTGGTCCCGTGTCGCCGATGCGCGCGCACCGCGCGGAGCAGCTCCTCGGGATTCCCGCTGGAGAACGACCCGCCCCCACCGCCGTGGCAGTGGGTGTCGATGAAGCCGGGCACCACCAGGCACCCGTCCACAGGGACGCGGTCGATGTCCGGGGGTGTCCCGGAACCGACTTGGACGATCTTGCCGCCGGCGATAGCCAGCCAGCCGTCGTCTAGGACACGGTCCGGGGCGACGACCCGGCCGCCCACGATCACGAAATCTCCGGCGCCTCTCACGCCCCCCAGCATATATTGGTCTGGACCAAGCATGGCGGCACAACCCAGCGGTCGAGATTAAGGCCGGGTGTCAGTTCGGCGACTGCATCGCTTTCTGCAGTGCCTCCAGCGCCCGGCTGGCGGTTGACTTCACGGTACCTTTCGAAATACCGGCGGCCTCGGAAATCTCGGCCTCACTCAGCCCACCGTAGTAACGGAGCACCAGAACTTCGCGCTGACGGGGCGGCAGTTTGGACAAAGCGCTCACAACGGCCTGATGTTCACTCGACAGCATGGCGAGGCTTTCGGCCGAACGCGCGTTGACGGCGTGCGGCGCGACGTACTCGCGAGCGGTCTTGCGGCGGCGCAGCACACTGCGTGATCCGTTGACCACCGCGGTGCGCAGGTAGCCGACGGCCGCGGCGGCGTCCCGCAGCTTTCCCCAGTTGCGGTGGAGCCCGGTGAACGCCTCCTGGACGACGTCCTCGGCCGTGGCCGGTTCGTCCACGAGCAGGATGGCCAGCCGGACCAGCCGCATCCGATGCTGGCGATAGAGATCCTCAAGGGTCAGCGGCGCCGCAGGCGGCGGTGGCGTGACCGGTCCGTCCATGGTGCGCAGATGGCCGAGGGTCGCCTCGACACTGCGTTCCGCGTTGCCCTCGAGCATGTACCCCTACCTGTTCATTTACCCCTTTGAAGCACAACCTGTGCGTGGCGCGATCAGCGTATCGGGTGGGGCGGGACCTCTGCCTGATCGGATCCTGAGAACCCGTTCCGGAGTCGGATAGCGTCTGCGACGGCACTGTTGAAGCGATCTTGGAGACGTCGATGGCCTGGTTCCTGGTGGAGATCCGGTACGTGCAGGAGAAGCTGGAGGAGGTGCGGCCGCGGCACCGGAAATTCCTCTCCGACCTCGCCGACCAGGGCGTTGTCGCGCTCGGCGGCCCGCTGGGCGACGGCTCCGGCGGCATCTCGCTCTACCAGGCGGCCGACGAGACCGCGCTGACCGAGATCATCGACCAGGACCCGTACCACCTGGAAGGCGTCGTCGCGGAGCGCACCGTCCGCGAGTTCAAGCCGGTGATCGGCGCCTGGCTGCCGAAGGAATCCTGACCCGTCAGAGATCGAGGGTGACCGGCTCGCGTTCGACGCAGATCCGGACGCGGTCGCCGGTCACCGTCGGCAGTTCGCAGGTCCCGCAGAACCCTTGGCGGCACGAGTAGGCGATACCGGGCACGGTTTCGCGCAGGACGTCGAGTGTCGTCCGGTCGGCGGGCACGTCCAGCGTCACACTGCTGCGGGCCAGTTCGACGCGGAACGGCTTGCCACCGACGATCGGTGGCGTCGAGAACCGCTCGAAGAACACGGGCCCGGAAGTCCGCAGCGCCGCGTCAGTCCGGACGCCGACGATCATCGGAATCGGGCCGCAGCAGTAAATCGGGGCACTCTTTTCTGCCCCTTCGAGCAGTTCCGCGCCCGAGGCGGGGATCCCGTACTCGGTGTCCGGCCGGATCCAGACTCGGTCTTCGAATTCGGACAATTCCTCCAGGAACGGCATCGAAGCCCGGTCGCGGCCGGTGTAGACCAGCCGCCAGTCCGCGCCGGACGCGGCCGCCTGCCGCACCATCGGCAGGATCGGCGTGATCCCGATACCGCCCGCGACGAACAGGTAAGCCGGGCTCGCGACGAACGGGAACGCGTTGCGCGGGCCGCGCACCGTGATCCGCGCGCCCTTCTTCAAGGCGTGCACCGCAGTCGATCCCTCGCCGAGCAGCCGGACGCCGACGCGGTAGGCCGAGCGGTCGTCCGGGTCGCCGCACAGGGAGTACTGCCGGACCAGCCCCGGCCGCGGTGAGAGGTCGACGTGCGCGCCAGGACGCCACCGGGGCAACGGTTCGCCGTTTTCGTGCACCAGGCGCACGCTGACCACGCCTTCGGCCTCGACGCGGACGTCGTCGACGACCAGCGGGAGATCGCGATCGACGGCGAGCACCGGGGGACGACGACGTCCGCTCACCCCGCTGAGCCTGCGGTACACCGCGACGACAGCGGTCAGCGACGCCATCACGCGGTCGGTCCGCCCGCTGCCGTCGAGCCGCAGCGGGCGCGTCATCGTGGTTCGTCGGCCGCCAGCGCGGCCGGGGAACTCGCGAGGTACGCGACGGCTTGGTCGGTATTTCCGGTTTCGGTGGGATGGTAGGACTTCCGGAAATACGGCCGGATCTCGCGCCGCAACTGCCTGCCGGACGGCAGAAGCCCGAGTTTCGCCACTCGCAGATATGTCTTGAAACTTGTCTTGCCCGGCCGGGTCGGGTCGTTCTTCATGAGGAACCTGGTGCCGCGCAAGAAGACCCACGCGAGCACCGGCGTCACCACGAGCATGCTGCGCACGCGGCGGCCGTAGCGCCCGTCGAGATGCATGAACAGGTCGAAAGCGACAGAACGGTGCTCGACCTCTTCGGCGCCGTGCCAGCGCAGGAGATCCAGCATCGTCGGATGCGCGTTCGCGGCGTCGAGTTCCTTGGCGTCGAGGATCCATTGGCCGAGGAAGGCGGTGTAGTGCTCGATCGCGGCGATGATGGCGAGCCGTTCGATCAGCCATTCTTCCCGCCGTTTGGCGGACAGCGGACGATCGCCGAGCAGACGGCGGAACATCCACTCCATCTGCGCGATGTACGGCCGGACGTGGACGCCCGCCGCTTCGAGGTGTTCGGCCGCGCCGTCGTGCGCCTCGGCGTGCATGGCCTCCTGGCCAATGAAACCGAGGACGTCCTCCTTGAGCCGTTCGTCGCGGATCAGCGGCACTGCCTGTTTGAACACCTCGACGAACCAGCGTTCGCCCTCCGGCAGCGCCAGGTGCAGCACGTTGATCGTGTGCGTCGCCTGCGGTTCGCCGGGGATCCAGTGCATCGGCAGCGACGCCCAGTCGAACTCGACGTCACGCGCGTGCAGGACGATCTGCTCGTGCTCCGTCACGACGACCTCCCGCTGAGCTCGTAGTCGGTCGCGTCGACCTTGCGGGTCTGGAGCCAGTAACGCCAGGTGAAGCCGGGCCAGATCGTGCGGTTGACGCCCTTCGCGTCGAGATACCAGCTCTTGCAACCGCCCTGGGTCCACACGCCCTTGACGAGCTTTTCCTGGATCTCGCGCTGGAACTTCTCCTGCACGCCGGGCCGCACGTCGAGCGCCGCGGCGCCGCGCGAGTCGGCGAGCTTGATCGCGTCGACGACGTAGCGCGACTGCGATTCGATCATGAACACCACGGAGTTGTGGCCCAGCGCGGTGTTCGGGCCGAGGAGGAAGAACAGGTTGGGGAAGCCGGCGACGTTGATCCCCTTGTGCGTGCGCATCCCCTCGGTGGCCCATTCCTTGGCGAGGTCGCGGCCGTCGATCCCGGTGATGTCCAGGTATTCCAAGGCATCCGTGACCTTGAAACCGGTGCCGTAGATGATCGCGTCGACCTCGTGCTCGACGCCGTTCCCGTCGACGACGCTGTGCGCCTTGACCTCGCGGACACCGTCGGTGTTGACGTCCACATTGGACCGATTGATCGCCGGGTAGTAGTCGTTGGAGATCAGCACCCGTTTGCAGCCCATGGTGTAGTCAGGGGTGACCTTCTTGCGCAGCGCGGGATCCTTGACACCCTTGCCGATGTGGCGTTTCGCGATCACCTCGCCCGCCTTCATCATCGCGGGGTGGCCGTTGAAGCCGATCGCTCGCGCTTCGAGGAACCAGTAGAGCGCGTTGCGGTAGAGCCGTTGCATGCCGGGGATCCGGCGGAACGCGGTCTTGGCCCAGCCGGGCATGGCGTGGTCTGGCTTCGGCATGATCCACGGCGGCGTGCGCTGGAACAGCGTCAGTTCGGTGACCTCGGGGGCGATCTCCGGCACGAACTGGATCGCGCTGGCGCCGGTGCCGACCACGGCGACCTTCTTGCCACGCAGGTCGTACTCGTGGTTCCACTGCGCGGAATGCCAGGTCTGACCCTTGAACTTCTCGATCCCGGGCAGCTTGGGGACCTGCGGGATGTGCAGGCCGCCGACGCCGGAGACGACGAACTGGGCCTCGATCGTCCGGCCAGCCTTGGTGTGGACGTGCCAGCGGCGCGTGGTCTCGTCCCAGTCGGCGCCGGTGAGTTCGACGCCGAACCGGATCTTGTCCCGCAGCCGGTACTTGTCGGTGACGTCCTTGAGGTACTGGAAGATCTCCGGGGCGGGCGAGAACGACCGCGACCAGTCCGGGTTCTGCTCGTACGAGAACGAGTACATGTGGGACTGCACGTCGCAGGCGCAGCCGGGGTACGAGTTGTCACGCCACGTACCGCCGACTTCGTCCGCCTTCTCCAGGATCACGTAGTCGGAGATCCCGGCCTTTTCGAGCTGGATGGCCTGGCCGAGCCCGGAGAATCCGGTGCCCACGATCACGACCTTGAATCGCTCGGTCATCTGTGCCCTCCACGTCGAGGCGTTCTTGCGCAGATGACGTTACCGGAAGTAACAGTTACTTTCTAGTACGACTTACCGGTCAGTATGTTCCGCCGAGCTTCGAGTGATCCCAGCTCACGATCTTGGTCGGCCGGAAAATCAGGCCGATTCGCTTCGGGGCCTGCTTGCCGATGAACCCCGCCAGCTCGTCTGGCACCGGATCGCCGGGCTTCGCGCCCGCGTACCGCTGGGTCAGCTTGATACCCATCTGGGTGACCACGGCCGTATCGGTGATGACCTCGACGTCGGCTTCGAGGGAGATCCCGCGGAGCTTGTCGTAGGCGTCGCCGTCCTCGATGAGCACGGTGGCGCGCGGGTCGCGCTCCAGGTTCTTCGCCTTCTGGGACGAGCCGTAGGTCCAGGTCGCGATGCCCGACTCGTGCGGGTAGTACCAGAGCGGGGCGAGATGGGGACGGCCGTTGGGCCCGATCGTCGCGACGTTGATGACCTTCTGCTCGTCGAGATACGCGGTGAGCTCGTCGGGTGTCATGCGGATCTGGTCGCGACGCGACATGCGGTCAGCCCTTCTTCGTGGCGGCCCGGCCTGCCTGACCGGTTATTGAAGATTCGTACGCGCCACGCTGCTCGATGTCCACGAGGGCGGCCGCGTCCGCCTTCTTGATCCGGCTCTTCGCGCCGATCTCGATGATCGGCGGCAGGAACGCGCGGATCAGCTTGAGCCCGCCGACCCAGCGCGGGACGTGGATGGTGCGGGCGCGTTTGTTGACCCCGGCCTGGAGGAGGTCGAGGGCGACGGACAGCGGGTAGGTCTTGCCGAGCAGGCCGGGCATCCCGGTGCGGAGCTTGCCGAAGACCGGGTGCTTGTCGGCGCTCTCGACGAGGTCGGTGCGGATCCAGGTGGGGTGCGCGACGCCGACCTTCACGCCGAGGTGGGCGACTTCGGCGCGGAGGCTGTTGGAGAACGCCTCGACGCCCGCCTTCGCGGCGGCGTAGTTGGCCATGCCGGGGGCGTGGGTGATCGCGGCCAGCGAGGAGATCGCGAGCAGGTAGCCCTTGCGCTCGATGACGTGCGGGATCGTGACGCGGAAGGTGCGCCAGACGCCGAGGAGGTCGACCTCGATGACCTTCTCGAAGGCGGCCGGATCCACCGACCGGACGAAACCGGACGTCGCGATGCCGGCGTTCGCGATGACGATGTCGATCCCGCCGAAGTGCTCGACGACGCCCGCGGTGGCCCGTTCGAGGTCGTCCCAGCTGGTGACGTCGGCTTCCCAGGCGTGGGCGGCGGGGCCGATCTTGTCGGCGACCACCTGCTGTTCTTTGGCTTCGATGCCGACCAAGGCGACCTTCGCGCCCTGCGCGGCCAGGCGTTCGGCGAGCCCCGCGCCGATGCCCCTCGCGGCGCCGGTGATCAGGACGACCTTGCCGTTCACGCTGTTCTTGGCCACGTTGCCTCCTCGTCCGAGCCCTACGGCTTTCGGACGGTACCCCAACCTACCCGGAGTAAGCTACCCGCAAGTAAGTCCGCAAGTAGGTGCCGAATTGCGGGGGGTTTCAGCGCGACGCGGTGGTGAGGGCGTCGATCTCCTCGGCGGTGAGGGTGAGGTCGGCCGCGGGCAGGAGGTCGTTCAGTTGCTCGACCGAGCGCGCGCTCGCGATGGGCGCGGTGACGGTCGGCCGCGCGAACAGCCACGCCAGCGAGACCGCCGCGACCGTGACGCCGCGGTCGGCCGCGATCGCGTCCAGTGTGGCGAGGACACGCTCTCCGCGTTCGTCCAAATAGGACGAAGCGCGGGCGGCGCGCGGGCTGTCGCCGATGGCGTCCTTCGAGCGGTACTTCCCGGCGAGGAAACCCTTGGCCAGCGCGAAATACGGCAGGATGGTCAGGCCTTCGCGCTCGACCGTCGGCGCCAGTTCGGTTTCGTAGTCCCGCTCGACGAGGTTGTAGTGCGGCTGCAGGACGGCGTACTTCGCCAAGCCTTCGCGGTCCGAAATGGACAGTGCTTCGGACAGGCGTTCCGCGGAGTAGTTCGACGCCGCGATGTAGCGGACCTTGCCCGCGCGCACGAGTGCGTCGAAGGCCCGCAGCGTCTCTTCGATCGGGGTCTCCGGATCGTCGATGTGCGCGTAGTAGAGGTCGATGTGGTCGGTCTGGAGCCGCCGCAGCGAGTCTTCGGCCGCCGCCGCGATGTTGGCCGCCGACAGGCCTTTCCGCTCGTCCCACATCCCGGTCTTGGTCGCGATGACGACGTCGTCGCGGCGGCCGCGCTTGGTCAGCCAGTTGCCGATGATCGTCTCGGAGCCACCCTTGGAGTACAGGTCGGCGCTGTCGATGAAGTTGCCGCCCGCCGCTGTGTAGGCGTCGAGGACGGCGAAGGACTGCTGCTCGTCCGCGGTCCAGCCGAAGACGTTCCCGCCGAGGTTGATCCCCCGGACGTCGAGGTCGGTGTTGCCGAGTTTCGCCATACCCCGAACTTAAGGGAAGACATCGCCCGCCCGCGGTGTTGGCCAGGTACATGGGAATCGAACTCGGCAGGATCGGCATCTGGCAGCACGAAAGCGTGTTCACCCCCGAGCTGGCTCGTGAGCTGGAAGAACTCGGCTACGGCGCCATCTGGCTCGGCGGCTCACCGTCGGGTGACCTCGCGAAGGCGGAGGAACTCCTCGACTCCACGAAGTCGATCAAGGTGGCCACCGGCATCGTCAACATCTGGAAGGACGACGCGGCCACGGTCGCGGAGTCGTACAAGCGTATCGAGGCGAAGCACCCGGGCCGCTTCCTGCTCGGCGTCGGCGCCGGGCACCGCGAGCACACCGCGGAGTTCAAGAAGCCGTACACCGCGCTGGTCGAGTACCTCGACGCCCTCGATGCCGCCGGAGTACCCGTCGACGGCCGCGCGCTGGCCGCTCTCGGCCCGAAGGTGATCAAACTCGCAGGAGACCGCACGGCGGGAGCCCACCCGTACCTGATGACGCCCGAACACACGCGTCAGGCGCGCGAGATCCTCGGCGAAGGACCGCTGCTCGCGCCCGAGCAGAAAGTCGTCCTCGAGACCGATCCCGCGAAGGCCCGTGCCATCGGCCGAACGGGTGTCGGGTTCTACCTCGGCCTGGTCAACTACACGAACTCCCTGCGCAACCTCGGTTTCACCGACGAGGACCTGGCAGGCGAAGGCAGCGACAGGCTGGTCGACGCGCTGGCCGTCCACGGGGACGCCGAGACGGTCGCCCGCGGCGTCACCGCGCACCTCGAAGCCGGGGCGGACCACGTGAACATCCAGGTACTGAACCCCGACCCGCTTCCGGTCTACCGGGCGCTCGCCGGCGTCCTTCTCTGATACGACGGCTGTAGGCACCTCCCGGCCCACCTCGTACGATGCGGCCGAGAGGTGCACCAGCCTGCTTCGAGGAGGAGTAAACGATGCCCATCGCCACCCCCGAGGTCTACGCGGAGATGCTCGACCGGGCGAAGGCGAACGAATTCGCCTACCCGGCCATCAACGTGACCTCGTCGGAGACCCTGAACGCCGCGATCCGCGGGTTCGCCGAGGCGGAGAGCGACGGGATCATCCAGTTCTCCACCGGCGGCGCGGAGTTCGCGTCCGGCCAGAAGGTCAAGGACATGGTGACCGGTTCGGTCGCGCTCGCCGAGTTCGCCCAGGTCGTCGCCGCCAAGTACGACGTGAACGTCGCGCTGCACACCGACCACTGCCCTAAGGACAAGCTCGACGGCTTCGTCCGCCCGCTGATCGAGATCTCGGCCGAGCGGGTCAAGAACGGCCAGAACCCGCTGTTCCAGAGCCACATGTGGGACGGCTCCGCGATCGACCTCGACGAGAACCTCGAGATCGCGCAGGAGCTGCTCGCCAAGGCCGCGGCCGCGAACATCATCCTCGAGGTCGAGATCGGCGTCGTCGGCGGCGAGGAAGACGGCGTCGAAGCCGAGATCAACGAGAAGCTGTACACCGCCGAGGGCGACTTCCTGAAGACGATCGACGCGCTCGGCTCCGGCGAGAACGGCCGCTACCTGCTGGCCGCGACCTTCGGCAACGTGCACGGCGTCTACAAGCCCGGCAACGTGAAGCTGCGCCCGGACGTGCTCAAGGGCGGCCAGGAGGCGGCGTCGAAGAAGCTCGGCCTCCCCGCCGGTTCGAAGCCGTTCGAGCTGGTCTTCCACGGCGGTTCCGGCTCGCTGCCGGAGGAGATCCGCGAGGCGGTGTCCTACGGCGTCGTGAAGATGAACGTCGACACCGACACGCAGTACGCCTTCACGCGTCCGATCGCGGAGCACTTCTTCAAGAACTACGACGGCGTCCTGAAGATCGACGGCGAGGTCGGCAACAAGAAGGTCTACGACCCGCGTAGCTACCTCAAGGCCGCCGAGGCCGGCATGGCCGCTCGCATCGTCGAGGCCGCTCAGTCGCTGGGTTCGGCGGGCAACAAGCTCTCCTGATCCGACTGACCCGCGTGCCATGAACGGCCCGTTACTTGCAAAATTTGCAAGTAACGGGCCGTTCATAGCACTGGGGATGGGCCTGGGACTAGCAGCTTCAAGATCAGCAAAATGTCGATCACTTGCACTGTGGAATGTCGGTTCACTCGACCGTGAAATGTCGCTCAGAGGTACTGTGAGATGTACACGACCCCGGTATCTCTGAGGAGCTATGGCCGAATCGGACCTGGTGCGGGCCAGTTGCGCCGTCGCTGAGGAGTACCTGTCGAACTTCCGAGTCGTGATCCTCAACGGCCCTCGCCAGGCCGGCAAGACGACCATGCTCGGGCACCTTCACCGGCGTCACGGTGGGAGCTCTTTCAATCTGGACGACGAGCAGCTTCTGCAGGCAGCCATCGCCGATCCCGTCGGGTTCGCGGGTACCGGTCCGGAACCCAGGCTCATCGACGAGGTGCAGCGGGCAGGCGACCCGCTGATCAGGGCCATCAAAGCGAAAGTCGATGCGGAAAGCGGGGCGGGGCGCTACGTCCTGGCGGGTTCCACACGATTCCTGGCTACGCCGAGCCTGTCCGAATCCTTGGCAGGCAGGGGCGTCGTCGTCGACGTTTGGCCGTTTTCGCAGGGTGAGTTCGAGGGGAGCTTCGAGCGGTTCATCGATGTCGCTTTCGACGAACCCAGCCGTCTGCTGGACCTCGGCCCTTCGGGCGTCGATCGCACGGACTACTTCGCGCGCATCTGCCGTGGTGGGTTCCCCGAGCCCGCGCTTCTCGGTGGCGTGCGGGCGCGTAAAGCCTGGTTCCGTGCCTATGTGCGGGCCATCTCGGAGCGGGACATCCGGGAAATGGCCAGGATCAACGAACCCAGCGCCATGACGGCCTTGTTGTCCTACCTGGCC
Source organism: Amycolatopsis sp. cmx-11-12 (assembly GCF_046269425.1). Lineage (NCBI taxonomy): Bacteria > Bacillati > Actinomycetota > Actinomycetes > Pseudonocardiales > Pseudonocardiaceae > Amycolatopsis > Amycolatopsis sp. cmx-11-12. Next base: position 17,083 of record NZ_JADNQM010000016.1, on the reverse strand, counting down.
TCCATCACAGCGCAAGAGCACAACAGCGTGAACACATCGACCAGGACCGGCCTTCACCGCACCACGGTGAACAAGTACGTCGAATTGCTCGAAGCGGTGTTCCTGGTCCATCGGCTCCCGGCGTGGTCACGAAACCTGACTTCCCGGGCGGTGAAGCACGCCAAGCTCCACCTCACCGACACGGGACTCGCCGCTTCTTTGCTGGGCGTCTCCCCGGAATCGCTGGCGAAGCCGGTGGCGCCGACTCGTGGCCCCCTTGTCGAGACCTTCATCGTCAACGAACTCGCGAAGCAGGCGACGTGGAGCGAAGCCGAGGTCCGGCTGCATCACTGGCGAGTGAGCGGCGGTGCGGAGGTCGATGTGGTCTTGGAGCGGGACGACGGACAGATCGTCGGTGTCGAATCGAAGGCGCGGGACACGGTGACCGCGGCGGACTTCCGAGGGCTCGCCCAGTTACGGGACCTTCTCGGCGATCAGTTCACACAAGGGTTCGTTCTGCACACCGGGAGCCAGGGCGCCATCAGCTTCGGTGATCGGCTGATGGCGCTCCCGCTCGCTTCGTTGTGGCAGGCCGGGCACGAATCGGCTTGAGGCTCAGCTAGCCGGAAGCTCCGTGCGGCTCCGGCGCTTCTCAAGCAGCGAGTTCACCGCCCGCGTCCCCGGTCCGGCGGCGGCCCACAGCGCGCCGACCCCGACCAGGCAGACCGCGGCCGTCCAGTAGGCCACCGGCGGCGCCGACTCCGTATGCGCGTCGCCGAGGAGCCACGGCCGGAACTGCGACTGCACCCACAGCATCCCGTAGCCGAACGCCGTCACCAGCAGCGCGCCGACGCCCGCGGTCAGCAGCGGATGCCCCCGGCCGATGCGGAACGCCAGGTCGACCGCGAGCCCGACGGCGAGCAGGTAGAACGGCACGACCGAGATCGGGAAGCCCATCCCGAGCAGCAGCGGCCACATCACCAGCCGGTAGCCGAGGTAGGCCGCCGCGACCGTGGTGCCAGCCCAGCGGAAGCCGGTCGTGTGCCGCGCCAGCGCGAAGATCAGCGCCATCACGCCGATGCCCCACAGCGGGTAGACCCAGTCGTCGATCGGCATCGTGAAGTACTCGACCGCCACCCGGTCGACCGGATGCCCGATCTGGTTCGCGGCGAAGTTCAGCAGTTCGGGCTCCGCCTCGGGCGTGCCGCGCTCCCAGGCGCGCAGGCCGAGGATGCCGTACTCCTGCTGACCGTTCGGGAAGAAGGTGTTCTCCAGGAAGAACGTCCACAGTCCGATCAGGACACCGGTGCGCATCCGGCCGGGCTTGGCGTACTTCAGCCAGCCCATGATCACGCCGGCCTGCATGATGCCCGTGCCGATGTAGAGCATCATGTGCGACGGGCTCCACGCGGTCAGGTCGAGACCGTTGACGCGGTGGTTGATGACGTCCAGCGGCGCCGCGATCAGGAACACCACGAGCCCGATCTGCATCAGCCGCAGCGAGCGTCGGTCGGCGCCCATCCCGGTGTAGCTGTGGATCGCGACGAGCACCATGATGATCACCGTGCCGACGGTGTTGATCAGGTGCGGCGGGGCCAGATCGTCCCGGAGCCACATGAAATGCCACGACATGTCCCAGGACGAGCCCACCAGTTTGAAGGCGAACGCGGCGAGCCACATGCCGTAGCAGAAGTTCAGCACCCAACCCGGCGTCGCCTGTCCTGGCGCGCCGCGATGCCAGTGCAGCTTGAAGAACAGCTTCGTCTTCGCGATCGGACTGCGGGGAATGACACCCGGCGAGAGGTCCCCGGTCACTTCTGTCGCCTTTGTCATGCCGGACATCTTCCCTGCTCCAGATCACGGGATGGGCATTTGGGGTGGAAAATCGGGGTTCACCCGTAGGGGTGGCGGATTTGCGGTCGGCGTGCGAAGCAGGGCAAGGTGTGCCGCCATGATGCCGAAACGACTTGTCGCGGCGATCCTCGTCGCCGCTCTGGTGCTGGCCGGTGGGGGCATTCTCGGGAGCCTGTTCTTCTAGTCACAGGGCACGGGGACAATGGGCCGCATGACGAACCTCCTCGGCCCCCAGCCGACGCACCTTCCCGAGCACACCGCCGCGCAGGCGGCGCTGGACGCCGGGAGCGACCCGGCCGCCGTCGCCGCCGAGCACCCCGACTACAGCGAGGCCTGGGCTTCGCTCGCCGAGAAGGCGTTCGACGCCGGCGAGACCGTCGCCGCCTACGCGTACGCCCGCACCGGTTACCACCGCGGCCTCGACCAGCTCCGCCGCGCGGGCTGGAAGGGACACGGGCCGGTGCCGTGGGCGCACCGTCCGAACCAGGGCTTCCTGCGTTCCCTCGCCGTCCTCGGCAAGGCCGCCGGCAAGATCGGCGAGACCGAGGAGTACGACCGCTGCCGGACCTTCCTCAGCGACTCGGACCCCGCCGCCGCGGAGGCGACCGGCCTCAAGTGAGCCAGGTGTTATGAACGGTCCGTTCATAACAGGATTTGTTATGAACGGACCGTTTATAACAATCGTGACCCCCTAGAAGAGGCCGCAGTTGCCGAAGGCGGGCAGCCCCGCGAAGCGACCCTCAAGCCAGGCGAACGCCTCCGGGAAAGCCCGGATCGCCCCGCCGACGTGCGTCGGAACCAGCGAAGTCGAGAACTGCACCTTCGCGCCCTTCGCGCACCACGAGCGCGCCATGGTCCGTCCCTGCGCGTAGGGCACGATGTCGTCGAGCGCACTGTGGACGACCAGCGTCGGCGCTCCCGGCTTCCGCGCCCCGATGAGCTGCTGGTCGACACGCGTCTTGAACGGCTCTTCGCCGAGGTACGCGGTCAGCGGCCTGCCGTCCTTGGTCAGGTTCTTCGACTGGGTGAACGCGTGCGCGAAGATCGCGTCCACTGTGCACTCCTGCTTGACCTTCTCGAACGCCTCGACGCCCTTCGCGTTGAGCAGGGCCGGGATCTTCAGTTCCGGATACGCCGCGTCCATGCTGACCAGCGTGAATCCGAGGAAACCGAAGGCGTAGTGCCCGTCGATGTTCTTGCCGACCTCGGCCAGGTTCGCCGGGACGGCGCCCGCGTACGAGCCTTTCAGCCTGAGTTCGGGCGCGTACGACGGCTGGAGTTCGGCGGCCGACGCCGATGCCCCGCCGCCCTGGGAGTAGCCGGCGGTCGCGACCGGGCCGCTGTCCGGCAGGTTCGCTTCGGGCAGGCGCTGCGCCGCGCGGATCGAGTCGAGGACGGCGTTGCCCTCGGCGACGCGGTTGACGTACGTGTGGACGCCGGGAGTGCCGAGGCCTTCGTAGTCGGTGACGACGATGCCGTAGCCGCGAAGCAGCAACCCGGCGATGAAGGGCCCTTCGTACTCCATGCCTGCGGAGAGGGCCTTCGACGGCGCGCACTGGTCGCCGACGCCCTGTGTCCCGGCCGCGTAGCCGATGACCGGCCGCTCGCCGGGCCCGTTCCACGCCTTCTTCGGGGTGAGGACGGTGCCGGTCACGGCGTTCGGCCTGCCGTGGGTGTCGGTGCTGCGGTACATGATCCGCTGGACGTCCGCGTCGGCCTTGATGAGTTTCACGGGATCGACGTAGAACGTGGACGGTTCGTGCCGGATGATGTCGCCGGGAGCACCCGCGGGCAGTGGCGACGGGGGGTCGTAGAAGGACGGGGCGGCGACGGCCTGCTGTGCCCCGAAGGTCAGCAGGGCCGCGATGGTGGCCGCTGAGACGGCGGCGGACACACCGCGCCGGGATCCTGGACGCATGCTTGCTCCTCGTTGAGCAGAAACATTTTCCGACAGGGATGTCGAAAAAGAGTCGGTGAGGTGGCGCACAATGTCAAGTCCGGCGCCGAGAGGGAGACCGCGCAAACTCCCCCTCGATGAGCAACGCGCTCGGGTGCTGGCTTCGGCGGCCGGTGTCTTCGCCGCGCACGGCGCGCAGGCCGCGACGATCGAGCAGATCGCCCGGCGCGCGGGAGTGTCCCGCCAAGCCGTCTACGAACAGTTCGGCGACCGCGTGACACTGTTCGCCCAGGTCGTGGCGGATATCGAGGAGCGCGCCTTCGAGGCGATCGGCGCGCCCGCCCTCGACCTTTCGCAGCCCGAACTCCGGTCTTGGGCGCGCGGCAACTACGCCAACATGTTCGCCTTCGTCGCGGCGAACCCCGACGCGTTCCCGGTGCTGCGCGAGGCGGAGCGCATGGGCGATCCGGCCCTCACCCGGCTGCGGGAGCGGCTCGCGGAGGTCTACACCGAGGCGAGCCGTCAGCGCTGGGCACGCCACGGCGTCGACTCGGGCCGCGCGGACAAGGCGCTGGTCACCTTGTTCTTCGCGATGACCGAAGCACTCGTCCAGGCGAGCTGGGACGGCGAGCCGCCCGACGCGGACGCGCTCATCGACCTGCTCACCGAATTCACCGTCGGCGGCGTGGTCCGGCTTCGGACCGAGGCCGCCGACGTGATGGAACGGTTGCGTTAAGCCGCGACGGCCTCCAGAGACTTTCCAGCCTCTTCGGCGACCGCCGCCAGGTCCGGCGAGGACACGACGCGGTTGCGCCCGTTGCGTTTGGCCGCGTAGACGGACGCGTCGGCCGAGGCCATGACCTCGTCGATCGTCCGGCCGTCGAGCGGGAACGTCGCGACGCCGACCGACGCCGTCCGCTGCTCGATGACGACGTTGTTGCCCGCGTTGTCCTGCGTCCTGATGACCATCTCGCTGATCCGCTGCCGGATGCGCTCGGCGACCGCGACGGACTCCTGCTTCGAAGACGAGGTCAGGAGTACGACGAACTCCTCGCCGCCGAAGCGGCCGGCGAGGTCCTGCGCCCGGGTTTCGGCCTTGACCAGCGCCGCGACCCCCTTGAGCACGTCGTCGCCCGCCAGGTGGCCGAACGTGTCGTTGATGCTCTTGAAGTGGTCGAGGTCGATCATCAGCGCGCCGAACTGGCCGTTGTCGCGCTCGGCGCGGGCGACCTCACGGACGGCGCCCTGCTGCCAGGTGGTGGCGTTGAGCAGCTGGGTCTTCTGGTCGGTGGTGGCGAGTTCTTCGAGCTGCTTGATCAGCACCGAACGCTGCAACAGGTACAGCGGCAGGAAGACGAGCAGCACGAGCACCGGCTGGTGGGGCAGCACGGCGAGCACCAGCGCGCCGATGCAGACCGTCGACGCTTCGAGGATGTTGTCGTCCCACGAGCCGAGGAGAGTCTGGATCGTCGCCTTCTTCGGCGCCGCGAAGTACAGACCGGTGCCGGTGAAGACGGCGTTCATCAAGAAGAAGGCGAGGCTCGCGGCGCAGATCGAAGTCACCGACTCCACTTCGGCGCCGACGACCTGAACGGCCGCCCAGGCGGCGAACGCGGTCAGCGTCATCGATGTGGCGTTCGCCACAGTTCGATGGGGGTTGACCGTGCGAAGACCTGCCCAACTGCGGTATCCGAGGTGAAGATAAATCACGGTGACGAGAAGCGCGGTCAACTGCGGCGGCAGCAGAATCGCACCGGGCAGCACCCAGACCGAGGTCATGTTGATATGCGGGGTGACGCTCATACTGCGCCTCTGCCGCTCGATCCGGCGGGTCGCCTCGGTATGCGCGATGGCGAGCCCCGCGAGCAGGAAACACAGCAAGACCTGCGAAAACGTGATGGCGATGGATGTGGCGAAGACCCCCGTCAGTGCCAGCATCGACGCCACGGACAGCCCGGTGTAGGCGATCCAGTGCTTAGGCCTCTTCCACAGCTCCCACGTCGCTACCGTGAGAGCCGAACGATGTCCAGCGCGTTCCTCCGATGTGATCATCTTTCCCCCTGACTCTTGCGTCATTCTCCGAAACCCCCTACTTACGGACAGCTTCTACCGACTTGCGGGCTGTCGACAAGCTCCCTAGGTGTGTACTTTTCTCTGAGAGGTCGAGGGAAAGGTGCCAGCGATGGCCGGTAGGGATCAGTGAAACTGAGGCGTGCGCCAGTTGGCCGCGCGATCGGGCCGGCGCGTGGAACACCTCAATGTTCCGCGCGTGCGGCGTCTTTTTCCTGCCACCGTTCCGGATCACCGTTGAGGTTCCGCCACCAGCTCAGCGCGAGCGGGATCGTCAGCACCAACCCCACGAGCCCGAAGATGCCGACCGTCGTCTGAGGGCCAACCTGATCCGCCAGGATGCCGCCGATCAGCGGACTCACGCCCATCGTCGTGGTCAGGCCGGTGTTCGACAGCCCCATCACCTGCGCCCGGTTCTCGTCCGGCACGGCCAGCGTCAGTGACGCCGTCGCCTGCATCAGTGCCACCGTGCCGAAGCCGCCGCAGACCACGAACAACACGATCGACGACAACGGACCCGGTTGCAGGAAGCAGAACAGCAGCGGGACCGCCGTCAGCGCCGAAAGCGGCCCGATCAGCTTCGGTCTGACGTGCGCCGGCACCCAGCGCGAGTAGATGAACGCGCCGATCACGCTGCCGATCGGGTCGGCGGCCAGCAACAGGCCGATGACTTCGGGGCCGCCGCCCGACGAGGCGACGTAGGGCGCCGCGATGCCCTCGTACACCGGCAGCAGGCCCATCAGCCAGGTGAACAGCAGCAACGCGCGCAGCCCCGAGCTGGCGAAGACGATTTTCCCGCCCGAGCCGATCGACGCGAAGAACGATTTGCGCTTCTCTCCCGTCGCCGCGGCCGGGCGGGCGGCCAGACCCAGCCGGACGAACAGCGCCGAGATCAGGAACGTGACCGCGTCCAGCGCGAGGGCGAGATGGGGTTCGAGCGCGGTCAGCAGGAGACCGCCGCCGGCGAATCCGGCCAGCTGCGCCGATTGGACGGTCATGCTGCGGATCGCCATGCCGACGACGAACCGGTCGCCTTCGAGGATCTGCGGCAGCAGGGCGAGCTGGGCGGCCTTGAACGGCGGGTTCAGCAGCGAGACGGCGCCGACGAGGACGCACAGGACCCAGAACGGCAGTACCGGGACGGCGACCAGCGCGATCAGCGCGGCCCGCAGCAGGTCCACGGTCACCATCACGGCCCGGCGAGGGAAGCGATCCGCGAAGCCGGTGAGGAAGATGCCGCCGAGCAGTGAAGGAGCGTAGGTCAGCGCGTAGGTGAGACCGGTCAGGGTCGCGGAGCGGGTTTCGGAGAAGACGAGGACCGAGAGAGCGACTCTGGCGAGCTGGTCGCCGAAGATCGAGAACAGCTCGGCGAACCAGAGCGAACGGAACTCGGCTACACCGAACACCTCGCGGTAGGTGACCCGTCCGGCCGAAGCCATGTTGCCCCCAATAGGGTCCTTATTACGCGACAAACTCGTGACCGAGAGTAACGCGGTCACGAGCTCGTCACGAAGCGTCATTCGTTCACGTAAGTGTCTCCTGACTGTTGGTGATTGGCTAGGTTCTTTCGCCGGGTTTCTGGGGCAGAGATCTTTTTCCCGGAAGAGCAGCCGGAAGTCGCCGATGCCCCGGTGGCCGGTATCGAGGTCCAGACCAGCGGGTTCCGGCTTTTTCGGTCCTGTCGCCGGAAGAATTAGGGTGTGGCCGTATCGCTCGGCTTCGGATTCCGGCTGCGCGACGACGAGTCGCGCGAGCGCCGCGCGGCCGGTGTGCGGGGCCGTGTCCGAACGCGCTTCGACTCCGCTGTGCGACCGTCGTAGCGCGTTGACACAGTAGGCCGAATGGATGATCAGCCGTCGACCGCGAGCACTTCCCGGGTCGAAGCCGCGTCGCGCTTGGCGACCTCTTCGCGCACGATCGGGATGACGTGACGGCCGAAGTCGATCGTGTCGCCGAGCATGTCGTACCCGCGCGCCGAGAGGATGTCGACGCCGAGGTCGTAGTAGTCGAGCAGAGCCTGCGCGACGGTTTCGGGCGTGCCGACCAGCGCGGTGGAGTTTCCGGCGCCGCCGGTCGCGGCCGCGGTGGGCGTCCACAGTGCCCGGTCGAACCGCTCGCCCTCGGCGGCGACCGCGAGGAGCCGCCGCGAGCCGGTGTTCTCCGGGTTCGTGAGCGAATGCCGCCGGGTCAGCTGCTTGCCTCCGGTGGTGCGGGCCTTGATGGCGTCGACCGTCCGGTACGCCTTCTCCCAGGCGAGTTCCTCGGTCGGCGCGATGATCGGGCGGAACGCGACCTGGATCCGCGGGACGTCGGTCCGTCCGGCGGCCTTCGCCGCGGCCTTGACGGACTCGATCTGCTCGGCGGTCTGCGCGAGAGGCTCACCCCACAGGCAGAAGATGTCCGCTTCGGCCCCACCCGCCGTGTACGCCGCCGGAGACGAGCCGCCGAAGGAGACGCCAGGACGTGGCTGCTGCACAGGGCGGACGTCGAGGACGAAGTCGGCGAAGCGGTAGTGCTCGCCTTCGTGGTCGAAGGGCTCCTCGGACGTCCAGGCCTGCTTCACGATCTGGATGTACTCGCGGGTGCGTGAGTAGCGCTCGTCCTTGGTGAGGTAGTCGCCTTCGCGCTGCTGCTCGTGGTCGCTGCCGCCGGTGATGAAGTGAACGGTGAGTTTTCCGTCCGAAAGTTGGTCCAGCGTGGCGAACGTCTTCGCCGCGAAGGTCGGATACGAGACGTTCGGCCGGTGCGCCAGCAGGATTTGGAGCTTGTCGAGCTTCGCCGCGACGTAGGCCGCCGCCTGCGCCGGGTCCGGACCGCTGGAACCGTACGCGAACAGCACCCGATCCCAGCCGAACTCCTCGTGCGCCCGCGCGAGGCGTAGCGTGTAGTCCTTGTCGAAGACGCCGCCCGACCTCGTTCGCGTCTCCGAACCGTCGTTGGTGCCTCCGATACCCAGGAATTCGACCGGCATCGTCCGTCCCTCTCGTCCGTGTCCCCCGATACGACGAGTACGCGTGATTCCTTGGTGTGGCAACGAGTTCCGCTCCGTGAGAACCCGCACGCGTCCCGGAATCGCGGCGTAGCTTCGGCTTCGTGAGTACCGCGGACCTTCCCTACGTGCTGGCGGTGGTGGGCGCCGGCCCGCGCGGGGTGGGCGTGCTCGAACGGCTCGGTGCGAACGCCGGCGAACTGCTCGGCGAGCGGCGGCTCGTCGTGCACCTCATCGATCCCTTTCCCGCCGGTGCCGGGCGCGTCTGGCGGTACGAACAATCGCCGTTGCTGCGGATGAACTCCATGCCCGAGGACGTCACGGTCTTCACCGACGACACGGTGAAGATCGACGGTCCGATCCGCCCCGGTCCTTCGCTGATCGAGTGGGCGAGGCTGGTCCGCGCGGGCACGCTCGATGCCGAGGTCGACGACAGTCTGCGTGCCGAACTCGAGGCCCTGCAAAGCGATCACTTCCCCACTCGACGGTTGCAGAGCGCGTACCTCGCGTGGTTCCACCGCGAGGTGCTGGCCGGACTCCCGGCGGGGATCGAGGTCGTCGAGCACCGGACCCGTGCGGTGCGGCTGGAGGACGGCGAGCCGCAGTCGCTCTGGCTGGAGGACCGCGCGGAACCGCTGAAGGTGGACGCGGTCCTGTTCACCGTCGGCCATCTCGACGCGGAACCGGACGAGCGGGAAGCGCGCCTCGCGGACTTCGCCGCCCGCCACGATCTCGCCTACTACCCCGCCGGGTACACCGCCGACGTCGACTATTCGGCGATCGCGCCCGGGGAAACCGTGCTGGTGCGGGGATTCGGGCTCGCGTTCGTCGATTTGATGCTGCTGCTGACCGAAGGTCGCGGCGGCCGCTTCGAAGAACAGGCGTGCGGCGGGTTGAAGTACCACCCCAGCGGCGCCGAACCCGTTCTGCACATCGGTTCGCGTCGCGGAGTGCCGTATCACGCGAAGATCGGCTACCGGTTGCGCGGGAAGCCGTTGCGACTGCCCAGGTTCTTCGACGCGTACGCCATCGAAAAGCTCTGTGCCGTGCCGGGGCGGATCGACTTCTGTCGTGACGTGTGGCCGCTGATCTCGAAGGAGCTCGCCTGGGCCTACTACAGCGAACTGTTCACCGCCCATCCTGAACGGGTGCGCATGGACTTCGCCGTCTTCGCCGACGCCTTCGCGGACGCGGCACCCGGCGAAATCGGCGCGCTGGTGGCGCGGGCGGTACCGGCCCCCGACGATCGGCTCGACCTGGACCGGCTCGACCGGCCGATGGCGGGCACGGTGTTCGGCACCGCCGAGGAGTACGGCAAGGAACTGCGCGAGTACGTCGAAGCGGACTTGAGCCGCCGTGCGGATGCCGAGTACAGCGCGGATCTGGGCGCGTTCATGGCGCTGCTGTCCGTGATGGGCCAGCTTCCCGCGCTGGTGCAGACCGGTCGGCTCGACGCGGAGTCTCAACTGTCCGATGTGGACGGATGGTTCCTCGGATTCTTCTCTTACTTCGCCAGCGGGCCGCCACCGCGACGGCTCGAAGAACTGCTCGCGCTCCAGGAAGCCGGACTCGTTTCCTTCCTCGGCGCCGAAATGCGCGTTTCAGCAGATGAGGAACGCCGGGTATTCGTCGCGTCCGGTGCGAGCTTCCCTGGCGAGACCGAGGCGCGAACGCTCGTCGAGGCACGGTTGCCCGAGCCGAGCATCGCCCGCGCCTCTGACGTCCTTTTGCGACAGTTGCGTGACAGCGGCGCGCTCGGCGAGGAAGCGGTACTCGACACGGTCACCGGTGACAGGCTGCTCGCCGGCCGTATCCACACCCGCGTCTCCGACGGCCGGATGCTCGACGGCGACGGCCGCCCGCATCCGCGCCGGTTCGCGCTCGGCCCGCATACGTCCGCGCGGTCCGCCGGGGCGTTCACCCGGCCGCGGACCAACGCGCTTCCGTTCCGGCAGAACGACATCGTCGCGCGCGAGATCTTGAGGTCGACGTGACACGCCACCGTCCGCGGGATTACTAGCTTTCCCACACCCGGGAGGGCAGCTCTTTCCGCACGATCGGGATGACGTCGGCGGCGAAAAGTTCCAGGACGTCCCGTGCCTCTTCGGACGTCAGCCCGTCGACCGAGACAGCCTGGACCTCGTGCCCGAAGGACGCGTGGTAGTCGCCGATCTTGTCGATCACCTGTTCCGGGCTCCCGACCAGCGCGGAACCATTGGCGATCTTGTCCTCCAGCGTGGTGAACTCCGAGTTGTTGTGCTGGTACGCGGGTGTCCGCATCAGCGCCTCGAAGTACGGCCGGTAGCCGTCCAGCGCCGCCTGTGACGTCTTGGCGACATACAGCCCACCCGCGCCCGAGCCGACGAGCGCGTCCGCCGGATCGTGGCCGTGGTCCACCCATCGCCGCCGGTAGTGGTCGATGAGGTCGGCGTACTTCTTCTTGGGGTGGAAGCCGTTCGCGGTGAACAGCGGGTCGCCGAACTTCGCCGCCAGTTCGGTCGACTCGGTGCTCGACGCGCTCCCATGCCAGATCCTCGGCCGCGGATGGAACGGCCGGGGCTGCGTTGTGACGTCCGTCAGCGGCGCGCGGAACTCACCCTCCCAGGTCACTCCCTCCTCCAGGAAAAGGCGGCGCAGCAGGGCGAACTTCTCGGCCTGGTACTCCCACTGCCGCTCCTCTTCGAGCCCGAACAGCGGGAAATGCCGGGGATCGTTGCCCTTCCCGATCATGAGGTCCAGCCGTCCGCCGGAAAGCTGGTCCAGCGTCGCGTAGTCCTCGGCGACCCGGACCGGGTCCAGCACGCTGATCACGGTCAGCGTGGTCAGCAGCCGGACGCGTTCGGTGCGTTCGGCGACCGCGGCCAGGATCACCGGCGGTGCCGAGGAAAGGAACGGCTCGCCGTGCCGTTCGCCGACACCGTACGCGTCGAATCCGAGTTCTTCGGCGAAAATCGCTTCGTCGACAACTCGACGCAGACGTTCGTGCTGGCTCGGCGTCACCCCGGTCACCGGGTCGGGATGGTTCGCGACGAGCGAGAAGAGTCCGAATTTCACCGTGTCTCCAAGGGTTTCCGGCCGGGGATGGCGGCGAGCAGTTCCCCGGTGTATTCCGCGCTCGGCCGCTCCAGGACGTCTTGCGCGGGGCCCAGCTCGACGAGTTCGCCGCCGCGCAGCACGCCGACGGTGTCCGCGATCTGACGGACCACGGCGAGGTCGTGCGAGATGAACAGGTAGGTCAGCCCGAGTTCTTCCTGGAGGTCGGCGAGCAGCCGCAGGATCTGCGCCTGCACCGAAACGTCCAGTGCGGACACGGGTTCGTCGGCGACGATCAGGTCCGGGCGCAGCGCCAGCGCCCGTGCGATGGCCGCCCGTTGCCGCTGCCCGCCGGACAGTTCGGCGGGTTTGCGTTTCAGCACCGAGGACGGCAGCGCGACCTGATCGACCAGCTCCGCCGCTCGCGCCCGGCGTTCCGCCTTGGTGCCGACGCCGAAAGCCCGCAGTGGCTCGGAGATGACGTCCTCGATGCTGAACTTCGGGTTCAGCGAGGCGTACGGGTTCTGGTACACCAGTTGGAACCGGCGTCGCAGCAGACGCAGTTCCTCACCGCGTAGGGACGTTATGTCCTGCCCGTCGAACTCCACGACACCGTCGGTCGGGGTCTCCAGGCGCAGGATCATCCGCGCCGTCGTCGATTTGCCCGAGCCGGATTCGCCCACCAGCGCGAGCGTCCGGCCACGGGCGATGTCGAACGAAACGCCGTCGACGGCCCGGACCGCGCCGAAGGTCTTGCCGAGGTCGCGGACCGAAACCAGGACGTCGGACGACGGCGGCTTCGGCTCCCGCAAGGGAGTATCGGACAGGCTGGGCGCGGCGGCGAGCAGGTCACGGGTGTACTTCTCCGCCGGGGCCGAAAGAATCTCGCCGGCCGTGCCTTCCTCGACCACCGTTCCCTGCGACAGCACGACGATCCGCGACGCCCGATCGGAGGCGACCCCGAGATCGTGGGTGATCAGCAGGACGGCGGTGCCCGCTTCCGCGGCGAGTTCTTCGAGGTGGTCGAGGATCTGCCGCTGCACGGTGACGTCGAGCGCGCTGGTCGGCTCGTCGGCGATGATGAGCTTCGGCCGTCCGGCCAGCGCGGCGGCGATCAGCGCCCGCTGGCGGAGCCCGCCGGACAGCTCGTGCGGGTACTGCCGTGCTCGCGCCTCCGGATCGCTGATCCCGGCCTTGCGCAACAGCTTCACCGCCTCGGCGCCGGCACCGCGCTTGTCCGCCAGACCGTGGATCAGCAGGACTTCGGCGACCTGATCACCGATCCGGTGCACCGGATTGAGCGAGACCGTCGGATCCTGGGGGACCAGGGCGATCTCGCGGCCGCGCACGGACCGCCAAGCGCGGTCGGAGAGCTTCGTGAGGTCCCGGCCGTCGAAGGTGATCTCGCCGCGTTCGATCCGGCCGCCACGCGGCAGCAGCCCGATCGCCGCGTGCGCCGTCGTGCTCTTGCCGGAGCCGGACTCGCCGACCACCGCGACAATCTGTCCTTTGTGGACTTCCAGGTCAACACCGTCGACAGCGGGTACGTTCCGGTAGGAAACCGCGAGATCACGGATGGTCAGCAGTTCGCTCACCGCACGTCTCCTTCGATCGCTCTGGACAGCCGGTTCGCGGACAGCACCACGGCCGCCACGGTCAGCCCGGGGAAGGTCGTCATCCACCACGCGGTGGCCAGGAAGCCGCGGCCGCCCGCCACGAGCGAGCCCCACTCCGGTGTCGGCGGAGTGGCGCCGTAACCGAGGAAGCTCAGCGCGGACACCTCCAGCACAGCAGTGCCGAAGGTGAGCGTCGCCAGCGCGAGGACGGGCCCGAGTGCGTTGGGCAGCACGTGCCGTCCGAGCACCCCGGTCCAGCGCACGCCGCCCGCGCGGGCGGCCTCGACGAACACGCCGCTGCGGACACGCAGCACCTCGGCGCGCATCAACCGGGCGAACTGCGCGAGGTTCGCGACACCGACCGCGACCGCGATGTTGGTCGTACCGAAGCCGAGCGCGGTGACCAGCGCGAGGGACAGCAGGATGGACGGGATCGCCAGCAGGACGTCGACGCAGCGCATGATCGCCGAATCGAGGGCACCGCCCCGGAACCCGGCGAGCAGGCCGAGCGCGGAACCGGCCACGAGCGCGACGAGGACGGCGATCACGGTCGCCTGCAACGAAAGCGCGGCGCCGTGTACTACCCGCGCGAAGATGTCACGCCCGGTCTCGTCGGTGCCGAAGAGATGCGCGAGTGACGGACCCTGCATCTTCTCGGCGGGGACGCCTGCAAGCGGGTCCTGTCCGGTGAACAGGTCCGGGACGAGCGCGGCGAGCAGGGCGAAGGCGAGGATCGCGACCGCGACCACCAGCCCTGGCTGCCGCCGGGTGCGGGTGAGAACGTCAGGCATCGGCCGTCTCCCGGTGTCGGATCCGCGGGTCCAGCAGCGGATAAACGAGGTCGACGGCGAGGTTGATGACGACGAACACCAGCGCCGCCAGCACGATCACCGCCTGTACCACCGGGATGTCCTGCGCGGTGACCGCCGACGACGTCACCCGTCCGAGGCCGTCGCGGGAGAACACCGTCTCGGTGATCACCGAACCCGCGATCAGGTTTCCCGCGACCACCCCGGCGATGGTCAGCGTGGGGACCGCCGCGTTGCGCAGGAGGTGTCCGAAGTGGACTCTCAAGCGGCTCGCTCCTTTCGCCAGCGCGATCTCGGCGTAGGGCTCGGCCAGTTGGGTGCGGAGGCTCTTCGCCAGCACCTGCCCGATGATCGCGCCGGTCGGGATGGCGAGAGTGATCGCGGGCAGGATCAGCGACTCGAAGCCGTTCGACCCCAGCGCGGGCAACAACCTGAGCTGGAACGAGAAGAACTGGATGAGCAGCAACCCGACCCAGAACGGCGGTAGCGAGATCCCCAGCGGCGGCAGCGCGAGCAAGGCGTTGCCCAGCCAGCGATGCCGGGTGCAGGTCCCGGCGATCGCGACCCCGCCGCCGAACAGGATCGCGAGCACCAGTGCGAATCCGGTGACCGCGAGCGTCGGTGGCAGCGCCGAGACGACCATGTCCGTCGCGTCGTCCCCGGTGGCGATCGAGCGGCCGAAGTCGCCCTGTAGCGCGGCGAGCAGCCGTTTCCCGTACTGCACCGGCAACGCATCGTCGAGCCCGTACTCCGCCTTCGCCGCGGCCAGTTGCTCGGGTGTCACCGAAATCCCGGCCTCGCCCCCGCCGAGCTTCGCGCTGATCGCGTCGCCCGGCAGGAGGTAGAGGATCACGAAGGACAGGGTGAACGCGGCCCACAGGACGAAGACCGCCTGGAGGATCCGCCGGAGCAGATACCGCGTCACGAGCCGGACACCCAGGCGTCGAACAGCTGCAACCGGGACGATGCCTCGAAGCCGACGCCGTGCGCGTTCGGCCCGTACGCCAGCACCTGGGTCAGCTCGAACACCGGTGCCGAGTAACCGTTTTCGATGATCGCGCGCTGCGCCTGCTCGGCCGCGGGCTTCCGCTTCACCGGGTCCACAGTGGACGACTGTGCGTCCAGCGGCCCGTCGACCGGGTTTCCGGCGGAAAGCTTACTGCGGTTGTTCGCCTTGGTGGAGAACAGGTTCCGCAGGATGTCCGGATCCGCGCGCGTGGTGTTGTACCAGAGGTATTCGTAGTTACCGCTTTGCGTGACCTGCACGGTGTCGGCGATGGTGCGTTGCTCGATCTGGAGATCGAAGCCGATCTTGCGCAGCTGCTGCTGCACGAGTTCGAGGACGCTCTTGTTCTGGTTGAACACCAGGGAAAAGACGACCTTCGCGGTCAGTCGCTGACCGTTCTTGACGCGGATCCCGTCCGGGCCGGGCAGCCAGCCGGAGCTCTCCAGCAAGGACGTCGCCCCGGCCGGATCGTAGGCGAGGAGCGGGGAAAGGTCGGTGTAGAACGGCGTTGCCGAGCCGAGGATGCTGGTGGCGGGCTTGTAGTTCGGCGTCAGCACGGTGTTCGTGACCTCGGGCCGGTTGATGCCCTTGACCACCGCCTGGCGGACCTTCTCGTCGGTGAGCACGCCCTTGGCGACGTTGGCGTGCAGGTTGAACACGATGCCGGGGTTCGGGCGGACCGGTTCGGTGAAACCGTTTCCGGTGAACTGCGGCTCGTCGACGGGCTGGACGTCGGTGATGGCGTCGAGCTGCCCGGAAGCGAGACTTCCGGTGCGGACACCGGGCTCCGGCACGATCTTGTACGCGATCTTGTCGAGGTACGCCTCGCCCTGGTGCTTGAACAGCGACGAGCCCCAGTTGTAACCCTTGCGCTTGGCGAGCACGATTTCCTGGTTCTGCTTCAGGCTCTCGAAGACGAACGGGCCCGAACCGATCAAGCCGTCACCTTGGCACCGCTGGTCCGCCGTCTTCTGGTACGCGGCCGGCGCGAGGACACCGAGCGACATCGTCGAGCTGGCTTGCAGGAATTGGGCGCTGGGAACGGAGAACTCGATCTTCACCGTCTTCGGGTCGACGACCGTCGTTGCTTTGTAGACGGCCAGATAGCCGGAGCCGAGCTGGGATTTCGTGCCGAGCGCTTTGATCCCGTCGAAGCTCGTCTTGACCGCGGCGGCGTCGACGGGGCTGCCGTCGGAGAACGTCGCGCCGTCGCGCAGGTGGAAGGTGAACGCGGTCGAATCCGCGTTGCTCTCCCATTTCTCGGCCAGCCACGGCTTGATCTCACCGGTGGACGGGTCCTGGTCGGTCAGCGAGTCGACCAGTTGACGGCCGACGTTGAGCGACGCGTTCGTGCCGACCTGCTGCGGGTCGGCACAGTCGGGGCTCGACGAGATCCCGAGGCGCAGGGTGCCCCCGGGTTTGGGTGGCCCGGCGTCGGCGTCCGTCGTGCCGCCCGCGGCGGAGCACGCGGTGAGCACGAGGGCCGACAAGGCCAGAAGGGATGTGGCGGCGGTACGGGACACCGGGTGGCCTCCAGCGGGGAACGGGGCGCGCTTTTGCTTGCGCCGACCCGATTCACGCTAATCACGGACCTTGAGGCTCGCCCACATACTGAGTTGGGCTCCCAGCCAACGAAACCTCGCACGATTCCGCTTGACAGCCCCGAAAGTACATGAAGGCCCCCTTCCTGTACCTAGGCGCAAGGGGTGGATTTCAGGGGTCGTTGCAACACGGGTGATCAACTGGTTTTGGTGAGGAGTTTAGCGAGGCGCTCGGCTGGGGTGTCCCAGTCGAGTGTTTTGCGTGGGCGGCGGTTGAGTTGGGCGGCGA
>NZ_JADNQM010000015.1:0-190437 GCF_046269425.1 Amycolatopsis sp. cmx-11-12 | reverse complement strand
AACCAACGTCTCCACTCAGGACTCGGTTACAAGACCCCCAGCGAGGTCTACACCGAGTACCTAAACCGGCAGCAAGCAGCGTAGGTCAAGCCACCAAGCAGCTGTCCGGGAAGATCGAGGCCCCTCAATCCTGGCCTGCCTCACCCACAACCTGCTCCGCGCCACAGGCTGCCTCACCAGCGTCTTCCACGCCAAAGCCCGCACCGGAACCCTGCGCCGACACCTGATCACCATCCCCGCCCGCATCACCCGCACCGCCCGACACATCACCCTGCGACTACCAGCGAACTGGCCCTGGCAAGCCGCCTACCAAGGCCTCTTCACCGCAACACACCGAACACCCTGACCACCCGCCCCAACAACCAGACCACAGTGGACACACCGGATGCGACGGCCGGCACCCCACCCCGCCCACCAACCGGACACATGATCAACAACCGCCATCAAGATCAACCCACAACCACACCGGTGGATCCAGGCTCAACGTCCCCAGTCCTCCGTCGATCAAGCACAGGCCAGTCGAGTGGGGAAGATTCAGGACTTGTCCGCCTCGGCGGCGGCGAAGATGTCCGTTTCCAGGAAGATCCGCCACCGCTCGGGGGATTCGCCCTGCAGGGCACGATAGGCGGCGGCCTGAACCTGGCTGCCGGACCTCGCCCTGTTCCAGATCTCCCGGACCAAGGGACCCTCCTGGAGGTTCCTCGCGTAGCGGGCATCGATACCGACGACGGCGGCGGCGCGCACCTTGATGGCGTCCACCTTGTCCTTGGCCGCGGCCTCGAAGATGCCGGTGTCGATGAAGGCCTGCCACTGCTCCGGCGTCCGGCTGTAGCAAGCCTGGTACCAGACCTCGGAATCCTCAGGCACCAGGTCACGGGTCCAGATGTGCTGCACGAAGTACTCGTCCGTCAACTGCGCGGCCAGGGCCGGGTCCATGCCGACGACCGCGGCGGCCTTCACCCGGGCGTCGCGAAGCTTCTTTTCCGCGGCCTCCTTCTCGGCCGCCTCCTTCGCCGCGTCCAAGTCGCGTTGGTGCTCGACGAAGATGCCGCGAAGGATGAACTCCTTGTGCTCCGCCGGCGTTCCGCTGTAAACGGTGCCCGCGGCGGACCGCACGAACGATCCCCTGGCGGCCCGCTCCCACAACGCGAAGACGAAGTTCTTGTCGTCCTGGGCCAGCAGGATCGTGGTCAGCTCGAAACCGAGCAGCGTGGCGGCGGGCTGCCGCTCCGCGCGCCGGGCCTGGTAGACCGCTTCACGGTCCAGGTCCCGTTGATGTGCCTCGTAGATCCAGGCACTGAGGAACGACGAGGTCCTGCCGCTGTTGTAGGCATCGAGCGCTTCGAACTGAACGTCCCGCGCGATCTCGCCTCGCTGCTTCGCAGCCCTGTAGATCTCGTAGACGAAGTCGCGTTCACTGATCCGCAGCAACTCCGGGGTGATCGCGAGCCCGACGACGGCGGCCGCGTTGGTGCGCAACTCTTCCGGCGTCTGCGCCGCGGCGGACGAGGCCCCGGCCGGAGCGGCGGTCGCCACCGCGGGGGCGAGAACACCGGTCATCACGGTCATTGCGGTGAGAACGGCGACGGAGGACGCCATCAAGCCGCGAACTTTGGACTTAGCCATAGTCATCATAGTTGAGGCTGTCAGTTCGTGCTGCTCGCCGAGCTGGTCGAGCACGAGGAATCCCCCACCCAGATCGACAACCCGGTGATCCCCCAGCCATCAGGGATATATCCCCAAGATCGACGAACGTTACCGATCTGCTTGTCGTTCGCCCCGGACGGTGCGCCGCAACTTCGGCACCCGCTCGTACAACGTCCGCTCCGCCCCGCGCTGGGTCGGTTCGTAATAGTCCCGTCCGACCAGTTCGTCCGGTGGATACTGCTGTGCCAGAACACCTTCCGGCACTTTTTGCGGATGCCGGTAGCCCTTCGCGTTGCCGAGCTTCTCGGCTCCCGCGTAGTGCCCGTCACGCAGATGCGGTGGCACGGTCCCGATCCGCCCGGACCGGACGTCGGACAGGGCGGCGTCGATCGAGGTGACGATGGCGTTCGACTTCGGCGCGGTCGCCAGGTGCACGGTCGCCTGCGCCAGCGCGAGACGACCTTCGGGCATCCCGATGAACTGCACCGCGTGCGCCGCCGCGATGGCCGACTGCAGTGCCGTCGGGTCGGCCATCCCGATGTCCTCGCTCGCGTGCACGACCAGCCGCCTTGCCAGGAACCGCGGGTCCTCCCCCGCTTCGATCATCCGCGCCAGGTAGTGCAGCGCGGCGTCCACATCGGACCCCCGGATCGATTTGATGAACGCGCTGATGACGTCGTAGTGCTGATCGCCGTCGCGGTCGTACCGCACCGCCGCTTTGTCCACTGTGGACTCGACGATGGCGAGATCGATCGTCTTGTGCTCGGTCGCGCTCGCGGCGTCGGCGGCGGCTTCCAACGCGGTGAGCGCGCGCCGGGCGTCGCCGGTGGCGAGCCGCACCAGATGGGCCCGCGCCTCTTCGGTCAGCGTGAGTTCGCCGCCGAGACCACGTTCGTCGGTCAGCGCGCGGTCGATCAGCGCGACGATGTCGTCGTCGGTCAACGGCCGCAGCTGCAGCACCAGCGACCGCGAGAGCAGCGGGGCGACGACGGAGAACGACGGGTTCTCCGTGGTGGCCGCCACCAGCAGCACCGTCCGGTCCTCGACGGCGCCGAGCAGGGCGTCCTGCTGCGTCTTGGAGAACCGGTGGACCTCGTCGATGAACAGGACGGTGTTCTCGGCGTTGTAGTTCCGGCGGCGCCGGGCCTCTTCGATGACCCCACGCACCTCCTTCACTCCAGCCGACAGCGCCGACATCGCCACGAACCGGCGCCCTGTCGCGGCTGAAACGAGGTTCGCGAGCGTGGTCTTGCCGGTCCCCGGCGGACCGTAGAGCAGCACAGACGCGGGAGCGGCGCCTTCGACGAGCCGCCGCAGCGGCGCGCCCTCGCGCAACAGGTGCTGCTGGCCGACGACCTCGCCGAGCGACCGCGGCCGCATCCGCACCGCCAGCGGCGAACCGGCCGGCAGGGCGACCTCCCTCGGCTCGTCCTCCTCCGGAGGCGGACCGAGGTCGGGGTTCACGGTGAAGAGTTCGTCCTGTGCCACGGTGTCGACGGTAGCCGTTGCCACCGACGTTCTCTGGCACAGGTCAGCGCAGCCGCTCCCGGAACGAGTGCCACATGATCACGGCCGCGTACGGCACGAACTCGCGACCCCGACGCCACACCCACGGCACGCCCTTCAGCACCAGCCAGCCGAGGTGTCCGGCGGTGCTCGGCTCCACGCCTCCCGAGCAGGTCAGGCTCACGGGGCACGGCACCGCGAAGCCGGCCTCGGCGAGCCGTTCGGTGAAGCCGGTCGCCAGCATCCGGTGCCCGAGTTCCGACGGGTGCAGCCGGTCGACACTCCACGCGGTGAGGTCGTAGGCGCCGGGCAGCAGTTCCAGGTCGAGGCACGGCACACCCTCGCGCTCGACGACGCCGCCGATGGCGGCGTTCAGTTCGGCCACCCGCTCGCTCAGCGCCCGTCGCAGCGACTGCGGGAGCCGGAACACCTTGCCGTGATCGTGGTAGCGCACCGGCACGACGATGGTGCCGACGGCGGCGAGCGAGTGGATCACCTCGGTGAGGTCCGCGGCGATCTTCTCGGCGCTGAAATCGGGCCGCAGCGTGTCGTTCATCCCCGCCACCACCAGCGCGACGTCCGGCCGGTGCGCCACGGCCGCGGGAAGCTGCTTCGTCAGCACGCACCCCATGCGCGCGCCGGTGAACGACGGGTTCAGGTAGCCGTTCGGCTCGACACCCAGTGCCTCGGCGACGAGCGGGCCCACCCCGCGCCAGCCGCCTCGGTTCGGCAACGGGTCACCCAGGCCCACGGCCGTGGAATCGCCGAGTACGACCAGTCTGCGAGCGGACCGGGGTCCGGCCGGGGCCGTGGGGAGGAGGGGTTCGGGACTCGGAGTGACTTCGACACTGATCACGGTCACGGTAGACACCATCGGCCACGCAGACTCACCTGCGGTGATGCCTGGGTAACGCGACGAGGACGGTCGAGCGAAAAGTCCGTGCGGTGTTACCGGAACGCGGGATAGAACGCGAGGTCCGCGTGCGGCCCCAGCCTAGCGCCCAGCGCGGCGGCGACCCGGGTGGCGTGCTCGGAGATGTCCGTCAGGCGGGCACGCAGCGAGTGCTTGGCCAGCTCCCGCCACCAGGTCACCAGCGCGGCCTCCCTGCTGATCGGCGTGGCGTGCCGGTGCAGGTCCAGCTCCGGGAGGATCTCCCAGGTGATGATCCACAGCAGCAGCAGCTGACCGTCCATCAGATGCTCGGCCAGCGCTTCCTCGTCCGCGAGCCCTGGCCAGACCGAGACGACCTCGGACCGCCACGCCGCGATCATCGCCTCGCTCATCCCCGGCGGCAGCGCCAGCGCGTCGGCGGTCGACGCGAACGGCAGCCGCAGGTACGCCGCGTCCATCAGGGTGCTGCGCACCCGGCCGCGTTCGAAGTCGAGGAACCGCACTCCATCGCTGGTCACGAGGTTGTTGTCCGGGCTGAGATCGACCGGGCTGAACGCGCGGTAGGACGGCGAACCCGCCCGCTCGGCGACCTCCATGACCCGCCGCTGCACCGGCTCCGGCGTCTCGACGTCGAGCAGTTCCTCCAGCAGTCCCGGCAGCTGGGCGCAGACCGCGGGCAGCGGCGCGTCCTCGTTCTTGACCGGGCCGCCGAGACGGCGCAGCAACGCGTTGAAATCGGGCTCACGGCTCGCGGTGCTCGCGTGCAGCCTGCCCAGCGACCTCGCCCAGGACAGCAGCGCGCGTTCGGCTCCGCGAGCGTCACGGGCGTGGAGCTTGTCGTGCAGCGTCGGGACGCCGCCGAGGTCCTCGATCACCAGGACGCGATACCGGCCGTCGTGCGCCAGCAGTTCCGGGCACATCCGGTCCTCCGGCGCGAGCGCGGTGAACAGCTGGTAGCTGACCGCCTCCTGCGCGAACGGGTCGGGGCGTCCCGGTTCGGGCGGATCGGGGTAGTGCTTGATGACCAGGGTGCGTGGCAGCGCGAACGGCGACGACGCCACCCGCGCCCGCACTACCGTCGCCGGGCCGCTGCCGGCGAGGTCTTCGGGTGCGACGAGGGTGATCGCGCTGCCGAATCGGCGTGAAAGGACCGACTCGCCGGCAGCCATTGCGGCTGCGACGGCCAGGGTTTCGGCTCCGACTGTCGAATCATCGGCAGAGGAGGTATCGACTGTCATTGCCACCGACCCTACTCGTGACTGAGCAACCATGACCACTGAGATCCGGGCAATCGCGCGCACTGGCGCGATTGCGGTGTCATCCACGTGAAAGCGGACGTTCCGTCACCCTCGATCGTTGCCCGCGACGGCGCAACATCAGCACAATGGCCGCAGCTGCAACGATTCCGATGAGATTGACCAGCAGCTGACCGGCCGAATACAGGCACCGGTCCCACTGACTGGCAACCGCCGCGACCACCGCGTACCCCGCCGCGGGCACGGTGGTCACCGAGATGAAAACACCCACCAGCGCGGCGGATTTGGCCGAAGTCATGGAAAGCATCCCCGCCGCGCCCGCGAGCAGCGCGACGATCAGCGACGCGATTCCCACCTGGTAAACGAAATCGACCTCGTGGTTGTCCGCGAGCTTGCTCACCTCGAGCACTCCGGTGGCGTTACCCACCAGCACCACACCGAGCGTGATGGCCATGGCGATCGGGAATCCGCCGAGCAGCGCCACGGCGCCCTGCTTCACCAGATCACCCCGGCGCAGCACCAGTCCGATCGCGATGGCCGCCAGCGGGCCGAATTCCGGCCCGACGACCATCGCGCCGACGATGGTGACCGACGAGTTCGTGAGCACGCCGACCGCGGCCAGCAGGCACGCGATGGTCAGGAACGCCTGAAATGTCCAGGTAAGCCGGGATTCCTCGCCGCTGCGGCCGACGAGTTCCTGCCACACCACCGCGTCCGCGGCCTCCCCCGGCGCGTCCTCTTCGGCCTTGTCGGCCGCGTCGGACACCGCGGTGTCGAGCGCTTCCAGCGTGATGCCGCCGGTGTGGTCGAGGTCGAGCCCGCACAGCGACTCGACAATCCTGTCGGCCGCCTCGCGGGCGACGTCGGCCTCGATCAGGTCACCCTCGGGCGCGACCGCCACCCCGCGATGCACGATGAGGTGGGCGGTCCCGGGGTGTGCCCGCAGGATCCGGATCGCTTCTTCGGTCCGCTCCGGCGGGCACACGGCCCTGAGATGAAGCATCAGTTCTTGGCAGGCGGTGCGGGCTTCGCGTCGATGCCCGCTTCCTTGCGCTGCTCCGGCGTGATCGGCGCCGGTGCGGCGGTCAGCGGGTCGAATCCGCCACCGGTCTTCGGGAACGCGATCACGTCACGCAGCGAATCGGCCTTGGCCAGCAGCATGACGATCCGGTCCCAGCCGAACGCGATGCCGCCGTGCGGCGGCGGGCCGAAGGCGAAAGCGTCGAGCAGGAAGCCGAACTTCTCCTGCGCCTCCTCCTCGCCGAGGCCCATCAGGTCGAACACCTGCTTCTGCAGTTCCTGCTGGTGGATACGGATCGACCCGCCGCCGATCTCGTTGCCGTTGCAGACGATGTCGTAGGCGTAGGCCAGCGCGCCGCCGGGGTCGTCGGCGAGCTTGCCGATCCACTCCGGGGTCGGCGAGGTGAAGGCGTGGTGCAGGGCCTTCCACTTGCCGCTGCCGACCGCGACGTCGTCGGACTCCTCGGCCGAGATGAACATCGGGAAGTCGACGACCCACACGAACGACCAGGCGTTCTCGTCGATCAGGCCGAGACGGCTGCCGATCTCCAGCCGGGTGGCGCCGAGCAGCGAACGCGCGTCGGCTGCCTTGCCGGCGGCGAAGAAGACACAGTCACCCGGCTTGGCGCCGACGGCCTCGGCGACGGTCTCGCGCTCCTTCTCCGAGAGGTTCTTCGCGACCGGCCCGCCGAGCGTGCCGTCCTCGTTCACCAGGATGTAGGCGAGCCCGCGGTGACCGCGCTGTTTGGCGAAGTCCTGCCAGGCGTCGAGGGTGCGGCGCGGCTGGTCGGCCCCGCCCGCCATCACGACGGCGCCGACGTACGGCGCCTGGAACACGCGGAACGGGGTGTCGGCGAAGAACGCCGTCATGTCGGTGAGCTCGAGATCGAAGCGCAGGTCCGGCTTGTCCGAGCCGTACTTCTCCATCGCCTCGGCGTAGGTGATGCGCTGGAACGGCCGGGGGATCTCGGCACCGATCAGCTTCCACAGCGCGGCGACGATGTCCTCGCCGAGCGCGATGACGTCGTCCTGCTCGACGAAGCTCATCTCGATGTCGAGCTGGGTGAACTCCGGCTGCCGGTCGGCGCGGAAGTCCTCGTCCCGGTAGCAGCGCGCGATCTGGTAGTACCGCTCGAGCCCGCCGACCATGAGCAGCTGCTTGAACAGCTGCGGCGACTGCGGGAGCGCGTACCAGGAACCGGGCTTGAGGCGGGCCGGGACCACGAAGTCGCGGGCGCCTTCGGGGGTGGAGCGGGTCATGGTCGGGGTCTCGACCTCGACGAACTCCTGCGCGTGCAGCACCTCGCGGGCCGCGCGGTTGACCTCGCTGCGCAGGCGCATCGCGGCGGCGGGGCCGCTGCGGCGCAGGTCGAGGTAGCGGTGCTTGAGGCGCACCTCTTCACCGACGTCGACCCGGTCGTCGATCGGGAACGGCAGCACGGCGGCCTCGGACAGCACCTCGAGTTCGGTGGCCAGCACCTCGATCTCGCCGGTGGGGATCTCGGCGTTGGCGTTGCCCTCCGGACGCTTCGAGACTTCGCCGACGATGCGGAGGCAGTACTCCGAGCGCAGCTGGTGGGCGCGCTCGGCCATCTCACCCTCGCGGAAGACGACCTGGCTCACGCCGCTGGCGTCCCGCAGATCGATGAAGATGACGCCGCCGTGATCGCGCCGCCGAGCCACCCATCCGGTGAGGGTGACCGTCTGACCGGCGTGCTCGGCACGCAAGGTGCCGGCTTTGTGGGTGCGAAGCACTGCGGGTGCTCTCCTTCGGCATCACGTTCTGCGATTCGACGGCTTTTCGCCGACGTCAAAGGCTAACGAATCGCCCCGGATGCCTCGCGACCAGGTGTTCTCAGATCGTCGGCCAGGCTTCCAGCGCGGCGACCATCCACCGGGTGTGCGCCAGGTAGTCGGGCACGGACAGGACACGGGCGTCGATGTTCTCCAGCAGCCAGCCCGCGGCCGCCTCCTTCGAGGCGAAGAACTGCGTGCAGACCAGCGCCTCGACGTAGTCCTGGCCGAGGGTGAGGTCGACACCCGGCAGCCGCGACGCGGCGACGACGGCGTGCGGCGGGTCGACACTCAGCACCCTGTCCCGGGTGAAGTGGACGCGGACGCGCGCTCCAGTCGCCGGGCAGACCGCATCCGCGTGCACCGGTTCACCGGTGGCGACGGCCAGTAGGAACAGGTCCACCCGGAACAGGTCGGAACCCGCCGGGCCGGGCCGCGGGCCGCGGTCCATCACGACCAGGCCGTCGCGGATGACGAAACCCATCAGGTCCATCAACCGGTGGGCCTCGGCGGCGTCCATGCCGACGGTGGCGGCGAGTCTGCCGATGGCGATGGGGTGTTTGCCCGCTCTGGTCAGCTTGGTCGCGGCCCAGGCGATGCGGACAGCGGCGGTGCGGTCAGTCCGGGTGGTCAACAGGCACCTCCTCGCCTTCGTCCCTTCGAGATTAATCACGAAAAGGATTTCCGCCAAGTGACTAAGCCGAACGGCCGAATGCGTTGTGACGTAAGAAGTTTCACAGTGCGTGTTGGTCGCTCACAGCAGCTTGAGCTGCTCCGCCGCAGGCAAGATCGCCTCCCCCGCGCGCTGCACAGGCATCGTCACCTGCATTCGTTCCCCGTCGTCCGCACGGGAACCGAAGCCGTGACGGCGCAACAACGGGCCGACGCGGGTTCCCAGCCGCTCCCGATAGGACTTCGGGAGGTAGGCGCCGCGCGAGTACAGCTCGCGGTACTTCGGCACCAGTTCCGGATGCTCCCGGCCGAGCCAGCGCGCGAACCATTCCCGCGCGCCCGGCCGCAGGTGCAGCGGGAGGACGGTGACCCGCGTGGCGCCCGCCTCCGCCAGCCGGGCGAACAAGGCGTCGAGCGCTTCTGCCGAGTCGGTCAGGTAAGGCAGCACCGGGGCTACCAGCACCGAACACGGGAGCCCGGCGTCGCGCGCCTTGCGGATCAGTTCGAGCCTCGCCTTCGGGCTCGGTGTTCCCGGTTCGAGGCGACGTTGCAGCTCCTCGTCCAGCAGTGCGAGCGAGATCGCCAGCCCGGCGGGCACGTCCTTCGACACCGACTCCAGCAACGGCAGGTCTCTGGCCAGCACGGTGCCCTTCGTCAGGATGGACAGTGGCGTACCCGAATCCGCCAGCGCCGTGATGATGCGCGGCATCAGCCGGTACCGGCCTTCGGCGCGCTGATAAGGGTCGGTGTTCGTGCCCATCGCGACGTGCTCGCGTGACCAGCTCGGCCGCCGCAGTTGCGCGGCCAGCACTTCGGGCGCGTTGACCTTGACGATCACCTGGGTGTCGAAGTCGCGCCCGGAGTCGAAATCCAGGTACGTGTGGGTGTTCCGCGCGAAGCAGTTGTGCGTGACCATGCCGTCGGCGATGAAGTCACCGGTGCCGGTGGTGATGTCGAACAGCGGCAGCTCGATGCCGAGTGCCTCGATGGACGAGACCTTCCGCCGGGTCCGGCCGATGGCGAGGCCGTCGAGCGACCGTTTCCAGCCGACTGCGGGATCGGCGAGGTGGAAGAAGCGCATCTCCTCCGACGGCCCGCCGAGCAGCTGTACCGTCCACAACGGACTGAACTTGACGTTTTCGGTCTTCACGTAACGGAAACCGAAGTTGTCGAGCGCGGCGCAGAAGGTCGAGACGATGTCCTGCTCGTCGTGGGTGACGCGCAGCGCGCCGTGCCGGTAGCTGCCGGCGAGGTCGAACAGCCCGGCCAGGAATCCGCGCTGCCAATGGGAATCCGGCGACGGCGGCACTTGCACGAAGCCGACCGACGCGCCGAAGTCGGGCAGGTACCTGAGCGCGCGGTCCGCGGCGGCCTGTTCGGCCGAGAACCCGCCGGACCGCAGCATCCCGCAGAGGAACCCGGCGCGGTATCCGATGGTGTCGTCGGGGGTGCGGGCGAGCTTCCCGACCCCGACGAGTTCGGTGCCCCCGACCAGATGCGGTCGTTGTGCCGCACCGAAGCGGGAGCCCGTGACGTGCTTCCAGCCGCGGCCGGTGAGGAACCGGTGGTCGCCACTGGCCACGATGGACGTTCCGTCGTCGAGGGTCAGGCGGTACGCCGGTTTGAGCGTCGACCAATGCGCGAGGACGGTCGTGGGCACCAGGCGACGTCCCGCGCCGCGCCCTCGCGTCCCGTAGATCTCGTCGCCGGGCGCCAGGTCCGCCAACGGTTTCGTCCGGCCGTCGGCCATCAGGACCGGCGTCCCGCCTTCGAGGCAGTACGTGCACGCGTGGGAGCAGCCGCGGTACGGGTTCACCGTCCAGCCGAACGGGACCCCCGAACCGTCGGGCACCTTGTTCAGCACGGCTTTGGCGTGCACCTCGTGAAAGGTGACGCCGTCGAACTCGGGCGCGCGCGCCGAGCGCCGCAACCCGTCCAATCCGGGCAGGACCGGCTCGCCGCCGTCCACCCGCTGTCGTTCCCATCGCACCCGGCCAGTCGAACACATGTTCTAGATAAGTGTCAAACAGGTGTTCGAACACGGGTGATCTTTGCCGCGTTTAGCCCTCTAGTCGCGGAATGTCAGAGCTTCGTGATCTCGTCCGTGACGTATCCGGCGGGCTGGATGAGGCCGGCGCACCGGCTGTCCCCGCGCGGCGTCGCCGACCGGCGGCGCACCGTCACCGAGTAGAAGTCCTCGCCACCGCGCACGGTGACCACCCGCGCGTCGGATTCGAGCAGCGGTTCCTCCTGGACGGCGAGCACGTCGTCCAAACCGGACAGGTTCAGCTGCCGCCGGATCGCGATCTCCGCGTATTGCGCCCACGCCGTCCGCGCGGACGTGCGGCCGCGGAGCTGATCCGGTTCGACCTGCCCGCGCAGGGCCGCCTTGGCGACCATCGCCGCCTCGGCCGGATTGAGCTGGCCGTGCAGGAAACCGTCGGGGACGACGAGGAGGTTGCCGGCCCAGCGGTCGCCGCCGACGTGGCTGACCTCCCAGGACCGGCCCGGGTGGTTGACGTTGAGCGCCGAGGCCAGCGGACGGCCGAGCACCGCGCAGCACATGTCCTTGGTGCCGTGCGTGCAGACCAGGAACAGCGGACCGTCCACGCGGGTGCCGAGTCCGCCGACGCCGTCCGCGACCGCTTGGAGGTCCAGCTCGGCCAAGTCGCTCAGGTCGCGGATCTCCAGGCGCTCCAGCCAACGGTTGCCCGGTTCGCCCCCGCCGACGTACACGGCACGGGGGCGATCCGGGTCGCGCTGATGCTTGCCGGGACGACGGATCAGCAACGGGCGGAGCCCGTGTGAACGTCTCAAGTTCTCGAGCAGCTCACGGCGCTCGGCGGGGAAAGCCTCGTCGAGGACGTCTTCCAGCGCGTCCGCGGGCCAGGGGCCCGGCTGCTCGATGAGCAGCCAGCAGCGCATGTCGGCCGCGGTACCGGCGGGGCTCGCGCCCAGCATGCGCGCGACGGTCGCGCAGCCCGGCAACGCGGCGGGCGACGCCGGACTGTCCGGCGCTGGGGTGTCCGAGAGCTGAGCAGTCATCGGCCGCTCCCTCCGGACGTCACCTTAGGCATGCCTTAGCTTACCCCGTCCGGGCTCTCTTCACACTCCTCGTCCCTTGTGACTTTCAGCCGATCGAGAGAAGACCCTGCGTGGTGAGCTCACCGAGGAAGGCCCGCAGTGTCCCCCGATCGAGTTCGGACAGCTCGGCGAGTCGCTTGACCGCCTGGGGGGTGCCGTCGAGCAGCGCCTTCAGCACCGGGGTGGCGGCATCCGCGAAGACGAACCGCTTGCCTCCGGCGAGCAGGGTCACCCGGCCGTTGCCTTCTTCGAGCACCGCTCTCGGGACGAGGAACCGGACCTCGGTCTCGTCGCCGTCCGGCAGCAGGCCGGGGGTCGCCGCCCAGGGCAGTCCGACCCGCGGATGCGCCGGGGCCGACGAGTCGCGTTCGGTGAGGAACCTGTCGACGACGTCGGTGGTCAGCGTGGCTTCCAGTTCCGCGCGCAGGGCGGCGGCACGGGCCGCGCGTTCCTCTTCCGTCCCGAATCTCGGGAGGTCCTGGCGGAACACGGTACTCGCGCGCAGCTTGTCGGCGAGCCAGGACACCAGGTCGATCCCGGTGGCCGGGCTGAACCCGAGCGTGAGGTGCAGCGACATCTCCCCCACCGCGGTGACGTCGTGCCAGTGCCCACGCGGGACATAGAGGACGTCGCCGTCTTCGAGGACGAAGTCGTCGATCGGCTCACCGGGCCGCTCGGGCTGTTCGACGTCGCGGTGCAGCGGAGCGGGCCTGGTCGGGCCGTGCATCCGCCAGCGTTTGCGGCCGGCGACCTGGATGATGAACGCGTCGTGGTCGTCCCAGTGCACGTCGAAGCCGTGGGTCACGCCCCAGCCCGCGTACAGGTTGACCTGCACGCTCTCGCGGAGGTCGTGTTCGAGACTCCTGGCGAGATCGCCGATCGGGTCGCTGAGTTCCTGGATGGCGTCGAGCACCATCGTCGCGCCGCCGCGGAGGTGCTCGGTGAACGGAGCGGCCTGCAAGCGGGGCACGGTGCCACTGCGGCGGGTGGGGACGAGATCGGTGTAGCTCTCCATGGGCACCGGGGTGCCATCGAGCGCCAGGCGCAGCCGCGGGAACTCCAGGCGGTGCTGCCGGAGGATCGCGTTCAGCGCCGGCCAGGGCAACAGGTCGGCGAACCGGCCCGCGCGGCCTTCGAAACGGCGATAGGTCTCGCCCTGGACGTCTTGGAAGAACTGGCTGACCCCGAGCGGAGCCACGAGGTCAGCCAGTGTCGGCGTTTCGGGCACTCAGCCGTCGTTGCCGTCGTTGTCGGCTGCCGCGCCGTTGGCCTTCCCGCGGTCGACCGCGGTCGGGATCATTTCGACCTCCAGCAGCAAACCGCTGTCGGGAGCCTGCGTACCTGACTGTTCCTGTGCCATCCTGCCACCTTTTTCTCAGACGAGCGGACGGACCGAAAATCGGCCTGGAGCGTCGCCAAGCCTACGACACGTTGGGAGAAAATTCACCGCCCAGCAGGGAAAAATGGCCTGGCGAGCGATCTTCGACACCCGTGGTACTCGTTCACTCGGACAGCGGTTCTAAGCTGCCATCCATGGCTGATCCGGCATCCGTCCCGCGCCCGCGATGGGACGTGCTCGCGGCCGTCGGCGCGGGTGGCGCGCTGGGCAGCCTCGCCCGCTACGGCCTGTCGGTCACGCTCCCCCATTCTCGAGGGCAGTTCGCGCTTTCGACCTTTGCCACCAACGTTTCCGGCTGTCTGCTGATCGGCGTCCTGATGGCGCTGCTGACCGCGGCGGCCGACCCGCACCGGCTGCTGCGCCCCTTCCTCGGGGTCGGGATCCTGGGCGGTTACACCACGTTTTCGACCTACGCGACGGACTCACTCGATCTTGTGACGACGGGGCATCCGTTCACCGGGTTGGCGTACGCGTTCGGCACGGTGGCCGCCGCCTTGGTAGCGGTCTACGCCGGGCACGAAATCACCCGCGCGGTGAAGAAATGACCATCCTTTTCGTCGCGCTCGGTGGCGGCCTCGGCGCGATCCTGCGTTATCTGACCGATCTGCGGATGCGAGCGTGGCGAGGCACCGCCTTCCCGTGGGGCACCCTGTCCGTCAACGTCGTGGGCTCGGCGATCCTCGGCGTCCTCACCGGCTGGGCCCTGCACGGCGGCCAGCCGGACACGGTCCGCTCACTGCTGGCCGTCGGGTTCTGCGGCGGGCTCACCACGTTCTCGACCTTCGGGTACGAGACGTTGCTCCTGTTCACCGGCAAGACACGGCGGCGCGCCGCGCTGAACGTCGGCGTCACGATGGTCGCCGGGATCGGCGCCGCGGCGGCCGGGCTCCTGCTCGCCTCCGCCGTCTGGCACTGACTCAGTCTTCGGGCGCCATCCGCCACACGGCCGCCGCGATCGCCTCACGCTGTTCGACCGGGAGATCCGCCGCCATCTCCTCCAGCTTCTCGACGACGCCTTCGTGAGCGGCGTTCGCGAGCCGGAGGCCCTCCTCGGTCAGCGTGATCTTCAGCGCCCGGCGATCACAGGAATCCGCGACCCGCTCGACGAGCGCACGCCGCTGCACCCGGTCCACCAGTCCGGTGACACTGGATTTCTCCAGGTTCAGCATCCGGCCGAGCTCGGTCATCCCGACACCCGTCTCCCCCTGCGCCAGCACGCAGAGCAGCTGCGCCTGCTGCGGCGTGAGGTCGTGGGACCGGCCGACGTCGATGAAAGCCCGCTGCACGAGATGCGAGAGCCGCACCAGCGCCGTCGCGAATCCGAGGTCTTCGGCCGTGGTCATGAAGCCAGCCTACTTGACGGTCGTTCGGAGTACGAACTACTGTAGTTCGCAGTACCAACATTCCGTACTACGAACTAGGGGATCTCATGACCACGACCGTGGCCGTCATCGGCGGGGGATACGGCGGAACCACCGTCGCCAAGGAACTGGACTCGTTCACCGACGTCGTCCTCGTCGAGCCGCGCGAGGACTTCGTCCACCACGTCGCCGCGTTGCGCGGGCTCGTCGATCCCGAGTGGACGGATCGGCTTTTCTACCCGTACGCCCGCCTCCTCGAACGGGGACAGGTGCTCCGCGACCGCGCGGCGAGCGTCGACCAGGGCGGTGTCACGCTCGCGTCGGGCGAACGGCTCACACCGGACTACATCGTGCTGGCGACCGGTTCGGCGTACCCGTTCCCGGCGAAGATCGATTTCCAGGACAGCGCCTCGGCGAAGGCGAAGATCCATGCCACGCGGGAGGAACTCGCGGGCGCGGAGAAGGTGCTGTTGCTCGGCGCGGGCCCGGTGGGGCTCGAACTGGCCGGCGAGATCAAGGCGGTGTGGCCGGAGAAATCCGTGACGATCGCCGACCCGGCTGAGGAGATCCTGCCCGGTTTCCCGGACGAGTTCCGCGCGGAGATCCGACGCCAGCTCGACGAACTGGGCGTCGAACTCCTGCTCGGCACTTCGCTGACCGAGCCGCCGGTGTCGGAACCGGGGCAGGTGAAGACGTTCACCGCCGCCCTGACCGGCGGCGGTGAGGTGACCGCCGACCTGTGGTTCCAGTGCTTCGGCGGCGCGCCGCACACGGCGTACCTCGACGGCGATCTCGCCGCGGCGCGGCAGGCGAACGGGCAGGTGGCGGTGAACGCCGACCTGCGACTTCCCGGCCAGTCACGGATTTTCGCGCTCGGCGACATCACCGCGCTGCCGGAGGGGAAACTGGCGAAGGTGGCCGGTGACCACGCCGAGGTCGTCGTCGCCAACATCCGGGCGCTGATCGAAGGCGGCGAGCTGCGGACCCACACGCCGGGCGGGCCGATGATCTCGCTGCCGCTCGGACCTTCCGGGGGCGCGACTTACGCGGAGGAGATGGGGATCCTGGACGCGGCGACGACGTCGGAGATCAAGGGTTCGCACATGATGGCTTCGCGGTACGAGGAGATGTTCGACGTCGCCTGACGTGCCCCTGCGCGCGCTATGAAGGACGCTTTCATAGCAAAATTTGCAATGAAAGCGTCCTTCATAGCATCCGGTGCCCCAGTCAGGACCGCGGAGCCAGGCCCCGCACGTGCGCGAACGGATCCTCACCCGTCGGCAGCAGCGCGATGATCGGCGTCGTCAGCCCGTTGTCCACATAGGACTGCACCTGCTCGCGGCAGGAATCGAGGCTGCCGTGGACGATCAGGTCGTCGACGACCTCGTCCGGGATGACCTGGTTGGCTTTCTGCCGGTCACCCGCGGCCCACGCTTCGTGCATCGGCGCCAACGCCTCGCCGCGGCCGAGCCAGTCGTGGAACGCCGCGTACACCGGCACGGTCAGGTAGCTCGAGATGAGCATCCGGCCGAGTCCGCGCGCGGCGGCCTTGTCCTCGGTGGGGCAGACGAAGATCCGCGCGGCCAGTTCGGCGTCCGGCCCGATTTCGGCCCGCACCTTGGGTACGTCGGAGGCGGCGAGCCAGTTGGTGATGGCGCCGTCGGCCTCCTTCGCGGCCAGCCGCAGCATTCCCGGCCGCAGTGCGGCGAGCATGATCGACGGCGGCGGGTCGGTGGGGCGCTCCAGCCGGAACTTGCTGACGGAGAAGGTCTCGTAGTCCTCGGTGACCTTCTCCCCCGCCAGCGCGGACCGCAGGAACCGCAGTGTGTCACGGGATCGCGCGAACGGAGCCTCGAATTCGGCGGCGTTCCAGTTCTTCACGATCACCGGCGACGACGCCCCGATGCCGAGCACGAACCGGCCGGGCGCCAGTTCCGCGACGGTCGCCGCGCTCATCGCCAGCAGGCCGGGACCACGGGTGTACACCGGCACGATCGCCGTGCCGAGCCGCAGCTGCGGCGCCCACTGCGAGGCCAGCACCAGTGGGGCGAAGGCGTCGTTGCCCGCCGTTTCGGCCGACCACGCGTCGGTGTAGCCGAGATCGGGCAGCTGTTCGACCATCTCCTTGTGCGCCGCGAGCGGTACCCCGGTCAGCGGAATGGTGATGCCCCACCGTTTCATGCGTTCTCCTCGCTCTTCGCCGCGCCACCGGACAGCTCGCGCACGATCCAGTCCACCTGCGTGCGCATCAGGTTCTCCGCGACCTCTTCGGCTTGCGGCGTCATATGCGTCGCGCCGGCCAGCGGCAGGAACACGTGCGGGCGTCCTTTGGCCAGCAGTGCCGACGACAGGCGCAACGAGTGGGCGACGAAAACGTTGTCGTCGGCGAGGCCGTGCACGATCAGCAGCGCCCGCGACAGGTCACTGGCGTCGGCGATCAGCGAGTTGTGCTCGTACGACGCGGTTTCCTCCTGCGGGAGGCCGAGGTAGCGCTCGGTGTAGTGCGTGTCGTACAGCGACCAGTCGGTCACGGGGGCGCCCGCGACACCGGCGTGGAACACGTCGGGACGGCGCAGCACCGCCAGCGCGGACAGGTAGCCGCCGTAGGACCAGCCGCGGATCGCGACGCGTTCGGTGTCCAGTTCCGGGTGCAGCGCGGCGGCCGCGTGCAGGGCGTCGACCTGGTCGGCGAGGGTGACGTCGGCGAGTTTGCCCGCGATCTCCTTCTCCCAGGCGGAACCGCGGCCGGGTGTCCCGCGCCCGTCGGCGACCAGCACCGCGAAACCCTGGTCCGCCAGCCATTGCGGGGTCAGGAAGGCGTTGCGGGTTTGCAGGACACGCTGGGCGTGCGGGCCGCCGTACGGGTCGAGCAGCACCGGGAGCTTGCCTTCGCTCTCGTCGTACCCGGTCGGCAGCACCAGCGCGGCGCGCAGACCCCGATCCCCCAGCGTCAGCCAGGTCAGATTCGGCACGACGTCCGGATCCACGGTGTAGGAACCGATACGCGCCACCGTCTTCTCGCCGTCGACGACGGTCACCACCGGGCCGCTGCGCTCCAGGCTCCACGACGAGAGCACGGCCAGCGAGGCGTTCCCGGAGCCGACGTGCACACCGTCCTCAGTGGACAGACGGCGGAGCTCGCCGCCTTCGGTGCGGAAGACGTGGATCTGCGTCGGATCGGCTTCCGACGCGCTGAACAGCACCTCGGCGCCGACGTGCAGGATCGAGCGCACCTGCACGCCCGGCGGGGTGACCGCGACCCCGTCGACGACCAACCGGTGGTCACCGTCTGCGGCGCTCTCGCGCACCAGCCTGCCGTCGGTGGTCCACGCCGGGACACCCGCGGCGATCTCGACCCAGTGCTCGTCGGTCTCGGTGTGCAGCATCTCGACCGAACCGTTCGCCGGGTCGACCGCCTGGATCTCCAGTTTCCGCTGGTCACGCGACTGCACGGACAGCAGCGGCTTGCCTGCTGCCGACCAGTGCACCGCGGCCAGGTACTCCCAGTCGGTCTTCGCGACGTCGACGCGCGAGCCGTCGAGCCCGAGGAACGCCAGCGTCACGTCGGCGTTCACCGTCCCCGCCGCCGGGTACGCGACGACGTTGGCCGGCGACTGCGGATTGGCCGGATCGGCGATCGTCCAGCGCGGCACGCTCGCCCGGTCGGAGCGCTCGACCAGCAGGCTCTTCCCGTCCGGCGACCACCAGTAGCCGCGGGTGCGGCCCATCTCCTCGGCCGCGATGAACTCCGCGAGCCCCCAGGCGATGTCTTCGCCGTCTTCCTCGACGAGCGCCCGGTCCTCACCGGTGGCGCGGTCGATCACCCGCAGCCGACGGTCGCGGACATAGGCGACCTTGGTGCCGTCCGGGCTGGGCCGCGGGTCTACGACGGAGCCTTCGACCAGCACGGATACCGCGCCGGTGGCCAGGTCGAGCGTGTGAAGCTTGCCCGACAGCGAGAACGCGGCGACGGTGAAGGCGGCGTCGACCGCGTAGCCGACCACGCCGCCACCGGTCTCCCGGCTGCGCTCGCGGCGGGCCCGCTCCTCGGGCGGCAGGTCTTCTTCACCGGGCAGCAGTTCGGCCGCGTCGACCAGCTTCGTCTCCTCGCCCGACACGACGTCGAACGACCACAGGCTGTGCCGAGGGTCGGTGCCCGACTCGGACCGCAGGAACAAGACGCGGGAGCCGTCCGGGGCGACCTTGAACTCTTTCGGCGCGCCGAGGGTGAAGCGCTGGGTACGGGCCTGTCGGCGGAGGAACGGGAGGTCTTCGAGGCTGGTGTCGGTCACGTCCGCACTCTTTCAGAAAACACAGCCAGACATTCAGCCCGGTACGCCAACGCCTTCCAGCTTCTTCAACTCCGTCTCGGGATCGAAGTCCGCCGGGGGGAACTTCGGGTCCATCTCGTCGATGGTCTCGATCAGGAGCCGCGCGACCAGCCAGTTGCGGTACCACTTGTGGTCGGCCGGGACGGCGTACCAGGGCGCTGTCGTCGTGGAGGTCTTGGTGAAGATGTCGGCGTAGGCCTTCTGGTAGTCGTTCCACTGGGCGCGGGCGTCGAGGTCGGCGGGGTTGTACTTCCACCACTTCGCCGGGGTCTCCAGCCTGGCCTTGAGCCGCCGCAGCTGCTCCTCCGGCGAGATGTCGAGGAACACCTTCACGACGGTCGTACCGGCGTCGGCCAGTTCCTGTTCGAACGCGTTGATCTCGGCGTAGCGCTTGCGCCATTCCGCGGCGGGCACCAGCTTCTGGACCCGCGGGACCAGGATGTCCTCGTAGTGGGATCGGTCGAAGACGCCGACCTGCCCCGGCACGGGGAGTTGCTTGCGGATCCGCCACAGGTAAGGGTGGCGCCGTTCGGTCGCGGTCGGCTTCTTGAACCCCGCGTAGCGCACGCCCATCGGGTTGACCAGGCCGAGGACGTGCCCGACTGTGCCGCCCTTGCCGGAGGTGTCCATCCCTTGCAGGACGAGCAGGAGACTGCGGTTCCCACCGCCGACGCCCTCCGCGTAGAGGGCCTCCTGCAGCTTCGCGAGCTTGCCGCCGGAGTCTACGAGGTCCTTGAGGGCCTTGGGCTTCTTGTGCGGGCCGACCGGGAACGAGCCCGGATCGTGCCGCTCGGTTCCCTTGCCGATCCTCAGCGCGTCCCGCACGGAGAGGTGGTCCTTTTTCGCCATCCGGCGACGATAACCGCGGTCCGCGTCACGCGCCTGCGGTGATCAAGTACTCCGATGCATGATTTCGCCACCCGAAGGAGTCGATACGCAACGAACAACGGGTCAAAGCAACGTTTCCCGGATGAAGTCCACCAGATAGGCATCTAACCTGAACGCATGACGACCGCCGACTTCATCGCGCTCGACGAGCAGTGGAGCACGCACAACTACCACCCCCTGCCCGTCGTGATCGCCACCGCCGAGGGCGCTTCGGTCACCGACGTCGAGGGCAAGACCTACCTCGACTTCCTTTCCGGCTATTCCGCGCTGAACTTCGGGCACCGCCACCCCGGGCTCATCGCCGCCGCGATCGAGCAGTTCGGCCGGGTCACGCTGACCTCGCGCGCCTTCCACCACGACCAGCTCGGACTGTTCTGCCGGGAACTCGCCGAGCTGACCGGTACCGAGATGACGCTGCCGATGAACTCCGGCGCGGAGGCCGTCGAGTCCGCGGTGAAGATCGCCCGGAAGTGGGCGTACCAGGTCAAGGGCGTCCCCGACGGGACGGCGGAGATCGTCGTCGCGGGTTCGAACTTCCACGGCCGCACGACGACCATCGTGTCCTTCTCCACCGACGAGACCGCGCGCGCCGACTTCGGCCCGTTCACGCCGGGCTTCGTCACCGTCAAGTACGGCGACGCCGAAGCGCTGCGTGACGCCATCACCGAGCACACCGCCGCGATCCTGCTGGAGCCGGTCCAGGGTGAGGCAGGCGTGATCGTGCCACCCGCCGGCTACTTCGCCGAGGCGCGGCGGCTGTGCGACGAGCACAACGTCCTGCTGATCGCCGACGAGATCCAGTCCGGCCTCGCCCGCACCGGCACCGTCCTCGCGCTCGACCACGAAGGCGTCCGCGCCGACGTCTACACGCTGGGCAAGGCGCTCGGCGGCGGGATCATGCCGGTCTCGGCGGTGGTCGGCAGCCAGGACGTGCTCGGCGTGCTGAAGCCGGGCGAGCACGGATCCACCTTCGGCGGGAACCCGGTCGCCTGCGCGATCGGACGGGCCGTCGTCGGGCTGCTGAAGACCGGCGAGTTCCAGGAGCGTTCGCGGGAACTGGGCGCTCACCTGCACGGCAGGCTCGGCGAACTGGTCGGGAACGGGCTGGCCGAGGTCCGCGGCCGCGGACTCTGGGCGGGGATCGACATCGCGCCCGGCGGGCCGACCGGCCGGGAGGCGTCCACCGCGCTGGCCGAACGCGGCGTGCTGTGCAAGGAGACGCACGACCACACGCTGCGGATCGCGCCGCCGCTGGTGATCAACCGCGAGGAACTCGACCGCGGTATCGACGCGATCACGGAGGTCGTCAAGACCCAGTGAACCTTTCGGGCGGCCGGTACGTTGGCTGTCCATGGGAGACGTGCGGGAGTGGGTCGAGCGGCCGCTGGTCGGCACCGAGACGGTGACGCCGGAGGACTGGTTCGCGAGGGGCAAGGCGCTGCGGGACGAGGCGCCGACGTCCGCGCACGATCACGCGGCGGCGGGCGAGGGCCGTCCAAGTGTGGCGGAATTCTTCGCGCGGACCAACGAAGGCCGCCTGCCGGAACTGGTGGACCTGCGGCGCGAGCGCATGCTCGCGTCGCCGTTCACCTTCTACCGCGGCGCGGCCGGGCTGATGGCCGCGGATCTGGCGGGGTCGCCGTCGTCGGGACTGACAGCGCAGCTCTGCGGGGACGCGCACGCGGCGAACTTCGGGCTCTACGGCACGCCCGAGGGCCAGATCGTGATGGACATCAACGACTTCGACGAGTCCGTGCCGGGGCCGTGGGAGTGGGACCTCAAACGGCTCGCCGCCAGTCTCGTGCTGGCCGGGCGCGAGGGCGGCATCGGCGAATCGGGCTGCCGTGAGGCCGCCGAAGACGCGGTGAAGTCCTACCGGCGCACCATCCGGGGGCTGGCGGAACTGCCGTTCCTGCGGTCGTGGAACGCGCTACCGGACGCGTCGGTGCTGAGCACGGTCCGCGCGCACGACCTGATCGACGACTTCGAGGAAGCGGCCGAGAAGGCGCGGAAGAACACCAGCGCCAAGGTCACCGCGAAGTGGACCCGGCGGATCGACGACCACGAAACCGGTCTCGAACGGCACCGGTTCGTCGAAGACCCTCCGGTGCTCACGCACGTCGACGACGCGACGGCGGACGCTGTGATCACCGGCCTGGTGTCCTATGTGGACACGATCCGCGAATCGCGGCGGACACTGCTCTCGCGGTACCGGGTGTCCGATGTGGCCTTCCGGGTGGTCGGCACCGGAAGTGTCGGACTGCGCAGCTATGTCGCGCTGCTGCACGGCAACAGTGGTGAAGACCTGGTGCTGCAAGTGAAACAGGCTGTTCCGTCGGCGCTGGCGCCGCACCTCGGCCTGACCGCGCCGGAGCACGAGGGTCGCCGGATCGTCGAGGGCGCGCGGCTCGTGCAGGCCGAGACGGACATCCTCCTCGGCTGGACGACCATCGACGGCCTGCCCTACATCGTGCGGCAGTTCCGGAACCTCAAGGGCGACATCGATCCCGCGGAACTGAAGAAGGACCACCTCGACGACTACGGCCGCCTGGCGGGCGCGTTGCTGGCGCGGGCGCACGCGCGGTCGCTGCATCCGCAGATGCTGGCGGGATACTTCGAGGACGACGAAGACCTCGACGAGGCCATCGGTGCCTACGCGGTGCGCTACGCCGATCAGACCGAAGCGGACTTCGCCGCCTTCGAGGCCCTCTGACCCGCTTCGCCACCCGCTCACCAACCCCGAACTCGCGTGCCCGAACGGAGATCTCCCGTGATTGGACGGCGAACTCACGTGATTGAACGGAGAACTCGCGTAATCACGTGAGTTCTCCGTCTGATCACGGGAGTTCTCCGCCTGATCACGGGAGTTCTCCGCCTGATCACGGGTGGGGCGCCACCTACTTGCGGTGGGTCTGGCGTGATTTCCGCGACAAGCCGTTCTGGCGGGTGGTCACGTAATCTCGCCGGATGAGCGGAAGAGCGCCGTACGGGCTGGTCGCGGCGACCTGTGCCGTGGTCATGGTCGTCCTCGGCCTGCTGGTCTCCGGCGAAGGACTGTCGGGCCCCGACGCCCTGGCCGACGAGTGGGTGCGGCGCACCTTCGGCGAAGACCTGCTGCGGCTCCTCGTGCTGCCGACCGAGGCCTACGTCCTGATCCCGGTCGCGGTCCTCACCGCCGCCCTTTGCCTGCTGGGACGGCGCAGGCCCGAAGCGGCCTTGACCATCGTCGGCCCGCTCATCGCCATTCTCGCCAACACCTGGGTGCTCAAACCGCTTTTCGGCCGCTGGAAGAACACGTGGCTCGCCTACCCCAGCGGGCACACCGTCGCGCTGGTCGCGGTGCTGACCGTGCTCGTCCTGCTCGCCCGGCCCGGCGTCGCGACGGCCGTCATCTCGATCGTGGGCGCGGTGGTGCTCGGCGGGGTCACGATCGGCATGATCGGCCTCGGCTATCACTACCTGACCGACGTCGTGGGCGGCACGCTGTTCGCCATCGCCGTCGTGTGCGCGACGCGGGTGCTGCTCAGCTGGGCTGCACGGCGTCGCGTGCCAGTGCCGTCAGACGGCTGACGGCGCGCAGGTACTTCTTGCGGTAACCGCCGTTCACCATCTCCTCGGTGAACAGCAGCGGCACCGGCTCGCCCGAGACCACCAGCGGGATCGCGCGATCGTAGAGCCGGTCAGCGAACGCGACCAGCCGCAGTCCGACGTTCTGGTCCGGAACCGGGTGGATGTCATGCAGGTGCACGCGGCTCACTCCGTCGAGAAGCCTGCCGTAGCGCGAAGGGTGCAGCTCGCCGAGGTGCTCGCACAACGCGTCGAAATCGTCCACAGTGGACTCGGGATGCGCCGCAGCGGAGGCTTCCAGCTCCTCCGGGCTCGCGGGCGGCGGTGCGTCCGGCAGTCCTCGGTGGCGGTAGTCCGGGCCGTCGACGCGGCAGACGCCGAACCGGGCGGACAGCGACTGGATCTCGCGCAGGAAGTCCGCGGCGGCGAACCGGCCCTCGCCGAGTTTGTCGGGCAGCGTGTTGGAGGTCGCCGCCACGAACACCCCGGCCGAGATCAGCTCCTGCAGCAGCCGGGTGACGAGCATGGTGTCGCCGGGGTCGTCGAGTTCGAACTCGTCGATCGCCAGGAACCGGTGCTCGGAAAGCCGTCGCACCGCCTCGGCGAACCCCAGCGCGCCGACGAGGTGGGTCAGCTCCACGAACGTCCCGTACGCCTTGGGCGACGGCGTCTCGTGCCACGTCGAGGCGAGCAGGTGGGTCTTGCCGACGCCGAAACCGCCGTCCAGATAGAGCCCCCTCGGTCCGGTGGGCGCGTCGTCCCCGCCGCCGAACAGCGCGCGCAGCTTCGACTTCGGCTTCCGGTTCGCGGCTTCCGCCACACGCTTCGCGAACGCGCCACAGTCGACGACGGCCTCGGCCTGGCTCGGCTCGTCCGGGTTGGGCACGTAGGTGGAGAACCGGACCGCGTCGAACCGGGGCGGCGGGACGAGCGCGGTGATCAGCTCGTCGGCGGACAGCTCCGGACGGCGATCGATCAGGCGGGCGGGCATTCGCCGAGAGTAACGGCACCGGCGACGGCCGTTCACCCTCCCTGACCGGGCGTATCCCCCGCTCAGCGGTGCCGTCGGGCTCGTGCTGGGATGGAGGTGTGCAGCTTTTGTGGCCAACGACACCGGCGGATCCCGTCTCCGACGCCGACCTGGAGCGGCTCTACGGGTATCCCGAGGACCTGACCCGTCCCTGGGTCCAGGTCAACTTCGTCAGCTCCGCCGACGGCGCGGTCGCGGTCGACGAGCTGTCCGAGGGCCTTTCGCACCCCGCCGACAAGCGGATCTTCCTGCTGGGGCGGCTGCTTTCCGACGTGATCCTGGTCGGCGCGGGCACGGCTCGCGCCGAGGGTTACCGCGGCGCGCGGATCTCTCCCGAACGCGCCGCCCGCCGGGTCTCGCTCGGGCTGTCCGAGGTCCCGCCGATCGCGGTGGTGACCCGTTCCGGTGAACTCGACCCCGCGGGCCCGTTGTTCACCGACACCAAGGTCCCGCCGATCGTCATCACCACCGAGAAGGCGCCTCGGGCCGCGCTGGAACGCGCGGGCGCCGACGTGCTCGTCGGCGGGACCGACGACGTCGACCTCCACGTGGCACTGAAACTCCTGGCCGGACGCGGGCTGTACCGCGTCGACTGCGAGGGCGGGCCGGCGCTGTTCGGCGACCTGATCGCGGCCGACCTCGTCGACCAGCTGTGCCTGACCGTCGCCCCCCTGCTCGCGGGTGCGGGCGAGCGCCGGATCGCCGACGGCCGCCCCGCCCCGGAACCACGCCGGATGGACCTCGCGTCGCTGCTCTTCGAGGACGGATTCACCATGCTGCGCTACCGCCGCCGGGAGGGCGGGTGAGCGAGCCCGCGCCGGTTCCGGACCAGGAACTGGCGGCCAGGGCCGCCGCCGGGGACCACGGTGCCTTCGACACCTTGGTGCGGCGGCACACGGCCCGGATGTACCGCGTGGCGCTGCGGATCACCGGCAGCGCGTCGGAGGCCGAGGACGTCGTCCAGGAGGCCTGGCTTTCCGCGTGGCGCGCGCTGCCCGGGTTCCGGCACGAGTCCGCGTTCCCCACTTGGCTCTATCGGGTGACGACGAACGGCGCGCTCAGCCAGGTCCGGCGCCGGAAACCGACCGTGCCGCTCGACGAGGGCGACG
The DNA here is from genome assembly GCF_046269425.1 of Amycolatopsis sp. cmx-11-12. NCBI lineage: Bacteria > Bacillati > Actinomycetota > Actinomycetes > Pseudonocardiales > Pseudonocardiaceae > Amycolatopsis > Amycolatopsis sp. cmx-11-12. The sequence continues at coordinate 164,881 of NZ_JADNQM010000015.1, read as the reverse complement.
CCGGGATCGTGCCTGGTCCGGAGGGTCACGTGGTGAGCGCCGAACAGGTCGGCACGGTGCTGCGCGCGATCGCCGAACTCGACGTCGGCCAGCGGATCCCGCTGATTCTGCGAGAATTCGAAGGGATGACCTACGAGGAGGTGGCCGAGGTTCTGGAAGTCAGTGTGCCCGCCTTGCGTGCCCGTCTGCACCGCGCGAGGGTGGCGCTGCTGGCGAAGCTCGGCGACAACTTCCGACCCGGGGAACGGTGATGAGCGAGGATCCGCGCGACGACCCCCGGTGGGAGCAGGTGCGCGCCGCCGCGAGCCGTCCCGTGCCGACGCCGCCGGGGCTCGTCGAACGAGTGCTCCGTTCGGTCGGCGGCGCCCGCGGGAGGCACACCACGGCACCGCTCGACCTGCCCTCGGCCGGAGGGAAGACCCAGGTGTCGGAACGGGCACTGGTCCTGATGACCAGGAGGCTCGCCGCCGAGATCGGCCGCGACCTCGGCGGGGTCCACGTCTCGGCCGTCGCGCTCGAGGACGACGTGCTCCAGGTGCTGGTGACGATCCGGTTCGGCGTCGAAGCGGCCGCCGCGGAACTGCTGCGGCACCGCGTCACCGCGGCGCTGACCGGCCAGCTCGGCTCGGCCCCGCCCGCGATCAACGTCCACGTCGTCGACGTCCACCCGGACTGAACCCCGGAAGTGATTACCCCATTCGGGGGACATTCCGGGACGACTCGGCATGCGCGTGTGTCCTGGTCGGTGAGAGCGTTAGGAACGCCGTGCGCGCAGGTCGTGCGGCGCAGGTGCGAGAAGGAGCGAACCTCATGGCGCAGCCGAGCGCGAGCAAGCCCGACACCCCGGTGACGGGGTCGTCCCTCAACGAGGAAGGAGCCGCCGGCAAGACCACGATCTCGTCGGTGGTGGTGCAGAAGGTGGCCGGTCTCGCCACCCGTGAGGTGACCGGGGTCCACGCCCTGGGCGGCGGGGTCTCGCGGGCCTTCGGCGCGATCCGCGAGCGCATCCCCGGTTCCGGCACGGTCACCACGTCCGGTGTCTCGGTCGAGGTCGGCGAGAAGCAGGCGGCGATCGACCTCGACGTGGTCGTCGAGTACGGCGCCCGCATCGTCGACGTCGCGCGGGCGGTGCGCCGCAACGTGATCGGCCAGGTCGAGCAGATCACCGGCCTCGAGGTGATCGAGGTCAACATCTCGGTCAACGACATCCACCTGCCCGACGAGGACGGCGGCGAGACCGAGACCTCGCGGGTCGAATGATGAACGGCACCCAGACCGGCCTGCTCGCCGGGCTCATCCTCGGCCTCGCCGCGACACAGGGCTTCACCGCGTTCCTGGTGACGCTGGCCGTCGGCGTCATCGGCCTCGTCCTCGGCCGGGTACTCGACGGCGAACTCGACCTCGGCGACCTGTTCGGCCGGGGCCGCGACAAATGACCGTGCCGCCCGACCCTGAGGATCGCGGCACCCTCACCATCGCGCCGTCCGTGGTCCGCAAGATCGCGCAGCACGCCGCGGACCAGGTCGACGGGATCACCCTCGCCGAGCGGCGGATCGCCGGGCTCGGCCTGGGGACCCACGGCGCGAGCGCGAAGGTCGGCGGTGAGGGCAACGACGTCGACCTCGTGCTCGACGTGGCTTTGAAGTACCCGGCACCGGTGCGGCGGATCGTCGGCGATCTGCGCGCCCGGGTCACCGAGGAGGTCGAACGGATCACCTCGTACCAGGTCCGCGACATCTCGGTGACGGTCTCCGCGCTCCTGCCCGACATCGCGCCCCGCGTCCGCTAGAAGGAGCAACTGGCATGCGTTTGTTCGTCCGCCTGCTGTCCGCCCTGATCGGGCTGGCGCTGGCCGCCGCCGGGGTCCTGCTGGCCTTGGAGGTCAGCTGGGGCTGGTGGCGGCCGGGGCGGGGACCACTGTTCGTCCCGTGGGACGACTGGCGCGACAGGCTCGCGGAACTGCCCTGGAGCGCTCCGGCGGTCCGGTACGTCGCGATCGCCGTCGCGGTCGTGGGCCTGCTGCTGATCCTGGCGGCGGCCTCGGCCGGACGGCGCGCCATCCGGCTGACCGATCCGGCGAACGAGGTCAGCGTGACCACCTCGCCGCGTTCGCTGGCGAGGCTGGTGGGGCTGACCGTGCGCGCGCAGGACAACGTCGCGGGCGCCAAGGTCACCGTCACCGCCAAGAAGATCCGTGTCCGCGCGACGAGCAGGTTGGAAACCGAAGGCGAGCTGCGGCCGCGGCTGCTGGAAACGGTCTCCGGCCTGCTCGACGACGTCCCCCTGGTGCGGCGGCCGAAGGTGTCCGTCGTCGTCGACTCCCCGAAGGACCGCCGATGACCCGTTCGGTCTCCGCCAAGGCGCTCGGCCGGTCCACCGGCACCGAACGCATCCTGACCGTCCTCATCGGACTGCTCGTTCTGCTCGGCGGGGCTACGGTGATCGCGGTCGGCGCGGGCTGGCTCGGCACGTACCGCGCCAACCGCTCCCTTGTGGATCCGATCGCGCTCGACTGGCTCTCGCGGAACGCGCTCCCCTCGCGCGTCGGCGCGATCGTGCTCGGTGTCCTCCTGCTGTGGCTGGGACTGTGGTGGTTCTTCCGGTCGTTGCGCCCGGAAGGCCGTCCCGACCTCGAACTCGACGACGACCTCGTGGTGACCTCCTCGGCCATCTCCGAGGCCGTCCGCGCCGACGCCGAGACGATCGACGGTGTCGGACGTGCCAGGGTCCGCGCGGTCGGCGACAGCGACAACCCGGCGCTGCGGATCACGCTCTGGCTGAGCGAGGGCTCCGACCTGAAACGGGTGTGGGAGCAGCTCGACCTCACCGTGCTGGCCCGCGCGCGGGAATCGCTCGGCGTCGACGTGCTGCCGACCGCCGTCCGGCTCGAACTCGACACGGGAGCACCGCAACGGGTGCGCTGAGCACGTCGCCTGCGCGAGAATGCCGTCATGTCGCTTCCCTTGACACCACCGGTCAAACCGATGCTCGCCAAACCGGCGAAGGCGATCCCCGATTCCGGCGGTCTGCTGTTCGAGCCGAAGTGGGACGGGTACCGCTGCCTGGTGTTCCGCGACGGCGACGAGCTGACCTTGCAGTCGCGGTCGGAGAAGCCGCTCAACCGGTACTTCCCCGAGGTCGTCGAGCGGCTGAAGGCGGCGCTGCCCGAGCGGATCGTGCTCGACGGCGAACTGGTGGTCGGCCGGGACGGGAAGCTGGACTTCGACGCGCTCACCGACCGGATCCACCCCGCCGAAAGCCGGATCAAACTCCTGGCGGAGCAGACCCCGGCGGAGTTCATCGCGTTCGACCTGCTGGCGCTCGGCGACGAGTCCTATCTGGACGAACCGACGTCGAAACGCCGGGAACGGCTGGAGAAACTGGCCTCCGACGGCATCCACCTGACCCCGGCCACCTCGGATCCGGCGATCGCGCGGCACTGGTTCGAGCTGTTCGAGGGCGCCGGACTCGACGGCGTCATCGGCAAACCGCTCGACGAGCCGTACACCCCCGGCAAACGCGTGCTGCTGAAGTACAAGCACTCGCGCACCGCCGACTGTGTGCTCGCGGGACTGCGCTGGCACGTCGACGGCGAAGCGGGCGAGATGGTCGGCTCGTTCCTGCTCGGGCTCTACGACGAGGACGGCGTGCTGCACCACCCCGGCGTCGTCGGGTCGTTCCCGGTCACCCGGCGGCGTGAACTGGCCGAGGAGCTGGCACCGCTGATCACCGACGGGGCCGATCACCCGTGGCTGGGCGACAACGTGCGGGAGCACCAGCGGATCCCCGGGGGGATCACCCGGTGGAAGTCCAAGGAAGCCCCGTGGGTGCCGCTGAAGCTGGAAAAGGTGGTCGAGGTCGGCTACGAGCACACGGAAGGCGGATATCCGTCGCGGTTCCGCCACACCGCGCAGTTCAAGCGCTGGCGTCCCGACCGCGAACCGGATTCCTGCACCTACGCCCAGCTCGAAGAGGTCGCCCGGTACGACCTGGACGCGGTGTTCCGCGGCGAGGTCAAACGCACCCGCTAACCGGGGCCTGACACGTCACCTGCGAAGCTCATCCCGAGCTTTTGTCATGCCCTGGAAGTGAGGACCAGCCCGTGAGCACCGCCCGCCGCACGCCACGGCTGTTCCTGATGACGGCCATGGTCGCGACCGTGCTCGCGGGCTGCACGGCCGGGCCGTCGGTCCGGCCGGCGGTGATCGACAACGACGGCAAACCCGCTCCCGGCGGTTCGTCGGCGGCGCAGCCGGTGCCGCTGCCGCCGCTCACCGAACCGCGGTCGCCGTCCATCAAATGGGAGGACTGCGACGAGGCGACCCGGCAGCGGCTGGGCCAGCCGTCCGTGCCGGACACGCTCAAGTTCTCCTGTGCCAGGGTGCCGACCACACTCGACGCGCCGGACTTGCCCGGCCGCGGGCTCTCGCGGCTGTCGGTGGTCAAAACCGGGGGCGGGCCGATCCCGCTGGTCGTGGTCAACGACGTCGACGGTGAGCCCGGGTCGCTGTACGCCGCACGGCTCGCCGCGGCGCTGCCGCCCGAGTACCTGCAGAAGTTCTCCCTGATCGGCGTGGACCGGCGAGGGACCGGGACTTCCGCGCCGGTGCAGTGCATCCCGGCGGAGATCCGCACCGACCTGCTCGGCGGCGATCCGACCGCAGGCGACCTCGAACCCGTGGTCGACGCGGCACGCAGGGCAGGCCAGCAGTGCGCGATCGAACTGGACGACTCGCAGGTCGCGATGGACAGCTGGCGGTCCGCGGGCGACCTCGACGAACTTCGGGAGCAACTGGGACTGGACAAGCTGCACGCGCTGGGACGCGGTGACGGCTCGAAGGTCCTCGCCGAATACGCCGTGCGGTTCCCCGCGCAGGTCGGCCGCGTCATGCTCGACGGGCTGCCCGACCCGGCCCCCGACGCGACCGCCGTCCAGGAAGCCGTCGCCGCGAGCGCGCAGGCCACCCTCGACGCGTTCGGCGCCGACTGCATCGCCAAGGGCTGCCCGATCGGCGACGCCCGTGCGGCCGTGACCGCCGTCGCGGACCGGCTCCGCGCCGCCCCCGCGACGACCACCGACGGGGTGGAGATCACGCCGGGGATCGCGCTGTACGCCGTCTATTCCGGGCTCGCGCAGCGCTCGCGCTGGGTGGAACTGGCCGAGGCGCTCAAGTCCGCGCAGACCGGCGACGTCACGCCGCTGGCCGCGTTCGCGGAGCCGGTGCTGAAGGACACCAAGGCACGGCCGTCCCGGCTGGACGGCACGCTCGCGACCAAATGCAACGACAGCGCGACACGGCTTTCGGCCGAAGAACTCACGCGCGTGACCACGACCCTGCGCGACAAGTACCCGCAGTTCGGCGTCTTCGCCGCGCAGCAACTGGCGTGGTGCAGCCCGTGGCCCGTCCGCCGCGAACCGCTCCCGCCCGCCGGCGCCCCGGGCGCACCGCCGATCCTCGTCGCGGGCACCGCGACCGACCCGGTCACACCGGAACAGGGCACCGGCCGGGCCGCCGACCAGATGCCGAGCGCGGTGACGATCACCTGGCAGGGCGCCGGACACGGCGCGTTGAGCCTCTCCCCCTGCGTCACCGACGCGACGCGGGCCTTCCTGATCGACGGGAAGATCCCCGTGGACGGAACCCTCTGCCCGGCCTGAGTCTCAGTGGTTCTACTGCCGGTAGGACTCCACCTCTGAGATCGGCCGCGTCGTAGCCTGGTCCGGGTCCTCGTCGAACTCGACGCGCGCCCGCCGCTGCCGCAGCAGGTCCCAGCACTGGTCCAGCTGCTGCTCCACACTCGCGAGCCGGGACCGGTCGTCCGAGCTCAGCCCGGACCCGATCGCCCGCGAGCGGAGTTCGTGCTCCACGCTGACCAGCTCGTCGATCCGGCTGAGGATGTCTCCGTCGGCCATGCGCACCTCCTTCTGAGTTGCTCCATTAAAGACGCTACGCGCTCTCGCGGGAATGTGCGTCCGGCCTGTTTCGTTACGCCGGACATGAGCACAGTTGAGCTGACCGCCGCCAACTTCGATCAGGTCGTGTCCGAGAACGACTTCGTGATCATCGACTTCTGGGCGGGCTGGTGCATGCCGTGCCGCCAGTTCGCGCCGACCTACGAAAAGGTGTCGGGCAACCACGACGACATCGTGTTCGCGAGTGTCGACACCGAGGCCGAGCAGCAGCTGGCCGCCGCCTTCGACGTGCGCTCGATCCCCACGCTCGCGGTGATCCGCGACAAGACGGTCATCTACGCGCAGCCCGGCGCGCTCCCGGAGAAGACGCTCGAAGACCTCATCCAGCAGGCGCGCGACATCGACATGGACAAGCTCAAGGAAGAGGCTCAAGAAGCCTGAAGAAACGAAAGAAGGGGCCCTTCCTGGCGGATTTCGCCGGGAAGGGCCCCTTTGTACTTCAGCGGAACTGTGCCACCAGTGACCGGGTCAGCCCCGGGTGGCGAGTCCGCGCAGGAAGAACGCCAGGTTCGCCGGGCGTTCCGCCAGCCTGCGCATGAAATAGCCGTACCATTCGTCGCCGTAGGGGACGTAGACGCGCATCGTCTTTCCGTCACCCGCGATCCGGCGCTGCTCTTCGGGACGGATCCCGTACAACATCTGGAATTCGTGGTCGTCCGCCTTGCGGTCCGCGTCCATCGCGAGCTTCTCGGCGATCGCGATCATCCGGGGGTCGTGCGAGGCGACCATCGGATAACCCTTGCCCTGCATGAGGATCTTCAGGCAGTGAACGTAGGACTTGTCCACTTCGGACTTGCCTTGGAACGCGACCTCTTCGGGTTCGGCGTAGGCGCCCTTGCACAGCCGGACGCGGGAGCCCTCCCCCGCGAGGTCGCGGCAGTCCTGTTCGGTCCGCCGCAGGTAGGCCTGAAGCACCGCGCCGACCCACGGGTACTCGGTGCGCAGTTCCCGCAGGATGCCCAGCGTCGAGTCCGTGGTGGTGTGGTCCTCCATGTCGAGGGTCACCGTGGCACCGACCGCTTCGGCCGCCGCGCAGATCTTGCGGGCGTTCTCCAGCGCGACCTTCTCACCGTCGGCGGGCAGGAATTGACCGACCGCGGACAGCTTCACCGAGACGTCCGCACCGAACGCGAGGCCGTCGGCCGCCAGCGCGGACAGCAGTTCCTCGTAGGCGCGGACGGTCGTGGCGGCCTGCTCGGCGTCGGTGGTGTCCTCGCCGAGGTGGTCGAGGGTGACCCGAAGGCCGTCGTCGGCCAGTTCGCGGACCACCCGGGCGGCCTCGGACGTCCCGGCGCCGGCGACGAACCGGCTCACCACCGATCGGGTGGCGGGGACGAACTCGACCAGTTCGCGCATCCGCTGGGATCGAGCGGCGGCGAGCAGCGGGGCACGCAACATCACGGACTCCTGAGGACTCAGCCCTGGTGGGGGTAACGGACGGAGGTGGGCGGAACGAAGGTCTCCTTGATCGAGCGAGGGCTCGTCCAGCGGAGGAGGTTGAACACCGAACCGGCCTTGTCATTGGTGCCCGACGCGCGGGCGCCGCCGAAGGGCTGCTGGCCGACGACAGCGCCGGTCGGCTTGTCGTTGACGTAGAAGTTGCCGGCGGCGAAGCGCAGTGCCTCGGCCGCCTTCGCGACGGCCGTGCGGTCGTTGGCGATGACGGCACCGGTGAGCGCGTAGTCGGCGGTCTCGTCGACCAGCTTCAGCACCTTGTCGAAGTCGGCGTCGTCATAGACGTGGATCGAGAGGATCGGGCCGAAGTACTCGGTGCGGAAGATCTCGTGCTTCGGGTTGTCCGAAACGAGGATCGTCGGGCGCACGAAATAGCCGACACTGTCATCCGCGGTGCCACCGGCGATGACCTCGACCTCGGCGTCCTCCGCGGCGCTCTTCAGCACGGCGGCGTGCTTGTCGAAGGCGCGGCGATCGATCACGGCACCACCGAAGTTGTCCAGGTCGTTGACGTCGCCGTAGGTGATGGCCTCGGTCTCGGAGACCAGCTCGTCCTTCAGGCTCGCCCACAGCGAACGCGGAACGTAGGCGCGGGACGCGGCCGAGCACTTCTGGCCCTGGTACTCGAACGCGCCGCGGATCAGCGCGGTGCGCAGGATGTCGACGTCGGCCGAGGCGTGCGCGAGCACGAAGTCCTTGCCGCCGGTCTCGCCGACCAGGCGCGGGTACGTCCGGTAGCCGCCGATGTTGGCGCCGACGGTGCCCCACAGGTGCTGGAACGTCGCGGTGGACCCGGTGAAGTGGATCCCGGCCAGGTCGCGGTGGGTCAGGGCGACCTCCGAAACCGGCTTGCCGTGTCCCGGCAGCAGGTTGATCACGCCCGGCGGCATACCGGCCTCTTCGAGCAGGCGCATCAGCATGTGCGCGGCGTAGCTCTGCGACGGCGACGGCTTCCACAGCACGACGTTGCCCATCAGCGCGGGCGCGGTCGGCAGGTTTCCGGCGATCGCGGTGAAGTTGAACGGCGTGATGGCGTACACGAAGCCCTCGAGCGGGCGGTGCTCCATCCGGTTCCAGATACCGGGCGAGCTGACCGGCTGCTCGGCGAGGATCTGACGGCCGAAGGCGACGTTGAACCGCCAGAAGTCGATCAGCTCGCAGGCGGAGTCGATCTCGGCCTGGAAGGCGGTCTTCGACTGGCCGAGCATGGTGGCGGCGTTCAGCCGGGCACGCCACGGACCCGCCAGCAGGTCGGCGGCACGCAGGATGATCGCGGCGCGGTCGTCGTAGGACAGCGCGCGCCAGCCGGGGGCGGCGGCCTTCGCGGCGGCGATCGCGTCGTGGGTGTCCTGCTCGGTCGCGCTGTGGATGACACCCAGCACGGCCTTGTGGTTGTGCGGCTGGACGACCTCGATCTTCTCGCCGCCGCCCTCGCGCTGCTCACCACCGATCGTCACGGTGATGTCGATGGGGTCGGCGCCGCCCAGCGACTTGAGCGCGCCCTCGAGTTCAGCGCGCTCGGCACTGCCCGGTGCGTAGTTCAGCACCGGCTCGTTCTTCGGGGCGGGGGTCTGGGTCACGGCGTCCACTGACTGCTCCTGACTTCACTTCGCCGGTTAGAGGTCTCACCCCGAACGGTAGACCGGACGACTCCGCCGCGGCTTGTTCGACTGGCTAGAATCAGGGTGACCATCTTGTCCGATCGGCTTAATTCGGTGATGACAGCGATTACAGCGACTACGGAACCGACAACTGGCGCGTCGCTGCGGCATGTCCTCGCCACGCTCGGGGAACCGCTGGTCAGGGTGCTCGCGGCACCGAGCGGGCTCGGGATCGAGGTGGCGGATGTCGTCATCCACGATCCGGAGGATCCGCCCGACGCCCATCCGGGTGATCTCGTCCTGGTGATCGGGGCCCGCGGCCGGGCCGCCGCGAGCGCGATCCGGGCGGCGGGACGGTCGGGCGCGGCCGCCGTGGCGGTCAAGAACGGCTCGTCGGTCGTGAACGTCGCCACCGACTCCGGCATCGCGCTGATCGAAGTCGGCCACGAGGCGCGCTGGGAGCAGGTCGAGGCGCTGGCCAGGGGTGTCGTGGACGCGGCCCGCGCCGGCGGCGAGGCCGACAGCGGCGAGGTGCTGGGCGACCTGTTCTCGCTCGCGCAGACCATCGCGACGCTCACCGGCGGCCTGGTCAGCATCGAGGACACCGCGAGCCGCGTGCTGGCCTATTCGCGGGCGGGTGACGAGGTGGACGAACTGCGCCGCCTGTCGATCCTCGGCCGCGAAGGCCCGGAGCGATACCTCGCGATGCTGCGCGAATGGGGTGTCTACCAGCGGCTTCGCGCCGGGGAAGGCATCGTCCGCATCGACGAGCGGCCCGATCTCGGCATCCGGCGCCGCATCGCGGCCGGGATCCACGCCGGATCACAGCCGCTGGGCACGATCTGGGTACAGGAGGGCGCGCATCCGCTCACCGAAAGCGCGGAAATCGCGTTGCTCGGCGCGAGCCGGGCGCTCGCGCCCCAGCTGATCCGGCACCGGACCCTGCCGAGCCCGGAACTCCGGCTGCGGGAGGACCTGCTGGCGGGGTTGCTCGACGGCCGCCTCGAAGTCGAGTCCGTCGCCGACGACATCGGTGCGGATCCCGGGAAACCGGCCGTGGTGCTGGGGTTCTCGCTCCCCCGTGACCGGGCGGCGACCGACCGGCAACTGCGGCGAGCCGAACTCGTGCACCTGATCACCGTGCACACCGCCGCGTACCGGCGGAGCGCGCTGGTGAGCGTGATCGGCGGCCGGGTCTACGCGCTCCTGCCGGATCTGCCCGAGCACGCCGAGACGCGGATCCTGGCGCTGGCCAAGGAAATCGTCGGCACCGCGCAACGACATCTCGACGTCCGGGTGCGTGCCGCACTGGGCGGTGTCGTCCCGCGACTCTCCGACGCGGCGGCCTCGCGTGGCGACGCGGACCGTGTACTGGCGACGATGGCGCGCGGGCACGGCACCGCGGACGTCGCCTCACTGGCCGACGTCCGCGCCGAGGTCCTGCTGTCCGAGGTACTCGCTTTCCTCGGCGACCAACCGAGAATCCGCGATCCTCGTTTGATCGAACTGGTCACGCACGACGCCGAGCACGGCGGCATCCTGGTGCCCGCCGTACTCGCCTACCTCGACGCGTTCGGCGATGTCCGGCGCGCGGCGCGCGAGCTGAACATCCACCCGAACACGGTACGGTACCGGGTACGGCGTGCCTCCGAGGTTTCCGGGATCGACCTTGACGACCCCGCGCAGCGCATCCTCACCCAGCTTCTCTTGCGCCTCTAAGCCGCAATTAGTCCTCTAGTTGCGGTTGTACGCGTCACGAACTACCGCAACTAGAGGACTAAACGCGAGGGGTGTCACGACGCCGCGGCAAGTCTCCGCAACCCCGCCACTTCGGCGAGGGCCCGGTAGGAATCCAACCGCTCGGCCTGGTCGAAGGTGCTGGTGGTCACCAAGATCTCGTCGGCGCCGGTCTTGGCGACGAGACCGGCCAGCCGGTCGCCGACCTCGTCCGGAGTGCCGGCGATCTGACCGTCGAGCGCCCGGTCCAGTCTCTCCCGGTCCCGTTCGGACAGTGACCCCGTGAGGATCTCCTCCACCGGCGACAGCGGCGGGAAAACCCCGTGCGTGCGCGAATAGACGGTCGACCACGCTTCGGGGATCAGCAGTCGTCGCGCGGCTTCGGCCGTCTCCGCGACCGCGATCGCCGTGGACACCACGACATACGGCCGCGAAGCCTGCGCGGAAGGACGGAAGCCGGAGCGGTAGCCCTCGATGGCTTCGAGCAGCGGCCCCTCACCCCGGACCGGCGCGATCACCAGTGGCAACCCCAGTTCCGCGGCCAGCCGCGCCCCGGCACCGGTGGCCAGCAGGAACGCGGGCACGTGCAGCCCTTCCGCCGGAATGGCGTGCACGCCCGGATACGCCGTTTGGTCACCCGTGAGAAAGCCCAGCAGTTCCCGGACCTGGTCGCCGAAGCGGTCGGCGTCGTCCTTCTCGTGCCCGAGCGCTTGGCGGACCCCGCCGGTGAACCCGACCGACCGGCCCAGTCCCATGTCGATCCGGCCGGGGAACAACGATTCGAGGACGCCGAACTGTTCCGAGACCACCAGCGGCCGGTGGTTCGGCAGCATCACGCCGCCGGTGCCGACGCGGATCCGCTCGGTCGCCGAGGCGACCGCGGCCGCCAGCACCGTGGGCGCCGAACCGGCGACGCCGGGCACGCTGTGATGCTCGGAGACCCAGAACCGGTGATAGCCCAGCGCTTCGATGTCCCGGGCGAAGGCGACCGTGTCCCGCAACGCGCGGGGCGCGTCGCCACCGCGGCGGGTCGGGGACCGGTCCAGTACCGAAAGCGTGATCACCCTCGGATCAACGCGCCCGGACCCGGCGGGCATTCCCCGCTCAGGGGCGCCAGCGCTCGCTGTAGTCCGGGTGGTCGGCGTGGGGCAGGGCGAGCAGCCGCAAGGTCAGGCACCAGTTCGTCCCGGCCTCGTCGGCGGGCACGTTGCACGTCTCGCACCAGTACTCGTTGCCGTACAGGGGGAATCCCGGGACCTTCTCCGACACCGTGGTGCGGTGCGCCTGCAGGAGCCGCCGGGTCGCCTCGATCTCGTTGATCATCAGATTGACCACGTCGAGTTCGATGTCGTTCAGCGACCGGATCTTCTTTTCGATGACGACCTTGGTCTCACCACGATTGAGCGATTCGCTGATCTCGGTTTTCTTGACCGCCTGCATGATCAACGCCTGACGCTGTCCGACACGCGCGGCGAGAAAGGCGATCAGGTCGTCCACAGGCACTCCTTCGTCTCCCCCAGCGTAAGCGTTCGACGGGGAATGTCGCTGGCAGGAGACCTGCCGTTACGACTGGGCCGCACGCGTCACACAGTCTCGTATCGGTTCGCCGCGCGGCGGTGACAGGTTTCTGGATCGACACGAAAGCGCAATCACTCCGCGAGCAAACCGAAGAAGAAACGGATGACAAGTACGAATTGGTCACCGATACCGCACGAGTCGTCACGAAATGCGTTCCCCGTTCGCGGTCGGTAGATACGCAGTCATAATTGCGCAGTTTCAGCTGCGCAAGTTAGCCTGCGGATATGGACACGACCGCCGCACGCGCGGCCCACGACATCCGCGTGGCCTTCAGCAGGCTCCGGCGCCGCCTGCGGGAGAACTACGGCCGCGGTGACCTCACGCCGTCCCAGACGTCCGTGCTCAGCAGTCTCGACAAAGACGGCGAAGCGTCGGTCAGCGACCTGGCGGCCCTCGAAGGCATCCGTCACCAGTCGGTGGCCACCACCGTCGGCGTCCTGGTGGAGCGGGGGCTGGCCGCCCGTCGCCAGGACCCCGAGGACGGACGGCGTCAACTGGTCTTCGTCACCGACGACGGCCATGCCTTCCTCGAAGAGCGCCGTCGCGCCGGGGAAGGCTGGCTCGCCCAGGTCCTGGAGGCGCGGTGCACCGAAGCGGAGCGCCGCACGCTGATCGAAGCGGCGGCCGTGCTGGAACGGGTCGTGCGGCGATGAGCGCGGGCTTCGACCGGCGGCTCCTGCCCCCGATGATGCTGGGCGCGGCCCTCAACCCGGTCAACTCGTCGATCATCTCCGTGTCCCTGGTGCCGATCGGAGTGGCCTTCGGCGCCCCGCCCGCCGAGACGGCGTGGCTGATCTCCGCGCTGTACCTGGCCACCGCGATCGGCCAGCCCGTCGTGGGACGGCTCATCGACCTCTTCGGTCCTCGCCGCCTGTTCCTGGCGGGCACGGCGCTGACCGGGATCGCCGGGATCATCGGCATGCTCTCCCCCGGCTTCGGCGTGCTCGTCACCTCGCGGGTGCTCCTCGGTTTCGGCACGTGCGCCGGCTATCCGGCGGCGATGTACCTCATCCGCGGCGAGGCCGAGCGCACCGGGAAGGACAGCCCCGCCGGTGTCCTCACCGCGCTCGCCGTCACCACGCAGACCATCGCCGTCATCGGGCCCAGCCTCGGCGGACTGCTGATCGGTGTCGGCGGCTGGCGCGCGACACTCGCGATCAACATCCCGCTCGCCCTGGCGGGCCTGTACCTCGGGATCCGCCGCCTCCCCGCGACACCCGTCCCCCGCCGCGACGTCCGCCATCTGGTGCGCGAACTGGACCTGCCCGGCATGGGCCTGTTCGCCGCCGCCCTCGTCTGCCTGCTGCTGTTCCTGATGAACCCGCGCGGCGCGGACTGGTGGCTACTCGCCGTGACCGTCGTGGCGGGCGCCGGGTTCACCTGGCGCGAACTGCGGACACGGCAGCCGTTCATCGACGTCCGCCTGCTCGGCGGCAATCTGCCGCTGCTGGCCACCTACGGCCGGGCTCTCCTCAGCTTCGTCGTCAGCTACGCCTTCCTCTACGGCTACACGCAGTGGATGGAGCAGGGACACGGGCTGTCCGCCTCCGAAGCCGGGCTGGTGCTGTTGCCGCTGTTCGGCATCGCGATCGTCGCCTCCACCATCACCGGACGCCGTCAAGCCGTCCGCGGCAAGCTCCTGGCCGGCTCGCTCGGCCAGATCGCCGCCTGTGCCCTGCTGCTGTTCCTGACCCCCGACAGCCCGGTGTGGATGCTGCTGGCCGTCGTGATCGTCCTCGGGGTCCCGCAGGGGTTGAACAACCTCGCGCTGCAGAATTCCGTGTACCACCAGGCCCACGCCGAACGCATCGGCTCGTCGGCCGGGCTGCTGCGCACCTTCGGCTACCTCGGCGCCATCGTCGCCTCCGCCGCCAGCGGAGCGTTCTTCGGTCAGCGCGCCGACAGCGGCGGACTGCACCACCTGGCCGTGTTCATGCTCATCGCCGGCGTGCTGTTCCTCGCGCTGACCGTCGCCGACCGCTCGCTGGGCCGGATCGGGCGGGCTTAGGTGTCGTCACGCGCCTTGCTGGGCTGGACCCGCTTCGGTTCACCCGGCATCTTGGGATAGTCCGGCGGATACGGCATCTCGCCGAGGCCGTGGTCGCGCTCGTCCCGCGCGTACCACTCCAGCAGCGTCTCGATGCCGAACGCCTGCTCGTCCATCGGCGCGTGGAGGTCACCGCGCTCGGCGTAGAAGGCGCCGGCGGTGAGGACGTCGAAGTCGTCCGGGTCGACCTCGGTCAGCAGGTCCCAGGTGAGCGGGGTCGACACGGTGGCACGCGGGGTGCCGCGGACCGACCACGCCGAGGCCACCGTGCGGTCGCGCGCGGCCTGGTTGTAGTCGATGAAGACCCGGCCGCCGCGTTCTTCCTTCCACCACGCGATGGTCGCCTTCTCGGGGATCCGGCGCTCGACCTCGCGCCCCAGCGCGATCACCGCGTGCCGGACGTCGATGAAGTCCCATTCGGGCCGGATCCGCACCAGGACGTGCACGCCGCGGCCGCCCGACGTCTTCGGGTAGCCGACGAGACCGGCCGAGTCGAGCACCTCGCGCACCACGCCGGCGACCTCGACCGCGTCGCTGAACCCCGCCTCGTCCGGCGGGTCGACGTCGATGCGGAGTTCGTCGGGGTGGTCGACGTCGGGACGCCGCACCGGCCACGGGTGGAAGTCGAAGGTGCCCAGATTCGCCGCCCAGGCGAACACGGCGACCTCGGTCGGGCAGACCTCCTCGGCGGTCCGGCCCGACGGGAAGGTGATCTTCGCGGTCTCCACCCACTCCGGGGCGCCCTTCGGCACGCGCTTGGCGTAGAACCACTCGCCCTCGACGCCGTCGACGTAGCGCTTCAGCGTCGTGGGCCGCTCCCCGACCGCGCGCAGCAACGGCTCGCCGACCGCGACGTAGTGCTCCACGACCTGGCGCTTCGTGATCCCGCGGGCCGGGAAGTACACCTTGTCCGGGCTGGACACCCGGACCTTGCGCTCGCCTACCTCGACCTCGATCGGCTCACCGTTCTTGGGCATGCGCACACCGTATCGCCGATCAGGGCCGGGGATCGGTCCCCAGCACGGACATCGTGACGACGTCATGCCACTCGCCGTCCCACCACAGCGCTTCCCGCTGGAGCCCCTCACGGACGAACCCGGCCTTCTCGTAGGCGCGCTGGGCCCGCGGGTTGTAGTCGAACACCTCGAGCGAGACGCGGTGCAGGCCGACGACGTCGAACGCATAGCCCAGCAGCAGCCTGGTCGCCTCGGTGCCGTAGCCCTTGCCGTAGAACTCCGGACCGTTCAACGCGATGCGGAACGCCGCGGAGCGGTTGTCCTTGTCGACGTCGGTGAGCGCCAGATCGCCGACGTGCGCGCGATCGTCCTTGCGCACGATCGCGTAATCCGCGCGATCGTCCAAGCCCGGCCGTCCGGCTAGCCAGGTCCGGACCTGTTCGGGGGTGAACTCGGTGTGCGTGCCGGTCAGCCTGCGGCTTTCCGGTTCCCGCAGCGCCTCCCAGCCGGTCTCGAAGTATGACTCGTCGAGCTGGGTGAGCACGACGTTCTCGCCGGTGAGTTCGGGCTGCGTCCGCAGCGCCTCGGTGTCGATCACAGCGAATACCGTACGGTTGACGCAGTGTCCGGCCGTACCAAATTAATTCTCGCGCTCACCGTGCTCGCCCTCTTCGTGACGGCCGCGGTGCTCCTGCCGATCCCGAGCCCTGCCGGGCTGCGGGCCTGGGCGGCGGGACTCGGTCCGGCGACGCCGCTGGTGTTCTTCCTGGTCTATTCGGTACTGACGGTGGCACCGATCCCGCGCACCGTGCTCAACCTGGCGGGCGGACTTTTGCTCGGTGCCACGACGGGCATCGTCGTCGGCATCTTGGCGACCACGGTCGCCTCCGGGCTCTCGTTCACCCTTTCGCGGGCGCTCGGCCGCGACCTCGTCACCCGTCATCTGCACCGGGCCAAGGTCCGCGCGGTCAACGACCGGCTTTCCGACGGCGGGATTCTGGCGATCACCTCCTTACGGCTGATCCCGATGGTGCCGTTCGCTCCGTTCAGTTACCTGTGCGGAGTGTCATCGGTCCGTTTCGTTCCGTATCTGATCGGGACCGCGCTCGGCAGCCTGCCGGGGACGGTCGCGGTCGTCGTCCTCGGCGACGCGCTGACCGGGGAAACACCGCCCGCCCTGCTGATCTGTTACGCCGTGTTCGCCGCCGCGGGGGCCATCGGGCTGATCAAGGTCTTCCGGCGGAAGGCCGTTCCGGTGGCCGAACCGGTCGCCGAGGAAGAAACGCCCGCCTCCGCACCGGCGAGCTGACGGGGATCCGAAACCGCCGCCCGCTACACTCGATCGGGTGCGCGGGACCATCACGACGGCGTAACGCCACCATCACCCCGGAATGTGCTAGTCAAAGAATGTGTCAGGAGCAGTCGCCATCGACACCGGTCAGCTGATCGCTGGGCACTACCGCCTGGTCGAGCAAATTGGTAGCGGTGCCATGGGGGTGGTCTGGCGTGCCATCGATGTCCGCCTCGAGCGCTCGGTGGCGGTCAAGCAGATCCTCCCGCAACCAGGTGTCTCCGAGGCCGAACGCGACAACATGCGCCAGCGCGCCATGCGCGAGGCGAAGAACGCGGCCCGGTTCCAGCATCCGAACGCGATCGTGGTGTTCGACATCGCCGAGCACGGCGGCGATCCCTGCCTGGTGATGGAGTACCTGAACGGCCCGAGCCTCTCGGCGATCATCTCCGATGAGGGCACGCTGCCGCTGGGGCGCGTCGCGAAGATCGGCGAGCAGGTCGCGTCGGCGCTGGTCGCCGCGCACCGCGCCGGGATCGTGCACCGCGACGTCAAACCAGGGAACATCCTGATCGACGAGTCCGGCACCGCGAAGATCACCGACTTCGGCATCTCGCGTGCGGCGGGCGACATGACGCTCACCCAGACCGGCCTGATCGGCGGCACCCCGGCCTACCTCGCGCCCGAACTGGCGCGGGGCTCGGACCCGGTGCCCAGCTCCGACGTCTTCGCGCTCGGCGCGACGCTCTACCAGGCGATCGAGGGCCAGACGCCGTACGGGAACAGCTCCAACCAGCTCGCGCTGCTGTACGCGGCCGCGAACGGGCAGATCAACCCGCCGCAGCAGGCGGGCGCCGCGACGGCGCTGCTGATGAGCCTCCTGCGCACCGAACCGACCGAGCGCCCGACCATGGCCGAGGCCCGGGAACGGCTCGCCGCACTGGCGGCGAACGAATCCAGCGCGGGCACGGCGGCCTCGCCGCGGCTCTTCGGAGCGGGCGGCAGACAGCCCGCCGTGCCCGACACCCCTGGGCACGGCATTCCCGGCGGGGACCGGCCACCGTGGCAGCGGACCGAGAAACCCGCCCAGTCCGCCGCGACCCCTCCCCTGTCTCCGCCCGCCAAGCAGCACACGCCGACCGCCGCGTTCATGCCGATGCGCTCGCAGGCGGCCCCGCCGAACACCCCACCGCGCCCGGTCGCCGCGATGAGCCCGCCGCCGTCCGCGGCCGCCCCGATGCGACCGTCGTCGGCGAAGCCCTCGGACGGCAAGCGCAAGGCCGTCCTGTTCGCGGGCGCCGGCGCCGCGGTCGTGGTGATCGCCGTGATCGTGTTCCTGGTGCTGAACTCCGGCAACGGCGGCACCGGTGGCCAGAGCGGCGACAACGCCGGAGCGAACCCACTGCCCGGCACCTCGGCGCCCAAGTCGAGTTCCCCGTCTTCGTCACGTCCCGCGCCCGCAGGCTTGGGGAAGACCCCGAGCGAGAAGGTCACGAACTTCTCCGGCGTCGGTCAGTTCGTCCTCGGCTTCTTCGACACCGGCAAGATCGGGACGTCCGAAAGCTGGAACAAGCTCACCGACGCCGCGAAAGCCGTGTACGGCTCAGAGCAGGCTTTCGCCGACTACTGGACCGCGCATAAGGTCACTGGCTCCAGGCAGGCGCACGCAGACAGCGGCGGCGGGAACCCCGACGGTTCGATCGACATGAACGTGACGGTCAACGACGGCCCTCGCCCTGCACTGCGCGTCGTCCAGGTGGGCGGGACGTACTTAATCGACGCTGACACGCGAGTACTCGGCAACTGACGCAACGTGGCTGTGGTGAGACCCGCCTCGCCGGTGGTAGGCCAATCGCCGCTCGTGGCTTACTGTTGCTGGTATGGCCGATAGCGGACCTTTCGGACCTGGCCAGAATCCTCGTTTCCGCGAGGACCTGGTAGGTCTCGACCCGTACGACCCCGAAGCTCGCGCCTTCGCCGAGCATCTGGACCGCATCGAACGCTGCGGCCCGAACTTCACCGTGGAAGCCTGCCTCGACGGTGTCTCCGATTTCGCCGACTCCAGCAACCGTCTCGGCGGTCTGCGCTGGTGGATTTCGGCACTGGTCGTGATCCTCATCGTGCTCGGCGTGATGGTCACCGCATGGGACATCATCGGCCGGGCCATCGCGTGGCTCGCGGGGTAACGTGGAACCGGTGAAAGGCATGAAACCCGTTGTCGGAGCCACGCCGCGCGTGGTCAAGTCCGAGCAGGAATGGCGGGAACAGCTCAGCCCCGACGAGTACGCCGTGCTCCGCAAGGCGGGTACCGAGCGCCCCTTCACCGGGGAGTACACCGACGCGACGACCACCGGTGTCTACCAGTGCCGCGCCTGTGGCGCCGAGCTGTTCCGCAGCGACACGAAGTTCGAGAGCCACTGCGGCTGGCCGTCGTTCTACGACCCGGCCGATACCGACGCCGTCCTCCTCCGTGAGGACACCGCCATGGGGATGCGCCGGATCGAGGTGCTGTGCAAGTCGTGCCACAGCCACCTCGGGCACGTCTTCGAAGGCGAGGGATACGCCACGCCGACGGATCAGCGGTACTGCATCAACTCGATCTCGCTGACGCTCGTTCCCGAGTCGTAACCAACCGAAGCGAACCACCGCCCTCTCCGACGCGTTCTCGATGAACAGGAAGCGTCGGGGAGGGCGGTGTCTATTATGAACGACCCCTGGGGCATCTCGGGACCGGATTTCGCTTGGCTGTACGCATTGGCCATCGCGCTCCCCTTCGCCATCGCGGGGCTTCACACCCTCTGGCTCCGGCGCGGCTTCCACGACGGCGGCAGGCTGCCGAACGTGCAGCATGTGGCGGCCTTGGCGGGCGGCACCTCGCGAGTCACCGAAACGGTGGTCGCCGCGATGCTCGAACGCGAACAGGCCCGGCTCGGCGGTTCGGGCAGGCTCTACCGCACCCCGCTGGTCCCGGTCGATCCGCTGGGGCTGGAACTCGCCGGTGCGCTCTCCGTGATACCCGACTACTGGCTGCGGGCGTGGATGAGCCGTGGGCCCGCGATGCGGGCGTTGTGGGCCGACTTGGGCCGCCGCGGCCTGGTCGTCGCGGAAGGACGACGACGGCTCACGTGGCGGATCACCGCCGCCGTCTACGCCGTTCTTCTGGGGATCGGGACGGTCCGGTGGATCGCCGGCGTCGGCACCTGGGTCTTGATCGCGCTTCTCGTCGTCGCACTGGCCCTGCTGATCGTCACCCTCCGGTTCGGCCGGACCGACTACGAGGGCAGGACGACCGCCGCGGGCCGTGAGGTGCTGGCCGAGGCGGAGACGGATCAAAGCCTCGTTTCGGGTGCGGCGGGCGCGGTGGCCATCGGCGGCTTCGCCGCGTATCCCGATCGCGAAATCGCCCGCATCCTGAGCCGCTACAGCGGGCGACCGGGCAAGGACACTCGCACCTTCGCCTGGGGCGACGGGACGGGCTCCGAGTCCTATGGGAGTGCCGGCACTTTCTGACGGCTCAACTGCCGTCACGAAAGTCCACTCAGGCTGTTCGAATCACGGAACCACGACCGGACGGAAAAGCGTCCGACTACGGTAAGTGCACCTGCTCGTGAAAGGCCCGTGCGATGGAAGACACCTGGGGCATCCCCGGACCCACGTTCCTGGCGATCTATGGCGCACTGCTGGTGTTCCCGCTGGTCGTCGGTCTCTTGTGGACGATCGCGGTCAAGCTGGGCCGCACGACGCCGCGCGCCGCCGTGAGCGGACCGGAGCCGACGGTGTACGAGCTCGCCTATCTCGCCGGCGGCCCGGACCGGGTGGTCGACACGGCCATCGCGGCACTGGTCAACCGCGGGACGTTGCGGGTCAGCAGCTTGAGGAAGCTCCAGCTGGCGGGTCCGGAGCCCGCCGACCCGATCGAAAAGGCCGTCGCCAAGGCCGCCCGGCCGGGCCACAACTCCACGACCCGCGGCATCCGCGACCGCCTGCGGATGTCGGGGCCGATGCAGGCACTCGCCAAGGATCTGGAGGCGCGGGGCCTGGTCGTCGTCGACAAGACGCCGCAGATCCGCCAGGTCGTGTTCAGCATCTACCTGGGCGCGCTGATCCTCGGTGTGGTGCGCCTGATCGCCGGGATCGCCAGTGACCACCCGGTCGGTTTCCTGATCTTCCTGGTGATCGTCGCCGGGATCGCGACCCTCCTCGCCCGTGCCGCCAGGAACAAGCGGGTCGGCCCTCGCCCGACCAGCGAGGGGGACCGCGTCCTCCACCGGGCCAGGTCCCTCCACGGACGGGAACGCAAACGCGGTATCGCCCACGATCCGTCGATGGGCGGCGCGGCCGGTGGCGCTCTCCTGGGCGGTGCCGCCGTGGCGGTCGCGTTCGGCGGCCTCGCCTTGTACCCGGACGAAGAGCTGAGCGCCGCGCTGATCCCGCCGCCCCTCTCGGGTGGCTTCGGCGGCGGCGGTTCGTCCGGCGGCGGCTCCACGTGCAGTAGCGGCGGCGGAAGCTCGTGCAGCAGCGGCGGCGGGAGTTCCTGCGGTGGCGGGGGTTGCGGTGGCTGACGGGCCGGGCAGGCTCGGGATCGGCATCGGGTGGCGGCACGAACTGGACCTGTCGATCGCGCGGCTGCCCGGCGTCGACTGGGTCGAGGTCGTCGCCGAGAACCTGCACGCCGGACATCTCCCCGAGACACTGGTCGCCTTGCGGGACAAGGGGATCCCGGTGTTGCCGCACGCGGTCTCGCTGTCGCTGGGCGGGGCCGAACCGCTGGACACGGCGCGCGTCGAGCACCTCGCGGAGATCACCCGCGAACTCGGCGCGCCGATGGCCAGTGACCACGTGTGCTTCGTGCGCGCGGGTGGACTGGACTCGGGTCACCTGATGCCGCTCCCCCGCACCCGGGAAGCGCTCGATGTCCTGGTGGACAACGTCAAACTGACCCAGTCCATCGTGGCCGCGCCGTTCGCGGTGGAGAACATCGCGGCGGTGCTGGAATGGCCGGACGCGGAGTTCTCCGAGTCGGAGTTCCTGCGGGAGCTGACCGACCGGACCGGCTGCCTGCTGATCATCGACGTCGCCAACCTGTACGCCAACGCCCGCAACCTCGGCACCGATCCCGAACGGTTCCTCGACGAGATCCCGTGGGAACGGCTGGCGTACGCGCATATGGCGGGCGGCGTCGAACGCGACGGCGTCTACCACGACACGCACGCCCATCCGGTCGTCCCGGAGGTGCTGGACCTGCTTAAAGAGCTTCGGAAACGTACAGGACCGCCTGGCGTGCTGCTGGAACGCGACGACGACTACCCGCCCGACAGCGAACTGGCGGCCGAACTGGCCGCGCTGCGGGAAGCGGTCACGCCGTGACTTCGCCCCGGGAGCGGCTCGCCGGACAGCAGGCCGAGCTACTCAAGGCGCTCCTCGCCGGAGGCGACGCCCCGGCCGGCTTCGACGCGGACAGGCTCCGCATCGAGGCGAACGTGCTGCGCACCAAGCAGAGCAGGCTCGCCGCCTTCCTGCGGCCGGACCTCGCGGAAGCGCTCGGCGACCGGTTCGCCGCCCTGTTCCGCGAGTATTCGACGAGCCACCCGAAGACCGACACGATCCGCGCGCGGGCCTACGCGGACGAGTTCGGCATCTGGCTCGTCGAACGCGGCGCGGTCCCGAAACCCCGGCGCCGGTTCACGACCTGGCTACGCCAACGCCGCAATTAGTCACCTACTTGCGGCGGTCACCAGACCGGTCGGTCGCTTCCCGCCACGTGCGTTCCTTCCGTCCACTGTGGATTCGCGCCCGGCAGAACGCCCGCCATCTTGACCCGGGTCAGCCGCCCCAGCGGACTGTCGACGTCCTCCAGGAACTCGGCGGCGTCGAACTCGGTCACGCCGGGTTCCTTGCGTCCCAAGGAATTCAGCCACTCCCCGGTTCCGGCGAGCGAGGTACGGACGTGCTGGCTGCCGCCCTCGGTGGCCGCCCGGCGGAGGGCGGTCATGATCGCCGCCGCGGTGAGCCAGCCGGTCGCGTGGTCGAGCGCCTGCGCCGGCAGCGGTCCCGGGCCGTCGATCCCGGCGGTCTTGCCGCCTTCGTCGGCGATCCCCGACGCCATCTGCACCAAGCTGTCGAAGCCACGCCTGCGCGCCCACGGCCCTTCCCAGCCATAGGCGGACAGGTCCGCGACCACGATCCCCGGCCGGAGTTCGGCCATCGCCTCCGGTGAGAAACCCTTGGCCACCAGCGATCCCGGCCGAAAGCCTTGCAGTACGACGTCGGCGCGGGCGATCAGCTTGCGCAGCCGCGAACGTCCGGCTTCGGTCTCCAGGTCGACGTACGCCGAGAGTTTGCCCATCCCGGTGTCGACGGCCAGCGGCGGCACGGTCGGCAACCGGTCCGACCCGATGTGCATGACGGTGGCACCGTGCGCGGCGAGCACCCGGCCCGCGACGGGCCCGGCGATGACGTGGGTCAGGTCCAGGATCCGCACGCCGCCCAGCGGCCGATCGGACTCGAACAGCCGCACCGGCTCCGACGTCCCGAGTGACCGGATCTCGGCGACCGGCAACGCCGACGACGCCTGTCCTTGCTTGTGCGCCAGCCATTCCTCGCGGGTGCGCAGCACGGCCGCGGCACCGCCGGCGCCGATCACCGCCGACTCGACCTCGAACTTCGACTTGGCCGCGACGACCTTCTCGAACGCCTCGCGGGTCGCCGGTACGCCGAGGCCCCAGCACACGGCGGAGACGTGACGCGGGTAGTTGCAGTGCAGCCGCACCCAGCCGTCGTTCGCGCGGTAGTCGCCGGACAGCGGCGCGCTGAACGGCACCGGCTCCCCGTCGACACGGATGTACTGCTCGCTGTGGAACGACGTCGCGGCGTGCCGGGTGTCGACCGAGACCCGGCCGGGCTCGATCCCCCGCAGTCGCAACAGTTCCCCGGCCGCGAGTGTCGCCGCGGCGATGCTGGTCGTCGCCGCTTCCTCGACCCGGAAGGTGCCGGGCAGCACGGATTCGGGGCCGGTGACCTCGACGGCGTCTTCGGCGAGCGTGTCGCCGGTGAGCGTGGTCCAGACGCGTGCGTCCACTGCGTTCACTAGGGCAGCAGGGTGATCAGCTCGGCGGGTTCCACCTTGGTCCCGGTGTAGAACGGGATCTCCTCGCGCACGTGGAGACGCGCCTCGGTGCCGCGCAGGTGGCGCATCAGGTCGACGATGCGGTGCAGTTCGTCGGCCTCGAAGGCCAGGATCCACTCGTAGTCGCCCAGCGCGAACGACGCGACCGTGTTGGCGCGGACGTCCGGGTAGTCGCGGGCCTCCTTGCCGTGGTCGGCGAGCATCTTGCGGCGCTCGTCGTCCGGCAGCAGGTACCACTCATAGGAGCGCACGAACGGATAGACGCAGATGAACTTGCGGGCCTCTTCACCGGCGAGGAACGCCGGGATGTGGCTCTTGTTGAACTCCGCCGGGCGGTGCAGCGCGACCTGGCTCCACACCGGCACCGAGGCGCGGCCGAGCGGCGTGTGCCGGAAACCGCTGTAGGCCGCCTGGACCTGCTCGATCTCCTCGGCGTGCCACCAGACCATGTAGTCGGCGTCGGCGCGCAGCCCGGAGAGGTCGTAGAGGCCGCGGACGACGACGCCCTTGCCCTCCAGCGCGTCGAGGTACTCGGTGGTCTCCGCGGTCGCCCGTGCGCGATCGTCACCGAGCTTGCCCTGCTCGGCCCGGAAGACCGACCAGGCGGTGTAGCGGATGGTGTCATTGAGCTCGTTGTAGTTCAGCCGCGCCATACCGCCATCTTGGCACTGCCGGTGCTCAGGAGCCCTCGTGGGTCGGTGTGATCCCGGCGATGCGGCGGGCGGCCTCGTCGGCGGTGGCGATGCACGCGGGAAGCCCGACACCGTGCAGCGTCGCACCGGCCACGGCGAGCCCCGGAACGTCCGCGACGGCGCGTTCGATCCGCTCGACGAGTTCGAGGTGCCCGGTGCCGTACTGCGGGAGCCCGCCGCCCCAACGCGTGACCAGCGTTTCGATCGGCGCGGCGGTGACCCCGGTCAGCCGGGCGAGATCGTCGCGGACCACGCGCACGAGTTCGTCGTCGTCGGCGTGCAGGGCGCCCGGTTCGCCGAACCGGCCGACGGAGCCGCGCACCAGGACCGGGCCGTCGCCGTACTGCGCCCACTTGCGCGAGGAGAAGGTGAACGCCTTGGCGGCGAACGGTTTCCCGGCCGCGTCCCGCTCACCCGCACCGATCAGCACGCCGGACGACTCCGGCAGCGCGGTCCCCGGCGGAAGCGCGAGCGCGATCACCGCCATCGACGCCAGCTCGACCTCGGCGAGCGCCGAGGACGCCACTCCCGCGACGCCGTCCAGCAGTCGCCGGGCCGAGGGCGCCGGGACGGCGAGGAGGACGGAGTCGGCTTCGAGACCGTCGACCTCCCAGCCGGTGGCGGTGCGGTTCAGCGCCGTCACCGTGGCCCCGGTCCGGATCTCGGCGCGCGACAGTTCCGCGAGCCGCTGGATCAAGGTGCCGAGCCCGCCCAGCAAGGTTCCGAAGACCGGCGCCGTGCTCGGCGAGGCGGGCATGAGCGAGGCAGCGCCTTCGGTGAGCGACCGCGCGCCGCGATCGACCGCGGACGCGAGACCGGGCATCGTCGCGCGCAGCCCGAGCCCGTCCGCTCCCCCGGCGTAGACGCCGCCCAGCAGCGGATCGACGAGCCTGTCGACCAGTTCGTCGCCGAAGCGCTCGCGCAGCAGCGGGCCCAGCGGCACATCCCCGGCCGGGAGTTCCACTGAAGCCAGGGACGATTCGGCTTCGACCAGCGCGCGGCCCTTCTCCGACAGCACTCCGGAGACCGCGTCGGCCGAGGCGGGAACGCCCATGACCGTGCCCGGCGGCAGGCCGAGCACGGATCCGCCGGCGTGGATCTTGGCGCGGGCCTTGGTGGGATGGACGAGGCTTTCACCAAGCCCGACCTCGCGGACCAGGGCGAGCGCCTCGGGACGGCGGGCGAGGAAGGCCTCCGCGCCGACGTCGTAACGCTCACCGGCGAGTTCGATCGTGCGGAGTTTCCCGCCGAGGGAATCGGTCGCCTCGAAGACGACGATCCGCGCGTCGTCGCCGAGCAGCGTCCGCAGGCGGTAGGCCGCGGTCAGCCCCGAGATACCGCCACCGACGACGGCGACGGTGGTCATGCCGGGAGCTCGTGCACCAGCCCGACCACGCGCGTCAAGACGTCCGGGTCGACGCCGGGCAGCACGCCGTGGCCGAGGTTGAAGATGTGGCCGTCGGCGGCGCGGCCTTCGGCGTGGATGCGCCGGACCTCCGCTTCGAGCACCGGCCAGGACGCGTGCAGCAGCGCGGGGTCGAGGTTGCCCTGCACCACACCGCCGCCGAGCCGCCGGACGGCCTCGTCGAGCGGGATCCGCCAGTCGACGCCGACCACGTCGGCGCCCGCGTCGCGCATGGCCACCAGCAGCTCGCCGGTGCCGACGCCGAAGTGGATGCGCGGCACGCCGTACCCGGCGACCGCGGTCAGCACCTTCGCCGAATGCGGCAGGACGAACTCACGGTAGTCCCGCTCCGAGAGCGCACCCGCCCACGAGTCGAACAGCTGGATCGCGTCGGCTCCGGCGTGGAGCTGCGCGGACAGGAAGGTGATCGCCATGTCCGCCAGTCGCCCCGCCAGCTCGTGCCACAGCTGCGGCTCGGAGTGCATGAGCGCCTTGGTGTGCTCGTGGTTGCGGCTCGGCCCGCCCTCGATGAGATAGGAGGCCAGGGTGAACGGCGCGCCGGCGAAACCGATCAGCGGCGTCTCGCCCAGCGACCCGACCAGCAACCGGATCCCTTCGGCGACCCGCTCCACCTGCTCCGGGTCCAGCACCGGCAGCGCGCGCACGCCCGCGGCGTCGCGGATCGGCTCGGCGACGACCGGGCCGGTGCCCGCGACGATGTCGATGTCGAGGCCCGCCGCCTTGAGCGGGACGACGATGTCACTGAAGAGGATGGCCGCGTCGACACCGTGACGGCGGATCGGCTGGAGCGTGATCTCGGCGAGCATCTCCGGGTCGAAGCACGCGTCGAACATCGAGGTGCCTTCGCGCAGCGCCCGGTACTCGGGCAGCGACCGGCCCGCCTGGCGCATGAACCACACGGGAGTGCGGTCCGGGCGTTCGCCGCGCGCGGCGGCCAGGAACGGCGAACCGGGCAGGGCACGACGGGCCGCAGTGACGATCTGCGCGGGAGAACCAGCTGAAGGAGACATCACGGTTCATGGTGCCATGGGCGCTCCGCGGCCTTACTCTCGGCGCGTCTGCGCCCCGAACCGGACACTCGCGTCTTACAGTCGGTTGGTGACCGCGATGACGTCAGTACCCGATCTCTTCCGTGAAGCCGTCGCGGCGTTGCAATCGGTCCGGCCCCGTCCCGAAGTGCAGCTGGAGACGATGCGCCCGCCGCAGCGGCTGGCGCCGTGGTCCTACGCGGTGAGCTGCGAGGTGGAAGGCCCGGCGGACGTGCTGGCGTCGGGGCGGCTGGTGCTGCTGCACGACCCGGACGGCCAGGAAGGCTGGGACGGTGTCCTGCGGCTGGTCATGTACGTCCGCGCGGAACTCGACCGGGAACTGGCGACCGATCCCTTCCTCCCCGCCGTCGGCTGGTCGTGGCTCACCGACGCGCTGGAAAGCTCCGGTGCCGAGTGGACGGCGCTGGGCGGCACCGTCACCGAGACGTCGTCGGCCCGCTTCGGCGACATCTCCGGCCCCTCACGCACTGACGACCTGGAGCTGCGGGCGTCCTGGACGCCGACCGACGCCGCGCTGCGGCCGCACGGGCAGGCCTTCTGTCAGGTGATGGCGAGCGTCGTCGGGCTGCCGCCGGTCGGCGTGACCCTGTTCGAGCAGCGCCAGTCCTCCTGAGCGCCTTGCCTAGTCCGTGAAGGCCTCCTTCCCTACCTTGAGAGTAGGGAAGGAGGCCTTCACGACGTCGCCGACCTGGCGTCGGAGGGATCAGCCACAACGGCGGCGAGCAGAAGGACGCTTCCCCGCATGCCACGCGGGGACAGTCCCCTTCGCCCCGCGCTCGGGACGACGAAGGCTCAAAGCGCCCCGTCCACCCTGCCGACCGAGACCTGACCCTGTCCCGACACGCCGGAATCCCAGTAATCGAGACATAGCATTCGGGTCATCTTGCGATCCCTGGCCATCTAGCGACGCTAGTAAAGCTGCCGACACTAAAGGCCCCTTGCTCCCCCGCCCGGATCCGCGACCCAAGTACATGAAGGCCCCCTTCATTGCGCCTAGCGCAAGCAAGGGGTCCTTCACGTACTGTCGACAACCCGCAAGAGCCACCGAAGCACCTTCACGTACTCCGTACGCGAGCCCCTCAGAGCGTCCGTACGCCATCGAGACGGCCTTCAGGGCCAGATGGACTAGACCAGCTCCGACCAGCAGCGAGCCGACCGCCTAGAGGTCTGGACCACCCCGTTCGTGCTACGCACAGTGTCACCGTCAGCAACAAGATCAAGTACACCGTGGCAGGCCGCCTAGCCCTCTCGAAACGCCTCCGGAGCGTTACCGTCACAGTCACCGAGCGAAGCGATCATGACGCTCCGCGAAGTTGATCAAGTCCCAAGCGGGGGCCGGTTTCCGGCCCGCGGAGCACCGGTTTCCCGGGGTCCCGGGCAGAGGCACCGGCAGGTGCACGGCCCATCTGCACAGTCGATTGGACCCCGGTAACTGGAGTGCATCGTGTTCTTTGGGCGATGTGTTAGCCACCGGCTGTGTACTAGCCCGATCGTGTTACAACGAACTCCCTGAGTAACCACTGGTTTGAGATAGATACCCATTCGATCCCCCCGTGAAGGCCTCAGGGCGGCTACAGTGCCAACGACGACACCACTTTCGGTCTAAAGCTGGCGCGGCTAAACGGCCGAAAGTCCCGGTGCCGGTCGGGGGGCACGACCGACTCCAGGGAGGTAGTGACGTGGCTACCGTCGGCATTTCTCAGGCCGTCCGATCCACGCCAGCCGGTTCATTGCCGGCGAGCATGGTTCCGCATCCGCGGGAAGAGCTTTTTTCCGTGTTGGTGGTCGATGACCACCCGCTGTTGAGGGAGGCAATCTCAGCAAGACTCGCACAGATGGGTGCGGGCACCGTCCACGAGGCCGCCACGGTGGCCGAGGCGAGGGCGCGAGCACAGGCCACTGGGCCTTGTGACCTGGCGATCCTTGATCTCGGACTGCCGGATGGCAGCGGCATCGAGCTGGTTACGGAACTCCGTAGCCATGGCTGGCCTCGAGTAGTGGTGCTCGCTTCATCGGACGACCCGTACGCGGTCAGGTCGGCGTTCCAGGCCGGCGCCCAGGCATACCTGCTCAAGTCGGCATCGCCGGTCGTAGTGACCGACGGCGTCCGCAGGGTGCTCGAGGGCGGCGTCTACGCGGACCCGAGCGTCGCACCGGTCTTGGCCACCGGCACCCGAGTCGCCGGCACCGACAACACCCCGCGCGAGCTTTCGGCGCGCGAGGTCGAGGTGCTGCAACTCGTCGCCGACGGCCAGTCCAACAAGGAGATCGGCGAGGAACTCAGCCTCTCCGCTCTCACCGTGAAGTCTCACCTCTCCCGCATCGGGCGCAAGCTCGGCACGGGTGACCGGGCTCAGATGGTGGCGCTGGCCATGCGTGCCGGCGTGATCCGCTGACAAAGGCGAACTGCCCTGCGGGGCGGGCGGACCAGGCGCGGCCCGCTCGTCCCGTAGGGTCTTCACCTATGGAAGGCGACCGACCCGGAGAACCGCAGGCGGACTCTATGACCGGCACTGATGACATCAGTGCCGCCGTCTTGTTACGCGAGCCCGCCGAAGGCACTCCACCGGTGATCGCCGACGCGACAGCACTCGCCGAAGCCTGCGCGAAGATCGCGGGCGGCAGCGGGGCCATCGCCGTGGACACCGAGCGCGCGTCCGGCTACCGATACTGGCCGAAGGCCTACTTGGTCCAGCTGCGCCGCGAAGGTGCCGGCTCCTTCCTCATCGACCCCATTCCGCTCGAAGGGCAGCTCGAACCCCTCGCGGAAGTCCTCAATGACGCCGAATGGGTGTTGCACGCGGCCTCTCAGGACCTGCCGTGCCTCGCCGAACTCGACCTGCGCCCGAAGAGCCTGTTCGACACCGAACTCGCCGGACGGCTCGCCGGATACGAACGGGTCGCCCTCGGCACCCTCGTCGAACTCCTCCTCGGCTACCAGCTGGAGAAGGGGCACAGCGCCGCCGACTGGTCGAAGCGCCCGCTTCCCGTCGACTGGCTGAACTACGCCGCCCTCGACGTCGAACTGCTCATCGAACTGCGCGAGAAGCTCGAAGCCGACCTCTC
Source organism: Amycolatopsis sp. cmx-11-12 (assembly GCF_046269425.1). Classification (NCBI taxonomy): domain Bacteria; kingdom Bacillati; phylum Actinomycetota; class Actinomycetes; order Pseudonocardiales; family Pseudonocardiaceae; genus Amycolatopsis; species Amycolatopsis sp. cmx-11-12. The sequence goes on along the minus strand of NZ_JADNQM010000015.1, from coordinate 134,883 downwards.
GGCCCAGGGCAAGCTCGAGTGGGCCCAGCAGGAGTTCGAGGCCGTCCGCACCGCGCCGCCGCCCGCCCCTCGGGCCGAGCCGTGGCGGCGGACGTCCGGCGTGCACAAGATCCGCAGTGCGCGCGGCCTCGCCGCCGTGCGCGAACTGTGGCAGGCGCGGGACGAACTCGCCCGCAAACGCGACCGCGCGCCGAGCCGGATTCTGCCCGACAGCGCGATCATCAACGCCGTCACCGCGGACCCGAAGACCGTCGACCAGTTGCAGGCACTGCCGGTGTTCAGCGGCCGGGTCCAGCGCAAGTACACCGCGAGCTGGCTGCGGCATCTCCAGACCGCCCGCGCGCTCCCGGCCGACGAACTGCCCACCCCGGCACAGCAGACCGACGGCCCGCCGCCGGTGAACCGGTGGTCGGACAAGGATCCCGACGCCGCCGCCCGGCTCTCGGCCGCCCGCGCGGCGCTCGCCGCGATCGCGGAGGACCGCAAGCTGCCGGTGGAGAACCTGCTGCTGCCGGAACTCGTGCGCCGCACCTGCTGGCGCCCGCCCGCGGACCTGAGCGAGGACTCGGTCGCCAAGGTCCTCGGTGACGGCGGGGCCAGGCCGTGGCAGATCGAGCTGACCGTGGCGGCGCTGAGCAAGGCGCTCCACGCCACCCCAGCCTGACCCGGCTTTCAGTCCTCCAGCAACGTGCGCGCGGAAGCGCGCAGATCGGCGTCCGGTTCCCCGAGACCGGCGAGCCGCAGGACGCTGTCCGCGCCTTCGACGGCGTGCGCCTCGACGTCCAGATCCGGCTGGTCACGCCGGACGATCGCGATGCTCTCGACGAGTCCGAAGACGAGATCGGTCCGGATGCCGCGCAGGTCGTCGCGGACGCCGGCCGCCGCGACGAGCGCGCCGTAGACGTTTTTGAGCTCCGCCCGCTCGGCTCGGAAGCGCGCCAGCCTCGGCGAGGAGATCTCCGGCAGCAGGTACAGGGCGCCGAGGTTGTGCCGCGCGCTGCCGAGCAGGTGGATGTCCGCGTACGCCAGCGCCCACAGCCGCGCGCCGACCGGCGCCAGCTGCACCGACAGGCCGCCCGCGACGTCCAGTGACGGCCGGACGGTGTCCTCCAGCAGCGCCGCGAGAATGTCCTCTTTGGACGGAAAGTGGTAGTAGAGCGACGCCTGGCGCAAGCCGGCGCGTTCGGCGATGGCCCGCGTGGTCGTCGCGGCGTACCCGGCGCCGGTGAACAGCTCCCCCGCCGCGTCCAAAACCGCGAGCCGTGCTTCCCGCTTGCTCGCGGCAGCACCGCTGGCTCTCGGCCTGCCCACCCCGGTCGTTTTAGTCATCTATCCGATCCTGCCATTTCTTCGCGGCGATCTTTGTTACGTCCGGTGGTCGGCCCAGGTTACCGAATCCGGTATCACTTAACACCGCGCTTACCGGGCGGAGATCAGAAGGACTCCGCATGCGCTTAATTTCGGTCACTCGATCGAAATTCGGCCCTTCAGACAGGAGCCCCCGTAATGCCGTCCGAAGACCTTTCCGCCTTCGGTTACCGCCAAGAACTCCGCCGGACACTGGGCGGTTTCTCCGCCTTCGCCGCCGGTTTCTCCTTCGTTTCCATCCTGACCACGGTGTTCCAGCTGTTCGCCTTCGGCTATTCCTTCGGTGACACGCTCTTCTTCTGGACCTGGCCGCTGGTGATCATCGGCCAATTGCTCGTCGCGCTGAACTTCGCCGAACTCGCGGCCCGATTCCCGCTGGCCGGATCGGTTTACCAGTGGGCGAAACACCTCTCCCCTGGATTCGCGGGCTGGCTGGCGGGCTGGATGATGCTGGTGGGCTGCGTCGTCGCGCTCGCCGGTGCCGCCATCGCGTTGCAGGTCGTCCTCCCCTCGGTCTGGGGCGGCTTCCAGCTCGTCGGCGGGGATCCGGCGATCACGTCCCCGACCGGCGCCACCAACGCCGTCCTGCTCGGCGCCCTGCTGATCGTCTTCACCACCGCGATCAACGCGGGCGGTGTGCGGCTCATGGCGCGGATCAACGACGTCGGGGTAGCGGCCGAACTCGTCGGCGTCCTCATCCTGATCATCGGGCTCGCGCTCTTCGCCGTCCGCGGTCCGCAGGTCGTGCTCGCACCGGCGGGCGAAAGCCCAGGAGCAGGCGGCGTTCTCGCTTCGGCGCTGATGGCCGCGTACGTCCTGTACGGCTTCGACACCGCGGCTTCGGTCGCCGAAGAGACCAAGGACGCCCGCCGCACCGCGCCGCGCGCCGTGCTCCGCGCACTCCTGATCTCCGGGATCGGCGGCCTCGCCGTCGTCATCACCGCGCTGATGGCGGCACCGAGCCTCACCGACGGCCAGCTCGCCGGGAAGGGCCTGCCGTATGTGATCACGGCCGTCTTCGGGGACACGCTCGGCCGGATCTTCCTCGCCGACGTCGCGATCGCGGTCGTCGTCTGCACCCTGACCATCCAGACCGGCACCGTCCGGCTGATCTACGCGATGGCCCGCGACGGCGCGCTTCCCGGCGCCAAACGGCTTTCCGCGGTCAACGCCCGCACCGGGACGCCGATCGCGCCCGCCGTCCTGTCCGGCGCGCTCGCGATCGGGCTTCTGGCGCTGAATCTGGGGAATCCGACCATCTTCAGCACCATCACCGGCACCTCGGTGGTCGTGGTCTACCTCGCCTATCTCCTGGTGACCGGACCGCTGCTGGTACGGCGCCGTCAAGGCCGTTTCGCCGCCGAACCCGGCCATTTCTCCCTGGGGCGATGGGCTATTCCGGTCAACGTCGCGGCAGTAGGGTACGGCGCGATGATGATCGTCAACATCGCTTGGCCACGAGCCGAGATCTACGACCTGGCGGGCACCGGCTCCGTCTGGGCCCTGTTGTTCCCGATCGAGTTCGTCGGCGCCGCGATCCTCACCGGCTATCTCTGCTGGCGCCGCCGCTCCGCGCTCACCACGGTTCCCGTCCCCGCGATCTGAAGGAAGGTTCCATGAGCACGACATCGACCACGTACGGCGCTCGCGACCACGCGCGCGCCCAAGCGGGCACGGTGACCGAAGCGATGCCCTCCATCCCGGCGTCCACCTGGCCGGATCCGCCGCCCGGGATCGACCCGGCGAAGCTGGTCTGGGCCGAGACCGTCGCCGGCGGCGGCTACACCCACAAGGTCCTCGCCCGCGGCACCGAACTGCGGCTGACCGACGTCGAGGGCGACGCCTGCGCGCATCTGCTGCTGTTCAACGCCGACCAGCCGTGGGAGCGGCTGAACGTCGCGGACACCGTGAAGGTCCAGTGGAACGCGTACCTCGGCGAGGCGATCGCGCTGCTTTCCGATCAGGCACGAGTGCTCGCGACGGTCGTCACCGATGAGAGCGGAAAGCACGACGCGCTGTGCGGTACGTCCACTGTGGACGGTAACGCGGAACGCTACGGCGATGGCAGCCCGCAGAGCGGTTCGCCGTCCGGGAACGCGCTGTTCACGCTGGCCGCCGCGAAACACGGCCTCACCCCGCGCGATCTGCCGCCGAGCCTGTCGTTCTTCCAGGGCATCCACGTGGAGGCCGACGGCGGGCTGACGTTCACCGGCTCGGCAGGCGCGGGCAAATCCGTGGTCCTGCGGACCGAGCTGCCGGTCGTCGTCCTGATCGCGAACGTGGCGCATCCACTCGACCCGCGCCCGGACTACACGGTCACACCGCTGCGAGTCCTCGCTCAGCGCAGCACACCGTCCACTCCGGACAGTCCTGAATGGACGGCGTCGCCCGAAGCCCAGCGCGCCTTCGAGAACACCGCCGACTACCTCACCGCAAGGGGCTTGGCATGACCATCATCTCCGACACCGAGGTCGCCGCGCGGGCTCCGTACTCAACCGTGCTCCGCAAAGGCGAGACCCTCGCGATCATCGATCTCGGCGGCAACCAGGCCGTCGACTTCCTTTGCTACGACGCCGCCGACACGGCCAAGCGGTACAGCGCGGCCGCCACGATCGCCGCGCAGGGCAACATCTTCCTCACCACCGGCAGCGTGCTGCGCACCGGCGAGGGCGCTCCGCTGCTCACCGTCGTCGAGGACACCTGCGGGCGGCACGACACGATCGGCGGCGCGTGCAGCAAGGAGTCGAACAGCCTCCGCTACGGCCAGCACACGCGGTACCAGCACGCCTGCGTCGAGAACTTCCTGACCGAGGGCGCGAAATGGGGCCTCTCGAAACGGGACCTGGTCAGCAACGTCAACTGGTACATGAACGTTCCGGTCGAACAGGACGGCACGCTCGGCATCGTCGACGGCATTTCCGGACCCGGCATGGAGGTCAAACTGCGTGCCGAAACCGACGTCCTGGTGCTGGTGTCGAACTGCCCGCAGATCAACAACCCGTGCAACGGATTCGATCCGACTCCGGTCAGAATGATCGTCACCGGCGGTGACGCGTGAAACTGCTCGTCGCCAACCGGGGGGAAATCGCGGTCCGGATCATCCGGACCGCCAAGGAGATGGGCATCGCGACGGTGGCGGTCTACTCCGACGCGGACCGCACCGCCGCACACGTGCGGCTCGCCGACGAGGCCATCCGGCTGGGCCCCGCGCCCGCCAGGAAGAGCTATCTCCTCGGCGACGCGATCATCGAAGCCGCACTGAAGACCGGGGCGGACACGATCCACCCCGGCTACGGGTTCCTGTCCGAAGACGCCGCTTTCGCCCGGACGGCGGAAGCGGCCGGGATCCGGTTCGCCGGTCCCACCGCGGACCAGCTCGAAGTCTTCGGCAGCAAGCACACCGCCCGTCACCAGGCCGTCGAAGCCGGGGTCCCGTTGTTGCCGGGCACCGGACTGCTGGACACCCTCGCCGACGCGGAAGCGGCGGCCACCATGATCGGCTACCCGGTGATGCTCAAGGCCACCGGCGGTGGCGGCGGGATCGGCATGCGTGCCTGCGCGTCCGCCGAAGAACTCCGCGACGCCTGGGACGCGGTGCGGAGCATCGTGGCGAAGAGCTTCTCGACGTCGGGCGTGTTCCTGGAACGCCTGGTGACGCGGGCCCGGCATGTCGAGGTCCAGGTGTTCGGCGACGGCGCGGGTGAGGTGCTGGCGCTGGGCACGCGGGACTGCACGCTCCAGCGACGTAACCAGAAGGTGCTCGAAGAGTGCCCCGCACCAGGGCTTTCCGAAGCGGTGCGGGAGAAGCTGGTCTCGGCGGCGGTCGACCTCTGCAAGTCGGTGCGCTACCGGTCGGCGGGTACGGTCGAGTTCATCTACGACCCGGACCGCGAAGAGGCCGCGTTCCTCGAAGTCAACACCCGGCTCCAGGTCGAGCATCCGGTCACCGAGGCGGTGTACGGAATCGACCTGGTCGCGTGGATGCTCCGGCTCGCCGACGGTGACACCGGGATGTTCGCCGACGCCCCGGAACCACGCGGGCACGCGGTCGAAGCACGGGTCTACGCCGAGGATCCGGCCGCCGGGCACCGGCCGAGCGCGGGTCTGCTGACCCGCGCCGACTTCCCCGCCGAGGTCCGGGTGGACACCTGGGTCGAGGCGGGCACGAAGGTGACGACGCACTATGACCCGTTGCTCGCCAAGGTGATCACGGTCGGTGCGGATCGCGCGGAGGCGCTGGCCGCGCTGGGTGCCGCGCTCGGGGAAAGCCGGGTGGACGGCGTCCGCACGAACCTCGGGCAGTTGCGCGCGGTGGCCGCCGATCAGCGGCTGCACGACGTCACGCACGACACCGCGACGCTCGACGCGATCACCGATCCCGAACCGCGGATCGAGGTCCTGCGGGGTGGCACGATGACCACCGTCCAGGAATGGCCGGGACGGCTCGGGTTCTGGCACGTGGGTGTCCCGCCGAGCGGACCGATGGACGACCTGTCACTGCGACTGGGCAACCGCGCGCTGGGCAATCCGGAAGGCACTCCCGGTCTTGAGTGCACTGTGGACGGTGTCTCGCTGCGGTTCACCGAAGACGCAGTAGTTTGCGTCACGGGATCTCCGTCGCCGGTGACCGTCGATGGAGCGAACGTTCCTCAGTGGACACCGGTCGAGGTGCCCGCGGGCGGGGTGCTGGACGTCGGGACCGGCACGGCCGGGCTCCGCGCGTACGTCCTCGTTCGCGGCGGCTTCGACGTGCCGGAGTTCCTGGGCAGCGCGGCGACGTTCACGCTGGGCGGTTTCGGCGGGCACGGCGGACGCGCGCTGGCGACCGGCGACGTCCTCTCCCCCGGTCCGCTCCCGGAGAACGACGTCCTCGGGCCGGTTCCGGAGTCCGCACGGCCGGTTTTCGGGACGCACTGGGAGATCGGCGCGTCCGAAGGACCGCACGCGGCTCCGGAGTTCTTCACCCCGGACGACGTCGAGACGTTCTACGCCACCGACTGGGAGGTGCACTTCAACTCCGCGCGCACCGGCGTCCGGCTCGTCGGGCCGCGGCCGCGGTGGGCACGGGAGGACGGCGGTGAGGCGGGATTGCACCCGTCGAACATCCACGACACGCCGTATGCGATCGGCGCCGTCGACTACACCGGCGATCTGCCGATCCTGCTGGGCCCGGACGGGCCGAGCCTCGGCGGCTTCGTCTGCCCGGCCACCGTGGTGACCGGGCAGCGCTGGAAACTCGGCCAGTTGCGGCCGGGGGACACCGTCCGGTTCGTGCCGATCACCACCGAGCACGCGGTTTCGCTGAGGGAGGCACCCGGCAAGGCGGTCAAGGCGAGCCGGAAACCGATCGACGACGGTGGCATCCTCGGCCGTCTGTCCACATCGGACGAGAATCCCGAGGTCACCTACCGGCGCAGTGGCGACGACAACCTGCTGATCGAGTACGGGCCGATGAAACTCGACCTGGCCTTGCGGATGCGGGTCCACGCGCTGGCCGACAGGCTGGCGACGGAAGGCCTGGACGGCGTGGTCGACCTGACGCCGGGCATCCGGTCGCTCCAGGTCCACGTCGACCCGGACGCGCTGCCGGTCTCGAAACTGCTCGGCCTCGTCCAGGAGGTGGAGCACGATCTGCCGCGTACCGCCGATCTGGTGGTGCCGAGCAGGACCGTGCGGCTGCCGTTGTCGTGGGACGACCCGGCGACGCGTGAGGCGATCGAGCGGTACATGGCGGGAGTGCGCGACGACGCGCCGTGGTGCCCGTGGAACATCGAGTTCATCCGTCGGGTCAACGGTCTGTCCAGTGTGGACGACGTCTATCGGACGGTGTTCGACGCGGAGTACCTGGTGCTGGGGCTCGGCGACGTCTATCTCGGCGCGCCGGTGGCCACTCCCCTTGACCCGCGGCACCGGCTGGTCACCACGAAGTACAACCCGGCGCGTACGTGGACCGCGGAGAACTCCGTCGGCATCGGCGGCTCGTACCTGTGCATCTACGGGATGGAAGGCCCCGGCGGATACCAGTTCGTCGGGCGGACCGTGCAGGTGTGGAGCGGCTGGCGGCAACGTGGCTCGTTCGAGCCGGGTTCGCCGTGGCTGCTGCGGTTCTTCGACCGGATCTCGTGGTATCCCGTGTCCGCCGAGGAGTTGCTGGACCTGCGGGCGCGGAGTTCGGCGGGGGAACTGGAACTCGACATCACCGACGGCGAGTTCGCGCTGGCCGACCACGAGCGGTTCCTGGCCGACAACGCCGCCGACATCGCCGGGTTCCGGGCGAAGCAGAGTTCGGCGTTCGAGGCGGAGCGGCAGGCCTGGGCGGCGGCGGGCGAATTCGACCCTCGCCCCGAACCTGTCGGAGTGAAGGTGCCGACCACGAAGGTCGAGGCCCCGCCCGGTGGCCACGTCGTCGAAGCGCCGTTCGCCGCGACCGTGTGGCGGGTGGACGTCGAGGCGGGCAGGAAGGTCGACCCGGCGGAGACGCTGGTGATCCTCGAAGCGATGAAGACCGAGGCGCGGATCCCCGCGCCGTCCGCCGGGGAGGTCGTCGAAGTACTCGTCTCCCCCGGTGACCAGGTCGCCCCCGGCACGCCGCTGGTGGTTCTGGGAAGGAGCGCGGGATGAGTGTGCTGGAGCGGGTGCGCGCCGCGTACCACCGGATCGCGCGGGTCGACCGGCCCGAGATCTGGATCGACCTGCGGCCCGAGGACGAGGTGCTCGCCGACGCGGAGAACCTGGAAGCCCGCCGCGCGGCCGGGGAATCCTTGCCGCTGTACGGGAAACTCGCGGCGGTCAAGGGCAACATCGACGTCGCCGGGTTGCCGACGACGGCGGCCTGTCCCGAGTACGCCTACCGCCCGGACGAGGACGCGCCGGTGGTGGCGCGGCTGCGCGCGGCAGGCGCGCTGATCCTGGGCACGACCAATCTGGACCAGTTCGCGACCGGGCTCGTCGGTACCCGCAGTCCGCACGGCGCGGTGCGGAACGCGATCGATCCGGCGTTCGTGTCGGGCGGGTCGAGTTCGGGTTCGGCGGTCGCGGTGGCGCTCGGGATCGTGGATCTCGCGCTGGGCACCGACACCGCCGGATCCGGCCGGGTTCCGGCGGCGTTCAACGGGATCGTCGGGCTGAAGCCGACACGGGGATTGTTGCCGACGACCGGTGTCGTGCCCGCGTGCGCGAGCATCGACTGCGTGACCGTGTTCGCGCGGACGGTCGACGAGGCCTCGACGGCGTTCGCGTGTCTCAGCGAGCCACGGGATCTTCCGGTGGTCCACCGTCCTTTCCGGATCGGTGTGCCTGCCTCGTTGGGCGGCCCGTTGCAGGATGGCTGGGCCGAGGCGTTCTCCGCGGCGGCCGAGTCGTTCCGTGAGGCCGGGGCCGAGTTGGTCCCCGTCGACATATCGGCGTTCCTGGCCGCGGGCCGGTTGCTGTACGAGGGCGCGTTCGTGGCCGAACGGTATTCGGCGGTCGGCGAGTTCATCGACGCGCGTCCGGACGTGGTCGACCCGGCCGTGCGGCGGATCATCGGCGCGGCCAAGGACATCCCGGCGCACCGCTTGTTCACCGACCTCGCGACGCTCGACGGTCTCTCGCGGGAAGCGTCGGCCGTTCTGTCTACTGTGGACTGCGTCCTGCTGCCCACGACGACAGAGCATCCGACGATCGCCGAAGTCGAGGCCGACCCGCTGGGCGTGAACGCCCGGCTGGGCCGGTTCACGAACTCGACCAACCTGCTGGGCCTGTCGTCACTGGCCGTGCCCGCCGGAACCGTCGGCGGGCTGCCGTTCGGGGTGATGCTGGTCGGGGCCGCGTACGCCGACCGGATCCTCGCCGACGTCGCCCGCCTGGTGCCGCGGCGGACCCGGATCGCCGTCGTCGGCGCCCATCTGCGCGGGCAGCCGCTGAACCACGAACTGACCTCGCGCGGAGGCCGGTTCGTCTCGGCGGGGCCGACGGCGGCCGAGTACCGGCTCTACGCGCTGGACACCGTGCCGCCCAAACCCGGTCTCGTCCGGGTCGCTTCCGGCGGCGAGCCGATCGAGGCCGAGGTGTGGGATCTGCCGTTCGCCGGCTTCGGCGAGTTCGTGGCGGGTGTCCCCGCGCCGCTGGCGATCGGGAAAGTGCGGCTGGCCGACGGAAGCGAGGTGTCCGGGTTCGTCTGCGAACCCATCGCCGTCGAAGGCGCCGAGGACATCACGGGGTACGGCGGCTGGCTCGGTCACCTGGGCCGCTGAGTAGCGTCTCGTGAGTGGTAGGGACGGTTATTGAGCGCGGCTGCCATCCCGGGTGTCGCGAAAGCCACTTTCGGGACGTCTGATGTCCCGAAAGTGGCTTTCGCGACACCGCACCCGGAACCGGTAGGTACCTAAGACACCTTGGCCCTAATCGTCCCTGCCGCTCACGAGACCCCCTGCTCACCAGCGTCTTTCCGGTTTGGTTGGCCTGCGACGGCATTGTGGGAAGAAGGTCACAAACCCTGGCGGCCCACCGGCCGAGAGGTAACTTCGGAGTGGTGCCCACCACAGTGACCTCCAGCCGCAGGACCGTGATCAGCGTGCTCGTGGCGCTCGGGCTCGTCGGGCTCGCGATGGTGGCGCTGGGCGCCACCGGCGTGGCCGTCAAGCCGGTGAACGGGCAGGCGCTCGCGATCCTCGAAGAGGTCCCCGGGCCCGATGACGGCCCGACGTGCGCCGTCGACAAACGGTATGTCGACGAAGCGACCACCGGTATGCGCCCGGACGTGGTCGAAGCGTGGAAAGCCCTGCTCGCCAAGGCCAAAGCACAGAACGTCGTGCTGTGCGTGAATGACGGCAAGCGCAGCAGGGTCCAGCAGCAGCGCGAGTTCGACAAGGCCGTCGAGCGGTTCGGCTCGGTGGAGCAGGCCAAGAAGTGGGCGCTACAGCCGGAGACGTCCATGCACGTCAAGGGAATCGCCGTCGACATCCAGCCGCTGAACTCGGCCGCGTGGGTGGACAAGAACGGCGGTGCGCTGGGCTGGTGCCGCCGCTACGACAACGAGAAGTGGCACTTCGAGTACGACCCGGCCTACCTCACCGGCGGCTGCCCCGCCCTGCTCCCCAGCGCCACCGGCAACTAGGCGAGCGTCTCTCAGCGGCGAGGTTCCCAATGTCGCATTTGAGTCGCTGAGCGTCTCAGATGCGACATTGGGAACATGAACCGGACCCGGCTGACCGGCCGAGCCTGGCGTCGAACTTCTTCTCCAGCTCCATCAATCGGTCGTGGAACTGCCGAGTGGTGGGAGGCGGGGGCGACGGAGGGGTCGACGGCGTCGCGGGCGGGGTTCCGCGGGTGCACGCGGCCAGCGGCACGAGGACCGCCATCCCCAGCAGCGCACGACGGGTGACGGCCGGCCCCGGCGAGTTCATCGTGATCCCTCCCCCTGATCACTTCGAACATAGCAACTTCCCCACCGCGCTCGGATCGGCCAAGCGGCCGACCCGAGCGCACCCGGGAGTGTGCCTTCCCCCACTCGACCGGGCCACCATCCTGGTTACCGACGGGTAACCGGGGCTAGGGTGCGGTCAGGACTACCTCTACTTCAGGAGCATTCGTGGCCGCAGGAGCAACACCGCTCGCGCCGAACGCGCGGTCGGTACGCAATGTCGCCTTCGTCGAAGGGGTGCGAACGCCCTTCGGCAAGGCAGGCGAAAAGGGAATGTACGCCGGCACCCGTGCCGATGACCTCGTCGTCAACGCCATCCGTGAACTGCTGCGGCGGCATCCCGAGCTGCCGCCCGAGCGCGTCGACGAGGTGGCGATCGCCGCCACCACCCAGATCGGGGACCAGGGCCTGACCATCGGCCGCACCGCCGCGCTGCTGGCCGGCCTGCCGAAGTCCGTGCCCGGTTTCGCGCTGGACCGCATGTGCGCGGGCGCGATGACCGCGGTCACCACCACCGCGAGCGGCATCGGCTTCGGCGCGTACGACATCGCCATCGCCGGTGGCGTCGAGCATATGGGCCGCCACCCGATGGGCGAGGGCGTCGACCCGAACCCGCGCATCATCGCCGACAAGCTCGTCGACCCGACGGCGCTCGTGATGGGCCAGACCGCGGAGAACCTGCACGACCGGTTCCCGGCGATCACCAAGCAGCGCACCGACGCCTTCGCCGCGCGCAGCCAGGAGAAGTACGCCGAGGCCGTGAAGACCGGCAAGATCGGGCCCGAGCTGGTCCCTGTCGCCACCCGTTCGAAGGAACTTGGCTGGGGGCTGGCGACCGAAGACGAGCCGCCGCGCCCGGGCACCACGCTCGAGACGCTCGCCGGACTGAAGACGCCGTTCCGCCCGCACGGCCGGATCACCGCGGGCAACGCGGCCGGTCTCAACGACGGCGCCACCGCGGCACTGCTCGCCGACGAGGACACCGCCCGCGAACTCGGCCTGCCGATCGGCATGCGCCTGGTGGGCTACTCCTTCGCCGGTGTCGAGCCGGAGGTCATGGGCATCGGCCCGGTGCCCGCCACCGAGAAGCTGTTCAAGCGCACCGGCCTGTCGATCGACGACATCGGCCTGTTCGAGATCAACGAGGCGTTCGCCGTCCAGGTGCTCGCGTTCCTCGACCACTTCGGCATCGCCGACGACGACCCACGGGTCAACCAGTGGGGTGGCGCGATCGCCTGTGGTCACCCGCTCGCGTCGTCCGGGGTCCGGCTGATGACGCAGCTTTCGCGTCAGTTCGCCGAGCGCCCCGACGTGCGCTACGGCCTGACCACCATGTGCATCGGTATCGGCATGGGCGGCACCGTTCTTTGGGAGAACCCAGCCTGGGAGAACTCGGCGTCCGAGGGGGCCAAGTAACAATGACTTTCACCGCTGAGCAGGCGAAAGCCGCCTTCCCCGACGAGGTCGTCACGAACGCGGTCACGCGTCTGGTGAAGGTGCCCGGCCTCGACAAGCCCGTCGCGCTGATCACCTTGGACAACGGCCACGACCACACCCGGCCGAACACCTTCGGCCCGCAGGGCCTGGTGAGCCTCAACGCCGCGATCGACACCGCCTTCGCGGCCGAGCCCTCCGCGATCGCGGTCACCGGCAAACCGTTCATCTTCGCCGTCGGCGCCGACCTTTCCGGCGTCGAAGCGGTCGCGGATCCGGCGCTGGCGCGGGAAATCGCGCAGACCGGGCACGACGTGTTCCGGCGGCTCACCGAAACCGAGATCCCGACCTTCGGGTTCATCAACGGCGCGGTGATGGGCGGCGGGCTCGAACTCGCGCTCTCCTGCCACTACCGCACGCTGTCGGAGAACACCGCCGCGATCGCGTTCCCCGAGGTCTTCCTCGGCCTGTTCCCGGGCTGGGGTGGCACGCAGCTGCTGCCGAACCTGATCGGGCCAGACGCCGCGGTCACCGTGATCATCGAGAACGCCTTGGCGCAGAACAAGATGCTGAAGGTCGCACAGGCGGCGGAACTCGGCATCGTCGACGAGGTCTTCGGTTCGGCCGACTACCTCGAACAGTCGCTGCTGTGGCTGGCGAAGGTCGTCAACGGCGAGATCACCCCCGCCCGCCGCGAGATCGACCGCGGTGCCGAGTGGGACGCCGCGATCGGCCGCGCCAAGGCCATTGTGGACGGACGCACCAAGGGCGCCTCCCCCGGCGCGACCAAGGCCGTCGAGCTGCTGGAGCTGGCCCGCGAGAACGACCTCGACCGCGGCTACGCGGCCGAGACCGACGGGCTCGCCGAACTGCTCATGGACGACACGCTGCGTGCCGGGCTGTACTCGTTCAACCTGGTCAACAAGCGCGCGAAGCGGCCGGCCGGGGCACCGGACAAGTCGCTGGCGCGCAAGGTGAACAAGGTCGGCATCGTCGGTGCGGGCCTGATGGCCAGCCAGATGGCGCTGCTGTTCGTGCGCCGTCTCAAGGTGCCGGTGGTGCTCACCGACGTCGACCAGGAGCGGGTCGACAAGGGCGTGTCCTATGTGCACGGTGAGATCGACAAGCTCCTGGCCAAGAAGCGGGTTTCGCCGGACGGCGCGAACCGGCTGAAGGCGCTTGTCTCCGGCTCGCTCGACAAGTCCGCCTTCGCCGACGCCGACTTCGTGATCGAGGCGGTGTTCGAGGAGCTGGGTGTCAAGCAGAAGGTCTTCGCCGATCTGGAGCAGTACGTCTCCCCCGAAGCGATCCTGGCGACGAACACCTCGTCGCTGTCGATCACCGCGATGGCGTCGCAGCTGAAGCATCCGGAACGCGTGGTCGGGTTCCACTTCTTCAACCCGGTCGCGGTGATGCCGCTGCTGGAGATCGTCCGCGCGGAGAAGACCGACGACGCCGCGCTCGCCACCGCGTTCGCGCTCGGCAAGCAGCTCAAGAAGTCGAGCGTGCTGGTCAAGGACGCGTCCGCGTTCGTGGTCAACCGGCTGCTGCTGCGGTTCCTCGGCGAGGTGCTGGTGACCGTCGACGAGGGCACGCCGTTCGAGGTCGCCGACAAGGCGCTGGAACCGCTGGGCCTGCCGATGACGCCGCTGACGCTGATGCAGCTGGTCGGCCCGGCGATCGCCTTGCACGTCGGGGAAACCCTGCACGAGGCGTTCCCGGACCGGTTCACCGTCAGCGAGAACCTCGACCGCTTCGTCAAGGCGGGCAAGAAGGCCGTCTGGCAGTGGGACGCTCACGGCAACGCGACCGTCGACCCCGAGGTGGACGCACTCTGGCAGCGCGGCGACTCGCCGTCGACGTCCGAGCAGGTGCGTGACCGCGCGCTGGCCGCGATCGCCGAGGAGATCCGGATCATGCTCGACGAGGGTGTGGTCGCCGAGGCGCAGGACATCGACCTGTGCCTGATCCTCGGCGCGGGCTGGCCGTTCTGGCTGGGCGGCATCACGCCGTACCTGGACCGGGCCGGGGTGTCCGAGAAGGTCAACGGCAAGCCGTTCCTGGCGCCGGGTGTGGCGAGCGTTCCGCTCTCCTGACCGCTGCCAAAAGGCCACCGTCGGCGATCTTCTGGTCGCAGGCGGTGGTCTTTTGCGTTTTTCGCAGAGTTTGTGGCAAGCGGCTGCGTTTTCGTGAAACCCTGGGCCGGTGCGGGAAAGCCCGTCTCCCCGGCCATCCCCCGGGGAGACGGGCTTTCTTCCTCCACAGCGACGATCATCACACGGCGCCGTGCGTTGGCCGTCCGGACACCGACCGTTCAGCGAAGCTCTTTAGCGTGCCGCCGGTGAACAGCGAAAAGCCCGGCGTCGACCGCCGCGGATTCCTCAAGCGCGCGGGCCTCGTCTCCGCGGCGGCCGCGGGTGTCCCCCTCGCCGCCGCCACCCCGGCGGAAGCCCTCGACCTCGGCATCGACGTCAACCTCCTCTTCGGCCGCGACCGCTACCGGTGGCTGGTGGGCGATCACCACATCCACACGCAGTACTCCTACGACGCGATGTACACAGTGGACGGAATCGCCGACGGCGCCCGCCGTCACGGCGCTGACTGGGCGGTGATCACCGATCACGGCCACGCCACGCACGAGAAGTCGTCGGTGGAGCGGACGAACGCCGCCATCCGGGCTGCCCAGCGCGAGCACCGTGATCTCCTGCTGTGGCAGGGCATGGAGTGGAACGTGCCGGGCGCCGAGCACGCGACGCTGTTCTTCCAGGCGGGCGCGCACCAGGCCGCGAAGCTGCGTGAGTTCGAGCGCGCCTTCGACTGGCGGCTGACCGGGACAGAAGCGAGCACACCGGACAACGAGGCCTTGGCGGTCAAGGCGATCCGCTGGCTCGCCACCGAAGAACGCGCGCGGCGGATCCACGCACCGGTGGTGGTGATCAACCACCCGCTGCGCAACGGCCGGATCGCCCCGCACGAGATCCGCGCGCTGCGCGACGCCGCACCCGGCATCGTCATCGGCATGGAAGGCGCACCCGGCGCGCAGGCCGACGGCTTCCCCAAACCGCTCGGAAGCGGCGGCGGCGCGCGCGGCGGGTACGGCAACTCCCCCGGTTCGAACTCGTGGCCGGGCTTCCCGGAGTCGGCTTACCGGACCTACGGCGGATTCGACTGGAGCGCCGCGACCGTCGGCGGGCTCTGGGATTCCCTGCTGGCCGAAGGAAAGCCGTGGTGGATCACCAGCAACTCCGACTCGCACTACAACCGCGGCGACACCCTCGTCCGGCCGGGCGTCCCGGACGGCTACTACGACGAGCACGGCGGCTACCCGGACCCGATCGACACCGGCGTCCCGCAGACTCAGCCTCCGTACGCGGACTTCGCCCCCGCTGAGTTCAGCCGCACGGTCGTCGGCGTGACCCGCCGAAGCCACGAAGGTGTGCTCGAAGGCCTGCGCGCGGGACGCGTCTGGGTGGTGCACGGCGGGCTCGCACAGGAACTGGAGTTCGGCGCGTACAGCGGCTGGAGCTCGGCGACGATGGGCGGCAGACTGCGGGTCCGGCGCGGATCCGACGTCACGGTCGTCGTCTCGGCGAAACTGGCGGCGCGGCCCAACGGCGGCGGCACGATCCCCCGGCTCGCGCGGCTCGACCTCATCTCGGGACCGGTCACCGGCCCCGCCGCCGACCGCGACACCCAGACGGCGCCGGGTACCCGCGTGGTGCGTTCCTTCGAACCGCGGTGGGCTCCGGGGCGGACGGTCGCCTTCCGGCACACCTTCCGCAACGTGCGCGAATCGTTCTTCGTGCGCACGCGCGGTACGGACGGCAAGAAGCACGTGCCCGGCGGGATCGAGCCGAGCGCGGACGTGATCGGGCAGTCGAATCCGTTCGAAGACCTCTGGCTCTACGGGAATCCGATCTTCGTGGACGTCCGGTAAGCGTAGGGTTCCGCCATGCTTTCCCTGAGCAGGCGACTGCTCGTGCGTTCACTGATGGCCGCTCTCCGGTTCTTACTCGGTCTTCCGGAACCTTTGCTGCGCTTGGTCGCCGGCCGTCCCGTCCGCCTGGACGGGCAACGGCTGGCGACCAGTTCGCAGGTGCTGATCAAAATGTCCAAGTTGGCGCCGTTCGACTACCCGCACCGCAACGGGAGCGTCGCGAAGGCCCGCGCGGAACTGAACCAGGCGGGGGAACTGGCCGGCGCGGGGATCGGCGGGATCGAGACGCACGAAGGCGCCTGCCGCTACCTCGCCGAGGAAGCCGGGATACGCGTGGTCTCGGTGGATTACCGGCTGGCTCCGGAGAACCCGTTCCCCGCCGCCGTCGAGGACGGGATCGCCGCCGTCGTCGCGCACGCGGGCGCCCGCGGCGAGGTCGAGCGGCCCGCGTTCAGCCTCCTGCTGAACCCGGTGACCGACGCGTTCGGCACGCATCCGTCGCATGAGCTGTTCGGCCTCGGTTTCCGGCTGGACACCGAGGAACGCGCTTGGTACCGCGACCGCTACCTCTCGGACGCGACGCTCTACCGCGACCCGCACGCTTCGGTGCTGTACGACGATGTCGCGGGCCTGCCGCCGACCTACATCGCGACGTCGGGTTTCGACCCGCTGCGCGACGAAGGCGAGGCCTACGCGCGGAAACTGGCCGACGCCGGAGTGCCGGTGATCCACCGGCGGCATCCCGGGCAGCTGCACGGATTCGCCAGCCGGGTGGGAGTCGACCCTTCGGCGCGACAGGCGCTGCTGCACGCGGCGGGCGTGCTGCGGGCGGGCCTGGCGCTGGCAGCCCGCAACTAGAGGACTAATTGCGGCTCAGGCGCCCAGCGTGTCCGGGTCCGGGCCCAGACGCTTGCCCTGCTCCAGGGTCGCGATCGCGGCGCCGTCGTGCGCGTCGAGCGCGAAGTCGAAGACGTCCATGTTCTCTTCGATCCGTTCGGGCGTGACGGATTTCGGGATCACCAGATGGTTCATCTCGATATGCCACCGCAGCACGACCTGAGCCGGTGTCTTGCCGTGTTTCCGCGCGATGGTGGTGATCTTCTCGTCGGAGAGCAGTTCCCCGCCACGCGCCAGCGGGCCCCACGCCTCGGTGACGATCTCGTGCTTCTCGTGGAAGTTCCGGAGCAACGGCTGCTGAAGCCACGGGTGGCACTCGATCTGGTTCACCGCCGGGACGGTCCCGGTCTCCTCGATCAGCCGCTCCAGGTGCGGGATCTGGAAGTTCGAGACCCCGATCGCCTTCGCCCGGCCGTCGGAGGCGATCTTTTCCAGTGCCCGCCACGTTTCCACGTACTTGTCCTGCGACGGCAGCGGCCAGTGGATCAGGTACAGGTCGACATACTCGAGGCCGAGTTCGCCCATGCTGGTGTCGAAGGCGCGCAACGCCGAGTCGTAACCGTGTTCGGTGTTCCACAGTTTCGTGGTGACGAACAGTTCCTCGCGCGGCAGCCCGCTGGAGCGGACGGCCTCGCCGACACCACGTTCGTTGGCATAGAGGGTAGCCGTGTCGATCGCGCGGTAACCCGCCTCGATGGCGGTGCGGACCACACCGGCGACCTCGTCGTCGCCGATCTTGTACACCCCGAACCCGAGTTGCGGGAGGGACGTTCCGTTGTTCAGCCGAATGCTGGGGACCATCCTTGAACCGTAACCCCAGCCGAGGGTCAAGGCAGAGCGGGCAGGTGGACGGTCACCGAAAGACCGCCGCCCACAACGGGTTCCGCGGAGACCATGCCACCGTGGGCCTGGACGGCCGCCCGCACGATCGAGAGTCCCAGCCCCGCCCCAGTGCGGGCGGTCCTGGCGACACCGGCGCGGCGGAACGGCTCGAACAGTTCGGGGACCGCGGCCGGGTCCAGCAGGCCACCGGACGACCGCACCCGCAGCACCGACCACTGTGGACCGGCCTGCGTGACGACGTCCAGCCAGCCGCCGTCGACGTTGTGCCGCACGGCGTTCTCCAGCAGGTTGCCCGCGATGCGTTCCAGCAGTGCGGGATCACCGAACGTCGGCGCGCCGGGGGTCGCGAATTCGGTGCGGATGCCGCGTTTCTCGGCGTCGGCCCGCACCGCGCGCCACGCGCTCGCGACGATCACCGCGAGGTCGACCGGTTCCCTGGCCACCAGCCCCGCGCCGTCCGTGCGCGCGAGCAGCAGCAGCGAGCCGACCAGCCGTTCCGCCCGTTCGGTCGCGTCGCGGACCACGCCCGCCATCCGCCGCAGTTCGGCTTCGTCGGCGTGCTCGTCGGCAAGGGTGACGTCGAGTTCGGTGCGGATGACCGCGAGCGGCGTCCGCAGTTCGTGGCTGGCGTTCGCGACGAAATGCCGTTGCGCGTCGAACGCGGCTTGCAGCCTGTCGAGCATGTCGTCGAAGGTCTCGGCCAGTTCGGCGAGTTCGTCCTTGGTGCGGACCTCGCCGATCCGCTCCCCCATCGATTCGATCGACAGGCGCCGTGCCGTCCCGGTGATCTCACGCAACGGCTGCAAGACCCGCGCGGTGAACGTCCACGCGAGGATCCCCGCCGCCAGCACGACGAAACAGAACGCGACCGCGCCGAACAACAGCACCCGATTCCGGGCGTACACCCGCAGATGCTCGGTGACGGCGGACGCGTCGACGTCGACGCCGTCGACCCGCACCGTGGTGCCCGGCGGCAGCTGCGGGACGGCGGAAACGGCGTCGCCGACCAGATTCCAGGTCAGCCAGAGCAACAGCAGGCTGACCAGTGCCACCAGCCCGGTCGCGAGCAGCGTGACCCGCGCACGCAGGCTGCGGGCGTTCACCCGCGTGCGGTCCCCTGCTCCGGCACCCGGTAGCCGGAGCCGACGACGGTTTCGATGATCCCCGGTTCGCCGAGTTTCTTCCGCAGGGTCATCACGGTGACCCGGACGGTGGTGGTGAACGGGTCGGCGTTCTCGTCCCACACGCGTTCGAGCAGCTCCTCGCTGCTGACCACCGAACCGGCGGCCGACAGCAGCACCTCCAGCACGCCGAACTCCTTGCGGGTCAGCTCGACCGGGCCGCTCGCGCGGCGGACGGTCCGTCTCGCGGGGTCCAGTTCGACGTCGCCCGAAGTCAGCAGCGGCGGTGCGGCCGGGGTCGCGCGGCGGCCCAGCGCCCGCACCCGCGCGACGAGTTCGGGGAACGCGAACGGCTTGGCGAGATAGTCGTCGGCGCCGAGGGAAAGCCCGTCCACGCGGTCCGAAACGGAACTGCTCGCGGTCAGCATGAGCACGCGCGTCAATTCGCCGGACGCGACGATCTCGCGGCACAGGTCGTCACCGGACATCCCGGGCAGGTCGCGGTCGAGCAGCACCACGTCGTACCGGGTGACGGCGGCCTTCTCGTGCCCGTCGTCCCCGGTGAGCGCGATGTCCACCGCCATCCCCTCGCGCCGCAGTCCGCGTGCGATCGCGTCGGCGAGGGGTTCTTCGTCTTCGACTACCAGAATTCGCACAGGACCACGTTGCCACATTTACCTGAGAGTGACCTGATTGGACTACGGCGCGTCAGCATTCACGCCCAGCGCAGGGCGAACCACAGCCGCATCCGGATCTCCGGGTCCGCCAGGTCCACCTCCAGCGCCCGTTCGATCTGCCCGATCCGGTGCCGGACGCTGTTGCGGTGCACGCCCAGTTCGGCGGCCGTCCGGTCCCAGCCGCCGTGATGCGCGAGCCAGGTCCGCAGCGTCTCGACCAGTTCGCGGTCACCTTTCCGGTCGAGTTCGCGCAGCGGCGCCAGGGCTTTGGCGGCGAACCCGGCCGCCGCGACCGGGGTGATCAGCGCGTCCAGCCCGAGTCCTGACGCCTCCGCCACCACCGGCCGTTCCAGCGCGGCGGCCCGCCGCAGCAGCAGTTCGACTTCGGTGACGGCCTCGGGAAGGCGATCGGGCGGAACGGGTGAACTGACCACCGCGAGCCAGCCGTCGGCGCGGAGCCGGTCGAGATCGCCGATCTCCGGTGCCTCGACGACGATCGCGTCGAACCGCGGCCCCGGCCGCAGGCGCACGAGCGGCGTGTCGAGCCGGGCACGCAGCCAGTCGTAGCGCGCGGCGGCCTCGGTGGGGCCACGGCGGTAGGCGATCCCGGCGACCAGACGCCGTTCGTCCGCGCCGACCACGCCGGTCTCCCCCAGCAGCAACGCGGTGGCGGCGGCGCCCAATCCGGCCGCGTCCGATCCCGCGCGGCCCGCCAGCCCCAGCAGCGCCGCCCCGACCGACAGGATCGCGCGGTCCGCGCCGTCGAATCGCTCGACCCGGCCGACCACGACAAGATGGGACGCCGTCGCCTGCGGGTACACCGGTTGCGCGACGACGTGCGTGCCGTCGGCCAGTTCCGTCGTCGCGCTGCGGATCCCCCGGCCGGCCCGCAGCGTGGCGACCAGTTCCCGGACCTCGGCCGGCAGCGGCGACGGCGTGCCGTGATCGGCGGCGAGGACGTCACCGACGCCGACCAGCGCCACCCACGCCCGCAGCCGCACGGCCAGCGCGCTCGTCAGTTCGCCGAGCCCGTCACCGGCCGCCCTGGTCAGCGCCTCGCGCGCGACCGCGACCCGCCGCTGTTCCCGCTGTCCCGCCTCGGCCAGCGCGACCGACACCGCCCGGCTGATCGCCAGGAACGGCGTCCGCGGCTGGACGGTCAGCAACGGGAGGCCGTGCCGGGCGCACGCCGTCCGCAGCGGCGGCGGCAGCGTCTCGTGGGCGCCGGGGGTGAGACCGAACCCCAGTGCGGAGATCCCGCTGTCGGCCAGCCGCCGGACGTAGCGGTCGACCTCGGCCGGTTCGACCGGCAGGTTCACCCCGGCGGTGAGCAGCAGTTCCGCCCCGAGCAGGTACGGCGCGGGATCCCGCAGTTCGCTGACGTGCGCCCAGCGCACCGGGGCGTCGAGCGCGCCGGGACGCAGCGTCTCCACGACCGGGTCGATCGCGAGTTCCGGGTTGCCGACCACGGCCCGTAACGGGACATTCACATCTGAGTCGACTGGATCGTGGGTTCGGGTCATTTCGTCCTCGATTAGCGGGAACCTTGGACGAATCCTCCCATGTCGTTCAGGCAACGCGTGAACCTACGGTGACCCGAACGACGATGGCAAGGAGGACACCGTGGCCGGTGACTACGCGGTGATCGCGCTCTACATAGCGGGCATGATCGGCGTCGGCTGGTTCGGGCTGCGGCTCGCCAAGACCAAGTCCGACTACCTGGTCGCGGGCCGCCGCCTCGGCTGGTTCATGTACTCGGGCACGATGTCCGCGGTCGTCCTCGGCGGCGCTTCGACGGTCGGCGGGGTGAAGCTCGGCTACACCTACGGCATCTCCGGCGCCTGGCTCGTGATCGCGATCGGCGTCGGCATCCTGGTCCTGCACACGCTGTTCGCGCGGCGGCTGGTGAGGCTGCGCGTCTACACCGTCGGCGAGATGCTCGACCTGCGCTACGGCGGCTCCACCAGCGCCTTCTCCGGCGTCGTCATGTGGGCCTACACGCTGATGCTGACCGTCACCTCGACACTGGCGTTCGCCACCATCTTCAAGGTCCTCTTCAACGTCCCGAGCTGGGCCGGGATCGCCATCGGCGGTTCGATCGTGGTGCTCTACTCGGTGCTCGGCGGCATGTGGTCGATCACGCTGACCGACATCGTCCAGTTCGTCGTCAAGACCATCGGCATCCTGTTCATCCTGCTGCCGGTCTCGATCGTCTCGGCCGGCGGTTTCGACGGGATGGCCGCGCGGCTGGACGAGAGCTACTTCGAACTCACCGCCATCGGCGGCGACACGATCTTGACCTACTTCCTCATCTACAGCTTCGGGCTGCTGATCGGACAGGACATCTGGCAGCGCGTGTTCACCGCCCGCACCCCGGGCATCGCGACCGGCGGTGGCGTCATCTCCGGCGTCTACTGCCTGATCTACGGCCTCGCCGGCGCGCTGATCGGCACCGCGGCCAAGACGCTCTACCCGACGCTGGCCGGCGCGCAGGACGCGTTCGCCACCATCGTCGAGGAGCAACTGCCCGCCGGGATCCGCGGCCTGGTGCTCGCCGCGGCGCTGTCGGCGATGATGTCGACCGCGAGCGGCGCGCTCATCGCGTGTTCGACGGTGAGCACCTCGGACCTGCTTTCCAAGCTGGGCCTCAAGAAGGCCGTCAACGAGGTCACAAGGAACCGCGTCACCACCCTGGTCCTCGGCATCGCCGCGATCGGTATCGCCATGGTCGTGGACGACGTGGTCAACGCGCTGACCATCGCCTACGACATCCTCGTCGGCGGCCTGCTGGTCGCGATCATCGGCGGGCTGGCCTGGAAGCGCGGCACCCGCCAGGGCGCGCTCGCGTCCATGGTCGTCGGCACCGTCGTGGTCGTCACGTTCATGTTCGTCGACGGCGTCGAGGCCAACAGCCCGATCTACTGGGGCCTCGGCTCCAGCCTGGCGGTGTACCTGCTGGTCAGCTTCCTCACCCCGCGGACGTCGGACGAGATCCTCACCGTGTGGACCCGCCGCCTGAACGGCAGCGCGGTCGCCGAAGAAGAAGCGGCGAAACTCGCCGCTTCGAAGTCCTGAAACCCTTACACCCCAAGAAGGAGACACAGTGCCTGAGCAGAGCCCGATCGGCCCCGTCGACTCGTCCAAGGTGCCCCGGTTCGCCGGTTTCGCGACCTTCGCGAGGCTGCCGCGGATCGATCAGGTCGAGCACGCGGACGTCGCCGTCGTCGGAGTGCCGTTCGACGCCGGGGTGTCCTACCGCCCCGGCGCGCGGTTCGGCCCCGCCGCGCTCCGTGAGGCCAGCAGGCTCCTTCGCCCGTACCACCCGGAACTCGACGTCTCCCCGTTCGCCGAGACGCAGGTGGTCGACGCCGGTGACATCGCGCTCAACCCGTTCAACATCGGGGAGGCGATCGAGGCCCTGCAAGACGAGGCCGAGTCGCTGACCGCGGGCGGGACGCGGCTGGTGACCATCGGCGGCGACCACACGATCGCGCTGCCGCTGCTGCGGGCGGCGGCGAAGAAGCACGGACCGGTGGCGCTGCTGCACTTCGACGCTCACCTCGACACCTGGGACACCTACTTCGGCGAGCCGTACACCCACGGCACCCCGTTCCGGCGGGCGTCCGAGGAAGGCCTCCTCGACACCGAAGCGCTGTCCCACGTCGGCACGCGCGGCCCGCTGTACGGCAAGCGGGACCTGGAAGAGGACCGCCGTCTCGGATTCGGCATCGTCACCTCCGGCGACGTCATGCGCCGCGGGGTCGCCGAGACCGTCGACGCGCTGCGCCAGCGCATCGGCGGCCGCCCGCTCTACATCTCGGTCGACATCGACGTGCTCGACCCCGCGCACGCGCCGGGCACCGGCACCCCCGAGGCGGGTGGCATGACCAGTCGCGAACTGCTGGAAATCCTGCGTGGCCTGCGGGACTGCAACCTCATCGGCGCGGATGTCGTCGAGCTGGCCCCGGCTTACGATCATGCCGAGATCACCGCCATCGCGGCTTCCCACGTCGCCTACGACCTGGTGAGCCTGCTCAGCTTGGGGAAGGGCGAATGACCAACGCAGAACGGATAGGCGGCGACGTAGTCGTCGAAACCCTCCGCGCGCTCGGCGCCGACACCGTGTTCGGCCTGCCCGGCCAGCACGCGCTCGGCCTGTTCGAAGCGCTGCGACGCAGCCCCGAACTCCGCGTGATCAGCTCGCGGGTGGAGAACAATCTGGCGTTCGCGGCCGACGGGCACGCCCGCGCCCGGCTCGCGGCGGACCCCGAAGGCCCGGTCCCGGTGACGCCGATGATCGTGTCGACCGGACCCGGCGCGTTGCTGACTTTGGCTTCGTTGCAGGAATCCCGGGCCGCGTCGGTGCCGGTGCTCGGCATCTCCAGCCAGATCCCGGTCGCCGGGCTCGGCGGCGGGCGGCACGGATACCTGCACGAACTGCCCGACCAGCAGGCCAGTTTCCGCGACGTGGTGAAGTCCGTGCACGTGGTGCGGACCGTCAGCCAGATCCCGACGGCGTTGCGCGAGGCCTGGGAATCCGCGTCGACCGCGCCGTATGGCCCGGTGTGGGTCGAAATCCCGCAGGACATCCTGCTGGCGCGGACCGATCTGCCGCGGATCACCTCGGTGACGGCTCGGCCCGCGCCGCTCGCACCCTTGCCGGAACTCATCACCGAGGCCGCGAATCTCCTTGGTGCGGCGAAGAAGCCGGTGATCCTCGCCGGTGGCGGCGCACTGCGCTCGGGCGCGCGGGCGGAACTGAAGGCGCTCGCGGAGGCCTTGCGTGCCCCGGTGCTGTCGACGTTCGGCGGCAAGGGCGTCTTCGGCTGGGACCACGAACTTTCCGGGCAGTCCTGGCTCGAGGACTGGCACAGCACCGAGATCCTTTCGGACGCGGATGTGCTGCTGGTGCTGGGTTCCGGGCTCGGCGAACTGTCCAGCAACTACCGCGAGTTCGCCCCGCGCGGCCGGATGATCCAGGTCGAGGCCGAGCTCGGGAAATTGGAGTCGAACTACCCGGCGCTGGGCATCCACTCCGACGTCCGGCTCGCCCTGCAAGAACTTCTGGAGCAGGTACCGTTCCGGCAGCCGGACGGCGTTGCCGAAGCGGCGGTCTCGGACCTGCTGGCCAAGGTGCGCGAACGGCTCGACGGCCAGCCACTCGAAGCCGAGCGCAAGCTGATCGACGACATCCGCGCGGCGGTACCCGAAGGCACACAGACGTTCTGGGACATGACGATCGCGGCCTACTGGGCCTGGTCCGCGTGGAACCCCGATGGCGCGCCGATCCACACCGCGCAGGGCGCGGGCGGGCTCGGCTACGGTCTGCCCGGCGCGCTCGGCGGCGCGGCCGCCACCGGCGGCCCGGTGCTCGCGGTGTCCGGCGACGGCGGCGCGATGTACGGCATCGCGGAACTGGCCACCGCGGTCCAGCACGAACTGGACGTCACGTGGCTCGTGATCGACGACGGCGGTTACGGCATCCTGCGCGAATACCTGACCGGTGCCTTCGGGCAGTCCACCGCGACCGAACTCGCGCGACCCGATTTCGCCGCGCTGGCACGCTCTTTCGGCGTCCCGGCCACCGTGTCCTCTTTGGACACCGTGGGGAAGGATCTCGCCGATGCGCTGGGCACGCCCGGCCCGTCGGTGGTAGTCGTCCCCGCTCTGCTGAAGATGTTCGAGCCGACCCACCTGGAGAAGAAATGACTCAGGTCCTGAACTTCATCGACGGCGCCGAGGTATCGGCGGCGGGCTCGCGGACGCTCGACCTGGTGGACCCCGCCACCGGCGACGTCTTCGGCACCAGTGTCCTGTCCGAAGAGTCCGATGTGGACGCCGCGCTGGTGGCAGCCGAACGGGCGTTCAAGGTGTGGCGCAAGAGCACGCCCGCCCAGCGTCAGCTCGCGCTGCTGAAGATCGCCGACGCCATCGAGGCCCGCGCGGAGGAGTTCGCCGAGCTCGAAATCCGCGAGACCGGCAAGATCCGGTCCGTCGTGCTGGACGAGGAGATCCCGGAGTGTGTCAGCGCGCTGCGGTTCTTCGCGGGCGCGGCACGGCAACTCGAGGGCACCGCGTCGGGGGAATACCTGCCGGGGCACACTTCCGCGATCCGCCGCGAACCGGTCGGCGTCTGCGCGCAGATCGCGCCCTGGAACTACCCGCTGATGATGGGCGTCTGGAAGATCGCCCCGGCGCTGGCCGCCGGGAACACCCTCGTGCTGAAGCCCGCGGAGACCACGCCGTCGACGGCAGTGCTGCTGGCGAAGGTCGCGGCGGAGTTCCTGCCGCAGGGCGCCTTCAACGTGCTGTGCGGCGACCGCGACACCGGCCGCGCGCTGGTGAAGCACCCGATCACCGAGATGGTGTCGATCACCGGGTCGACCCGCGCGGGCATCGACGTCGCCACCGTCGCGGCGGCCGACCTCAAGCGCACGCACCTGGAACTCGGCGGGAACGCGCCGCTGCTCGTGTTCGGTGACGTGAACCTCGCCGAGGCGGCGGAAGGCATCGTCGGCGCGGCGTTCTACAACGCCGGACAGGACTGCACCGCGGGCAGCCGGGTGCTGGTGGACGCGGCGATCCACGACGAGTTCGTCGCGGAGCTGACCAAGGCCGCCGCGGCGCAGGCACCGGGACGGGACTTCGGCCCGCTCAACAGCGAGGCGCAGTTCGGCCGGGTGCGTGGCCTCGTCGACCGGCTGCCGTCGCACGCCCGGGTGGAGACCGGCGGCGCCCCCGCCGGTGACCGCGGGTTCTTCTTCTCCCCCACCGTGATCTCGGGTCTGAAGCAGGACGACGAGATCGTGCGGGAGGAGATCTTCGGCCCGGTCATCACCGTTCAGTCCTTTGTGGACGAAGACGAGGCGGTGCGCCTTGCCAACGGCGTTCCCTACGGGCTGGCGTCGTCGATCTGGACCAACGACCTTCCACGTGCGACCCGCGTCTCGGGCGAGCTCGACTTCGGCTGCGTCTGGGTCAACACCCACGGGCCGCTGGTCTCGGAAATGCCCCATGGCGGCTTCGGGCACTCGGGCCACGGCAAGGACCTCTCGTCGTACTCCTTCGCCGAGTACACCCGCGTCAAGCACGTCATGACCCGCTTCGCCTGAAGCTGTACCCGGAGGTCCCCCATGGGTGAGAAGATCACCGAAGTCGAGCAGCACGGCATCGCGCCGATCCCGCCGGAGGAACAGACGTCGCGGCCCCGCGACCTGTTCCGGATGGCGTTCGGTGGCGCGAACACCTTCGCCACCATCATCCTCGGGACGCTCCCGATCGCCTTCGGCCTGAGCTTCTGGGCGGCGGTGGCGGCCACCGCCACGGGCGTCGTGGTCGGCGCGCTGGTGCTCTCACCGATGTCGCTGTTCGGCCCGCTCACCCGGACCAACAACGCCGTCTCCTCCGGCGCGCACTTCGGCGTCGTCGGCCGTTGTGTCGGCTCCTTCCTCTCCCTGCTGACGGCGATCACCTTCTTCGCCATTTCGGTCTGGGTGAGCGGCGACGCCGTCGCCGGTGCGGCACAACGGCTTTTCGGCTTCGACGGCGGTGAGGTGCTCCGCGGCGTCGCGTACGGCGTCATCGCGATCGCCACGCTGGTGGTGTGCATCTACGGCTACCGGTTCATGCTGCTGGTGAACCGGGTCGCCGTCACCCTGGGCACGGCGATCATGCTGCTCGGGATCGTGGCCTACGGCGGCACGTTCGACCCCGGATTCGCCGGCACCGGCGCCTACGCCCTCGGGGAGTTCTGGCCGACCTGGATCCTGGCCGCGCTCACCACGATGGCGAACCCGATCTCGTTCGGCGCGTTCCTCGGCGACTGGACGCGGTACATCCCCGCGCGCCACAGCCGCCGTTCCCTGCTGGCGGCGCCGTTCCTGGCGCAGGTGGCGACGTTGCTGCCGTTCGGGTTCGGCATCGCCACCGCGACACTGGTCGCGGATCCGGCCGACTACATCACCGGCCTGACCGCGATCTCCCCGCTCTGGTACGCGATCCCGCTGATCGTGGTCGCCCTGATCGGCGGGCTGTCCACCGGCACGACGTCGCTCTACGGGACCGGCCTGGACTTCAGTTCGATCTTCGTGAAACTGAGCCGGGTACAGGCGACGCTGCTGATTGGCTCGCTCAGTGTCGTGTTCATCTTCGTCGGCAACTTCGTGCTGGACATGGTCTCCAGCATCAACGCCTTCGCCACGCTGATCGTGCTGTGCACGTCGCCGTGGATGGTGATCATGATGATCGGGTTCGTGCTGCGGCGCGGGTTCTACGACCCGGACGACCTCCAGGTGTTCAACCAGGGCCGCAAGGGCGGGCGCTACTGGTTCACCCGCGGCGTGAACTGGCGCGCGATGGCCGCGTGGATCCCGGCGACGACGCTGGGCCTGCTGACCGCCAACACCCCGATGATCGCCGGGCCGTTCAAGGACATCGCGGGCGGCGTCGACATCAGCATGGTGGTGACGCTGTGCACGGCGGCGATCGCGTATCCGGTGCTGGTCAAGCTCTTCCCTGAACCGCCGGAGGTCTACTCGTACACGGAGCCCGTCACGGAACCCGCTGTCGCGGTTTAGGCGAACCGGCGCCGGGCCCGGACCGCCTTCATGGTGACGTCGGCGATCACCTTCGGGTGGGAGCCGCGCGCGGCCTGGTCGAAGAACGCCGAACGACGGAACGGCCCGTTACTTGCAAATTTTGCAAGTAACGGGCCGTTCATAGCGCTTGTCAGCGGTGCGTGTCCTCCGGCGCCGGAGTCCGGCTCGCCAGGTTCGCGGACCACTCGGTGACCCGCCGCGCGACGTCCTGCGCGGTGAGCCCGACGCGGGCCAGCACCTCCTCGCGCGACCCGTGGTCGTGGAACACCTGCGGCACAGCGAGGTCGCGCAGCGGCACGTCGCATTCGGCGTCGCGGAACAGCGCGGCCAGCGCGGAACCGAAACCACCGTGACGGCCACTGTCCTCGACGCTCACGACGAGCTTGTGCTGCTCCGCCAGCGCCACCAGTTCGGCGGGCGCCGGGACGACCCAGCGCGGGTCCACCACGGTCACGCCGATGCCCTGGTCCGCCAGCCGGTCCGCGGCGGCGAGCCCGAGCATCGCGAACGCGCCCACCGCGACGAGCAGCACGTCGGCGTCACCGGACGGCTTGCGCAGCACGTCCACCACGCCGACCCGTTCGACAGCCGGAACCGAGTCGATCACGCCGCCCTTGGAGAACCGCAGCGTCGTCGGCCCGTCCTCGACCGCGACGGCTTCGCGCAGTTCTTCGCGCAGCGTGCCGGCGTCGCGCGGCGCGGCGACCCGCATGCCCGGCACCATGCCCAGCAGCGACAGGTCCCACATGCCGTGGTGACTCGGCCCGTCCGGCCCGGTGATACCGGCGCGGTCCAGCACCAGCGTCACCGGCTGGCGGTGCAGTGCGACGTCCATCAGGACCTGATCGAACGCCCGGTTCAGGAAGGTCGAGTAGACGGCGACGACAGGGTGCTTACCGCCCATCGCGAGACCGGCGGCCGAAGTCACCGCGTGCTGCTCGGCGATGCCGACGTCGTACCAGCGATCCGGGTACGCCTCGGCGAACTTGTGCAGTCCGGTCGAGCGCAGCATGGCCGCGGTGATCGCGACGACGTCCTCGCGGTCGGCGCCGATCTTGACCAGTTCGTCGGCGAAGACACCGGTCCAGCTCGGCCCCTTGACCGGCGGCAGGCCGGTCTCCGGGTCGATCGGATCGGTCTGGTGCATCTGGTCGGCCTGGTTGGTCACCGCGGGCTCGTAGCCGTGGCCCTTTTCGGTGACCACGTGCACGATGACCGCGCCGCCGAAGTCGCGGGCGCTCTGGAACGCCTTCTCCAGCGCGCCGAGGTCGTGCCCGTCGACCGGCCCGAGGTATTTGAGGCCGAGGTCGGAGAACATCATCTGCGGGCTCAGCGCGTCCTTGAGCCCCGCCTTCGCCGCGTGCAGCGCCGCGTAGATCGGCTTGCCGACGAAGGGCGTGTGCCGCAGAAGTTCCTTGCCACGGTCCAGAACACGCTCGTAGCCCGGCTTCAACCGCAGCGACGCCAAGTGGTCGGCGACGCCGCCGATGGTCGGCGAGTACGAGCGGCCGTTGTCGTTGATGACGATGACGACCGGGCGGCGCGGGTTCGCGGCGATGTTGTTGAGCGCTTCCCAGCACATACCGCCGGTCAGCGCGCCGTCGCCGACGACGGCGATCGCGTGCCTGCCGCCACCGCCGAGTTCGAACGCCTTCGCCAGACCGTCCACATAGGACAACGCCGTCGACGCGTGGCTGTTCTCGACGAGGTCGTGCTCGCTCTCGGCGCGCGCCGGGTAGCCGGTGAGGCCGCCGAGCTGGCGCAGCTTGCCGAAGCCGTCGTGGCGTCCGGTGACGATCTTGTGCACGTAGGCCTGATGACCCACGTCCCATACGATGGCATCGCTCGGCGAGTCGAAGACCCGGTGCAGGGCCATCGTCAGCTCGACGACCCCCAGGTTCGGGCCGAGGTGACCACCGGCGAGCCGCACCTTCTCGACCAGGAAGTCGCGGATCTCCGCGGCCAGCTCGCCGAGCTGCTCCTGGTCCATCCGCTTCAAGTCGGCCGGTCCGTGCACGGACTCGAGCAACGTCACTCTCCCACCTCGCCTGGTTCCTCATTCCGCCGTTCCGGCCAGTCTACGGAGGGCACCTGAGAGTCTTCCGTCCACCGCGTCACGGGTCACATGTCAGAAAATCACCACACGGCACCCGACGGTGTGAACATGGTCTCTTTTGCCAAGTAGCGGTCACGTCGGGTGGCCGCGATAATCGCTGATCGACGGTTGAGCAGGAGCCGGTTTCGGAGGGGCTTGATGGCGGACTTTTTCATCGGTGGCGAGTGGGTCGACGCGATCGGCGGTGGTCGCAGGGAGATCCGCTGCCCCGCGGACGGGTCGCTGGTCGCGGAGGTCGCCGAAGGCACTCGTGAGGACACCGAAGCGGCCATCGCCGCCGCTCGGAAGGCCTTCGACACCGGGCCCTGGCCGAACACCCCGGCTCCCCAACGCGGTGACCTGCTGCTGAAGGTCGCCGACCTGCTCGACCGCGACGCCGAGGCCTTCGCCCGCGCCGAGTCGCTCGACACCGGGAAACGGCTGGTCGAGAGCAAGTACGACATGGCCGACATCGCCGCGTGCCTGCGCTACTTCGGCAAACTCGCCGCCAACGACGCCGGCCGCGTGGTCGACACCGGCAACCCGGACGCGTTCAGCCGGATCGTGCACGAGCCGGTCGGCGTCTGCGGGCTGATCACGCCGTGGAACTACCCGCTCCTCCAGACGATCTGGAAGGTCGCCCCCGCCCTCGCGGCGGGCAACACCTTCGTCCTCAAACCCAGCGAACTGACCCCGCACACCTGCATCATGCTGATGAGGCTGCTGACGGAGGCCGGGCTGCCCGGCGGTGTCGCGAACCTGGTGCTCGGGGCGGGCGCGCAGGCCGGGGCTCCTCTTTCGGAGCATCCGGATGTCGATCTCGTCTCGTTCACCGGCGGGCTCGCGACCGGGAAGATCATCGCCGCGTCCGCCGCCGCCACCGTCAAGAAGGTCGCGCTGGAACTGGGTGGCAAGAACCCGAACGTCGTCTTCGCCGACTCGGACTTCGACACCGCCGTCGACTACGCGCTGACCGCGGTGTTCCTGCACTCCGGACAGGTCTGCTCGGCGGGCGCGCGGCTGATCGTCCAGGAGGAGTGGCACGAGGAGTTCGTCGACGAACTCGTCCGCCGGGCCGAACTGATCCGACTGGGTGGACCTTTCGACCCGAAGGCTGAAACCGGTCCGCTGATCTCGGCCGCCCATTTGGAAAAGATCGAACGCTACGTCGCCGCGGCTCTCGAAGAGGGCGCCGTCCTGCGCACCGGCGGCAAACGCCCCGACGATCGTGAGCTGGCGAAGGGGCACTACTACCTGCCGACCATCCTCGACAACGTGAAGCAGGGCAGCAGCGCCGTCGTCGACGAATCGTTCGGCCCGGTGCTCACCGTCGAGACCTTCACCGACGAGGACGACGCCGTCCGCATCGCCAACGACACGCATTACGGCCTCGCCGGCGCGGTGTTCACCTCCGACGCCTCGCGCGCGCAGCGGGTCGCGAACCGGCTGCGGCACGGCACGATCTGGATCAACGACTTCCACCCGTACCTGCCGCAGGCGGAATGGGGCGGCTACAAGCAATCCGGTTTCGGGCGCGAGCTCGGCCCGACGGGGCTGGCCGAGTACGTGGAGGCGAAGCACATCTACCAGAACCTCCGGCCCGAACCACAGCGCTGGTTCTCAGGGGAGCCGGCGTCCAACTAAAGACGGGAAGTGCCGATGAGTAATCCTTCCGACGACGGCCTCGCCGGTTTCGGCTACAAACAGGAACTCGAAAGAACGCTCGGCAATTTCCACACCTTCGCCGCCGGGATCAGCTACATCTCGATCCTGACCGGGACCTTCCAGCTGTTCTACTTCGGCTTCAGCTTCGGCGGGCCCGCCTATTGGTGGTCATGGCCGATGGTGTTCGTCGGGCAGCTGATGGTGGCGTT
Source organism: Amycolatopsis sp. cmx-11-12 (assembly GCF_046269425.1). Taxonomy (NCBI): domain Bacteria; kingdom Bacillati; phylum Actinomycetota; class Actinomycetes; order Pseudonocardiales; family Pseudonocardiaceae; genus Amycolatopsis; species Amycolatopsis sp. cmx-11-12. The sequence goes on along the minus strand of NZ_JADNQM010000015.1, from coordinate 102,637 downwards.
GTCGTTCGCCGAGCTGGCCGCGCACTATCCGGTCGCCGGATCGATCTACAACTGGTCGAAACGGCTCGGCAGCCCGCATGTCGCCTGGATGGCCGGGTGGATGATGCTGACCGCGTCGATCGTCAGCATCGCCGCGGTCGCGCTGGCGTATCAGATCACGCTCCCCCAGATCTCGTCGTTCTTCTCGTTCTCCGGCGACAGCGCGGTGAACGCGGTCATCCTCGGCACCATCCTGATCCTGTTCACCACGCTGGTGAACGCGTGGGGCGTCAAGCTGATGGCCCGGATCAACAGCGCCGGCGTGTTCATCGAACTGGTCGCCGCGGTCCTGCTGATCATCGCGCTCGCGGTGAACATCACCCGCGGCCCCGACGTCGTGATGCAGACCAACAACACCGGCGCCGACCAGCCCTGGGGCTATTTCGGGGCCTTCCTGGTCGCCTCGCTCGCGTCGACCTATGTCATGTACGGCTTCGACACGGCCAGTTCGCTCGGTGAGGAATCGCACGACCCGCGCAAGAACGCGCCCAAGGCGATCCTGCGCGCGCTGATCGCGTCGTTCATCATCGGCGGGCTGATCCTGATCCTGGCGCTGATGGCCGTCGGCGACATCAACAACCCGGAGATCGCCACGGGCGGACTCCAGTTCATCGTCCTCGATGTCCTCGGCAGCACGATCGGCACGATCTTCCTGCTGGCCGTCGTCATCGCCATCACGGTCTGCAACCTGGCCGTGCAGTCGGCGTCGATCCGGATGATGTTCGCGATGGGCCGGGACAACAACCTGCCCGCCGGGAAGCACCTGGCACGGGTGTCGCCGAAGACGAAGACGCCGGTGATTCCTGCGATCGTCTCCGGTGTCATCGCGGTGCTGATCCTGGTGGTCAACGTCGGCCAGCCGCAGATCTTCACGGTGATCACCAGCATCGGCATCATCATGATCTACCTGGCGTACCTGCTGGTCACCATCCCGATGCTGGTCAAGCGTTTCCGCGGCCAGTGGCCGCCGCCCAAGGCCGAGGGCACCAAGTACTTCTCGCTCGGCAAACTGGGCCTGCCGGTCAACATCATCGGTGTGCTCTGGGGCGGCGCGATCGTGGTGAACCTGGCGTGGCCGCGGCGCGAGGTCTACAACGCGACCGAGCCCTACCACTGGTACCTCGAATGGGGGGCCGTGCTGTTCGTCGGGGCGGTGGCGATCATCGGTTTCGCGTATTACTGGTTCGTCCTGCGGCACAAGAGCGGCATCCTCGCCGATCACGCCGCGGAAGCACATCCCGAGGAGGCAGCACAGTGACCGGAGAGTTCGACTACATCGTCGTCGGCGGCGGGACGGCGGGTTCGGTGGTCGCGGCGAGACTCTCGGAGGACCCGGACGTCACCGTGGCGCTCCTGGAAGCCGGACCGTCCGATGTGGACGACCCGGCGGTACTGGAACTGACGAAGTGGATGGGGCTGCTCGAATCCGGGTACGACTGGGACTACCTGGTCGAACCGCAGGAGTCCGGCAACTCCTTCCTGCGCCACGCCCGCGCGCGAGTGCTCGGCGGTTGCTCGTCGCACAACTCGTGCATCGCGTTCTGGGCGCCGGCGGAAGACCTCGACGAATGGTCGTCACTCGGCCTGCCCGGTTGGTCGGCCAAGGACATTTTCCCGCTGTACAAACGTCTTGAGACCAACGACGGCCCCGGCGACCACCACGGCCGCTCGGGTCCGGTGACCATCCGCTCGGTGCCGCCGAACGACCCGACCGGCGTCGCGCTGCTGCAAGCCTGCGAGCAGGCGGGCATCCCCCGGACGGAGTTCAACTCCGGCAAGACCGTGACACACGGCGCGAACTGGTTCCAGATCAACGCACGCGAGGACGGCACGCGATCGTCGGCGTCGGTCTCCTATCTGCACCCGATCATCGGGAAGCGGCCGAACCTGGAGATCATCACCGGTGCCCGCGTCCGCCGCCTGCTGTTCGACGGCAAACGCTGCACCGGCGCGGAATACCTGGCCGACGACCTGATCCACGGTGTTTCTTTGCGGGCGCGGCGCGAGGTCATCCTGTCCTCCGGCGCCATCGACACCCCGAAACTCCTGATGCTGTCGGGCATCGGCCCCGCCGCGCATTTGCGGGAGGTCGGCGTGGAGGTCTTGGTGGACTCCCCCGGCGTCGGCGAGAACCTTCAGGATCACCCGGAAGGCGTCATCCAGTGGGACGCGCTCCAGCCGATGGTGACGGAATCCACGCAATGGTGGGAAATCGGCATCTTCACCACCACCGAAGAAGGCCTCGACCGACCGGACCTGATGTTCCACTATGGCTCCGTGCCGTTCGACATGAACACCCTGCGACAGGGCTACCCGACGACCGAGAACGGTTTCTGCCTGACGCCGAACGTCACACGATCCCGTTCGACCGGCACCGTGCGGTTGCGCAGCCGTGACTACCGGGACAAGCCGAAGGTGGACCCACGGTACTTCAGCGATCCGCACGACATGCGCGTGATGACCTACGGCATCAAACTGGCACGCAAGATCGCCGAACAACCCGCCCTCGACGAATGGGCAGGCAAGGAACTGGCGCCCGGCAAGGACGTCAAGACCGACGACGAGATCGCCGAATACCTGCGCAAGACGCACAACACCGTCTATCACCCCTCGTGCACCGCGAAAATGGGCGGAGACGGGGACCCGTCGGCCGTACTGGACGCGCGGCTGCGGGTGCGCGGGGTCGAGGGCCTGCGGGTCGCCGATGGTTCGGCGATGCCGTTCCTGGTCGCGGTGAACCCGTGCATCACGACGATGGCGATCGGTGAACGATGCGCGGACATGCTGAAGGAGGATGCGCGCTCCTGACTTTCGCCCTGCCCTTCGCAAGTAGTCGACTACTTGCGAAGGGCAGGCGGTGGTTTCGCGTGACTGGACGAACGACGCGCGTGTCTAGCCGGACGACGCGCCGCGGAATCCGATCGCAGGCGTGTCGTCCCTCCAGTCACGCACGTCACGACGATGGAGATCGGCGAAACCTTCGCAAGTAGTCGACTACTTGCGAAGGGCAGTCGCACCGGGTCACAACACCTGGCGCACCAATTCACCCTTCAGTGGTAAACGCGCAAATACCATTGTTGCTTAAAATTACGAACATTTGTTCGGCAGATTCCGGTATTGTGAAGGGGTGTCCGAGACCTTCCTTCCTGAACTGCCGCAAGATTTGTGGCGCGCCGGCAAGCTGGAGCTTGCCCATGGCGTGACGCATCTGTTGCAGGTGATGAGGGTGGCCTCCGCCGGTCTGGGAAAGTATTTGGCGGAGATCGAGTCTCGTGGCGCGGACGACCTTTTCGGCTATGGCAACGCGAAGCTGTGGTTCGCGGACGTCGCGAGGATTTCCCGGGGAGACGCGGGAAAATTCGTGGACCGGGCGATGGCGTTGAACCCCACCTCAGGAGTGGGTGGCGCCGAGGTTCCGGCATTCGCGCCCGCGACCGGTACCGCGGCCGCCGAAGGGGCGATCGGGGAGCAGCACATCGACCTGATCCTGGAAATACTCCGGAAGATCCCGTCCGATGTACCACGAGAGAAAGTCGAGGGTGCGGACAAGATCCTCGCCACTCTGGCCCGTGACAGCGGTCCCAAGGAAATCATCGACGCCGGTGCCGACCTGCTCGCGCATCTGGACCCCGACGGGAACGAACCGAAAGACCCCGAACCCGCCCAGCCCCGCCGGGAGATGTTCATCGAGCGCCGCAAGGACGGGTTCTGGAAGTTCTCCGGCCTGCTCGACCCGGAGACCGGTGCCCGCACCGCCGCCGTCCTCGACGCCCACGCTGCCCGGCGCCCGGTCGACGAGTTCGGCCAGGCCGACCGCAGGACCTTGCCGCAACGCCGAGGCGACGCCTGGGCCGACCTGGTGGACCTCGCGATCGCCTGCCCCGACCAGCCCGGCACATCCGGCTACCGGACGATGGTGCACGTCACCATCGGCCTCGACGCGTTGAGATCCGGGGTCGGGAAAGCCTGCCTGGACTTCGTCGGCGAGATCACCGCCCGCGACGCCCGGATGATGGCCTGCGACTGCCTCATGATCCCCGCCGTGCTCAGCGCCGCCGGTGAACCCCTGGATGTCGGACGGCTCAAACGATTCGTCACCCCCGGACAGCGGCGGGCGTTGAACATCCGGGACCGGGGATGCGCGTTCCCCGGCTGTCACCGGGCCCCGAAACACTGCCACGCCCACCACATTCATCACTGGGCAGACGGCGGGCTGACCGATCTCCGGAATCTGGTCCTGCTGTGCGGTTTCCACCACCGGCTGATCCACCACGACGACTGGCAAGTCCGGATGGCGGGAGACGGGCTACCTGAATTCATTCCGCCGCAGTATCTGGACCCGCTACGAAGTCCCCGGCGCAACATCCTCCACCGCGCCCCCGCCTGACCCCGCACCACCCGAGGAGCCCGCCAGCCACACCGGCGACGGGCTCCTCAGGCTGCCCGCGTCCAGGCCGCTTCGGTCACGGGGTCGTGAGTGGCGATTCGTGTTCTATTGAGGGGTAAGGCAAAGGTGTCGTGTCCGGGTCTCTGCTGTGAAGGTCTTCTTCGCCAGCGTCAAGGCAGGGAGTCTTTCACTGTCCACAGGGGACACTTCCCGGCGACTGAATCTTCCCCGCTCGGCTTGTGCCGGGTGCGGTCTCCCTGGCGACGCCACTCACGACCACGGCAGGAGCCTCAGCCCCGAATATGTGATGCGCGCCAAGTCGACCCGGACCTGCGGGGCAGCGGCTTGGGCAAGGAAATGCGGCAGGCGGTGCTGCATCTCGCTTTCGACGGGTTCGGAGCCCGTGAAGCAGGCAGCGATGCCTTCTTCGACAATCACGCCTCGAATCGCGTCTCCCAAGCTCTGGGTTACGTGCCGAACGGCGGAGGCTGACCCGCGAGCAGTGGGCCACGCGGCGGCGCGACGACGTCGAACTCGTCGCCGTTCAAGACTGCCTGCCGGTCCTCGGAATCAATCGGTGATGATGGCCGGAGTGCCCCGCCTGCCGGACATCTGCTCCAGCGCCCACGCCTGCCCGAACTCCGCCAGCGCGGGTCCCGACCAGTAGCCGGGGATACTAATCCCTTGCCACAGCGGCATCTTCGGCCCGCTCAACGTGCCGTGACTGACCTGCACCTGGACCGCGCCTTCGGCCCAGGTGAAGACGAAGTGGGCATACATGAACATCCACGCCTGCCGCCCCAGCAGATCCTGCACGAGAACCGGACCTTCAGAGGGGTACGGCGCCGTGTAGATGACCTGCTTCCGGCCATTCCGGTAACTGATTTCCTGTGCGGTGACTCCGGGAGGGAGCATTGACGGGAGCACTCGGTCAGTCCTCCACGATGGTGATCGTGCCGTGGCCGTCGCAACCGGCACAGCCTTTGCCATCGCAATCACCACAGACCGAAGTCAGATAATTCATGATTCGCATGGGGAGTTCCCGCTTTCCGTTTTCCGGAAACAACGAGACTCAAGTTAGCGAGCGCCCAGCACCCGGACAAGCCGAAAGAAGCTCATCCATTCCGACGGTCTACAAATTCTCCGTTATTGCAACAACGCAACGCATTCGACGTGGTGCGTCATCGGGAAAGCGTCGAAAGCACGCAGGTCGCTGAGCCCATACCCGTGCTCCGCGAACAGCGCGATGTCCCGGGCCAGTGCCGCCGGATCGCACGCCACGTAGACGATCCGGTCGGGAGCACCTTCGACGATCGATTCGACGACGGCCTTGCCCGCACCCTTGCGCGGCGGGTCGAGGACGACGACGTCGACGGGTTTGGGGGCATCGGCCAGCAGGTGCTCGACGCGGCCGGAGCGCCAGCGGACCTGGGGGAGGTCGGCCAGGTTCTCCTCACCGTCCGACACGGCTCGGCGGCCGGATTCGATGGCCAAGACCCGCCCGCCCGGGCCGACCTGCGAAGCGAGCACCGAGGCGAAGAGGCCGACACCCGCGTACAGGTCCCAGGCCACGCCGTCGCGCGGGGCTTCGGCCCATTCGGCGACGACGGCGGCCAGGGTGTCCGCGGCGGCCGGGTGGACCTGCCAGAAGCCGTGGGCGTCCAGGCGCCAGTCGCGGCCCGCCGCGTGCTGGACGGCGAGCCCGCCCGCCAGCTGCCGGGACTTGGTCTTACCGTGGACCGTCGACAGGTCGCGGAGGTGCACGTGCCCCTCGCCGTCCTTGGTGACCTCGATTTCGCTGCCGGGCCGCCAGTTCCGCGACACGACGTCGTCGAGCGCGCCGGGGACGGTGATCGGGCAGTCGTCGATCGGGATCACGCGGTGACTGTGGTGTGCCCGGAAACCCGCGCGGCCGTCCTTGCCCGCGACGAGCCGGACGCGGCTACGCCAGTCCAGTGGGCCACCGTCGAGCGCTTCGACGACGACCTCGCGCTCGATCCCGGCCATCCTCTTCAGCTGCTCCATAACCACGGCGGCCTTGAGTTCACGCTGGTGCCCTGGTGTGGCGTGCTGCCAGTCGCAGCCGCCGCACTCCCCCGGCGCCGCGAGCGGGCACGGCGGCTCCACCCGTTCCGGTGACGCCTCCAGGATCTCGATCGCGTCGGCACGGCAGAACGAGCCGCCCTTGTCCTCGGTGACCGAGGCCAGGACGCGTTCGCCGGGCAGCGCGTGCCGCACGAACACGACCCGCCCCTCCGCCCGCGCGACGCAGTGCCCGCCGTGCGCGACCGCGCCGACCTCCAGCTCGATCGTCCGTCCGAGCCACGTACCGGTCGACGCGTCCACACTCATTCTGATTTTTCCTTGTCCTTCGTCTTTTCGGTCTGCTTGACCACGGGAGAGAATCCGCGCCGGACGTCACCGGCCGCGGGGCGCGCCTTCCGGTCGCGTTTGATCGCCTTTTCCGACGATTCGAGCTGCCACGGCACACTGGTCACCATGACGCCGGGCTGGAAAAGCAGGCGTCCCTTGAGCCGCAGCGCGCTCTGATTGTGCAGCACCTGCTCCCACCAGTGCCCGACGACGTACTCCGGGATGAACACGGTGACCACGTTGCGCGGATTGTCGCCGCGGACACGCTTCACGTAGTCCAGCACGGGTTTCGTGATCTCGCGATACGGCGATTCGATCACCTTCAGCGGCACCTTGAAGTTGTGGTCGTCCCATTCCTGGACGAGTTTGCGCGTCTCCATGTCATCGACGTTCACGGTGACGGCTTCGAGCACATCGGGCCGCACGGCCTTGGCGTAGGAAAGCGCGCGCAGGGTCGGCAGGTGCAGTTTCGAAATCAGCACGATCGCGTGGTTGCGCGAAGGCAGAACGACCGGCTTCCGGTCCATTTCGCGCAATTCCTCGGCGACCCGGTCGTAGTGCTTCCGGATCGCGGTCATCAGGATGTAGATCGCCACCATCGCCGCGATCGCGATCCAGGCGCCGAGCAGGAACTTCGTGATCAGCACGATGATCAGCACGGTGCCGGTCATCGTGAGACCGACGGCGTTGACCGTCTGCGAACGCCGCATCCGCCGCCGCACCGCCGGGTCGGTCTCTCTGGCCAGCAGGCGGTTCCAATGCCGGATCATGCCCGCCTGGCTGATCGTGAAGGAGACGAACACCCCGACGATGTAGAGCTGGATGAGCTTCGTGACCTCGGCGTCGAACGCGATGATCAGCACCAGCGCGAACGCCGAGAGGAACAGGATGCCGTTGGAGAACGCCAGCCGGTCACCGCGGGTGTGCAGCTGACGCGGCAGGTAGCGGTCCTGCGCGAGGATCGAGCCGAGCACCGGGAAACCGTTGAACGCGGTGTTCGCGGCCAGCAGCAGGATGATGCCGGTGGCGAAGGAGATGTAGTAGAACGCCGGCGTGAAGTCGGCGAACACCGCCGCCGCGATCTGCGCGACGATCGTCTTCTGCTCGTAGCCGGCCGGGGCGCCGGTGAGCTGCGTCGCGGGGTGCTCGGCGAATTTGACGTCGGTGATGATCGCCAGCGTGATGATGCCCACCAGCATCGTCACCGCGAGCACACCCATCATCAGCAAGGTGGTCGCCGCGTTCTTCGATTTCGGCTTCTGGAACGCCGGGACGCCGTTGCTGATCGCCTCGACCCCGGTCAGCGCCGCCGCGCCGGAGGAGAAGGTCCGTAGCAGCAGGAAGAAGAACGCGAAACCGGTCAGAGAGGCTTCTTCGTGCAACTCGAAATTGGCGCTCTCGGCCCGCATGTCGGCGCCGGAGGCGGCCTCGATCAGGCCCCAGATCACCATGCCGAGGATGCCGATGATGAACCCGTAGGTCGGGATCGCGAAGGTTTTGCCCGATTCGCGAACTCCGCGCAGATTCAGCGCGGTCAGCACGACCACGATGACGACCGCGGCGATCACCTTGTGCTGTGCCACCCACGGCACCGCCGAGCCGATGTTCGCCACCCCGGACGACGTCGACACCGCCACCGTGAGCACGTAATCGACCAGCAGCGCGCTGGCCACGGTAAGCCCGAATTTGCCGCCGAGGTTGGTGTTGGCGACTTCGTAGTCACCGCCGCCGCTGGGATAGGCGTGCACGTTCTGCCGGTAGGACGCGACGACGACCAGCATGACGACCGCGACGGCGACCCCGATCCAGGGCGCGAACGCGTACGCGGACAGGCCGGCGACGCTGAGCGTCAGAAAGATTTCCTCAGGCGCGTAGGCGACGCTCGACAACGCGTCGGACGCGAAAATCGGCAGCGCGATGCGCTTCGGCAGGAGCGTATGCGAGAGGCGGTCACTCCGGAATGGACGTCCGAGGACGAGCCGCTTCAATACGGTCGGGAACTTCGACACCGCAGAAGACTAGCTAACGGTGTGCACGGTAGGTTCGGCGCTGGTGTGTCTGGGTACCTGCGGACGGGTGAAACGTCCGCGAACTAAGGAGGCAGTGCGTGCACGTGGTGATCATGGGATGCGGCCGAGTCGGCGCATCCCTGGCCGCGGCGCTGGAGCGGCTCGGGCACGACGTCGCCATCATCGACAAGACCCAGCAGGCGTTCCGGCGGCTCGGCACTGATTTCCACGGTCAGCAGGTGGTCGGCGTCGGATTCGACCGCCAGGTGCTGATCGAGGCCGGGATCGAACGCGCGGGTGCTTTCGCGGCGGTGTCCAGCGGCGACAACTCCAACATCATCTCGGCGCGGGTGGCCAGGGAGAACTTCGGCATCGACAAGGTCGTCGCCAGGATCTACGACCACAAGCGCGCGGCGGTCTACGAACGGCTCGGCATCCCGACCGTGGCGACCGTGCCGTGGACGACCGACCGGTTCCTGCGCACCCTGCTTCCCGACGGCGTCGCCTCGGAGTGGCGCGACCCTTCCGGCAGCGTGGCGCTCCTGCAACTCCCGCTGCATGAGGGGTGGGTCGGGCACAGCGTGCGCGACCTGCAGGACACCACCGGCGCGCGGGTCGCGTTCATCATGCGGTTCGGCACCGCGGTGCTGCCCGACACCAAGGCCGTGATCCAGGCCGACGACGTCGTCTACGTCGCCGCGAAATCGGGCACTGTCAGCGACGTGACCACGGTCGCCGCTCGCGAACCGGAAGAGGAGAACTGATGCGGGTCGCGATTGCCGGGGCGGGCGCGGTGGGCCGGTCGATCGCCGCGGAGCTGATCGACGGGCGCCACCAGGTGATGCTCATCGAGCGCGAGGCCGACCAGTTCGAGCCGCACACCGTCGAGCAGGCGGACTGGGTGCTTGGCGACGCCTGCGAGGTGTCGATCCTCGAGGAGTCCGGCATCGAGGAGTGCGACGTCGTGATCGCCGCGACCGGCGACGACAAGGCGAACCTGGTGGTGTCGCTGCTGGCGAAGACCGAGTTCGCGGTGCGCCGGGTGGTGGCGCGGGTGAACAACCCGGCCAACGAATGGCTGTTCAACGACGCCTGGGGCGTCGATGTCGCCGTGTCGACCCCGCGGATGCTCGCGGCGATGGTCGAGGAAGCGGTGAGCGTCGGCGATCTGGTGCGGCTGATGACGTTCCGGCAGAGCCAGGCGAACCTGGTCGAACTCACCCTCCCGGAGGAGACCCCGCTGGCGGGCAAGGCGGTCAGCGAGATCAACCTGCCGCGGGACGCGGCGCTGGTGACGATCCTGCGTGGTGACCGGGTGATCGTGCCGCAGCCGGAGGACCCGCTGGAGCCGGGCGACGAGCTGCTGTTCGTGGCGACCTCGGATGTGGAACCGGAGATCCGGACCGCGCTGGGATATTGAAAGCGGGGATATTAGGCCGTGTCGGGCGCCTGCGCGTACTTCTCGCGCAGGCGAGCCTCGACCTCGGCGTCGGTCTCTTCGCGCGGGGTCTCTTCGGCCTGTGCCTTGAGGTGCTTCTCCGACCGCCGCACCGCCCAGACGACGGTGAGCAGGCCGAGCGCGTACAGCGGGTACCCCATCGCGATCTTCGCGAAGGCCAGCCAGCCGGTGTAGTCCTCGTCGTAGAGCCAGCGCTGCACGATGAACCGGGCGCCGAAGATCAGCGCCATCGCACCGGTCGCGATCGAGTAGGAGATCAGCGACTTCTTGTCCTTGCGCCAGGCGTGGCCGCTGCCGTTGAGCGCGTTCCACACCACACCGGCGAGCGGCCAGCGCACGACGATGGAGAGCACGAAGACCCCGAAGTAGACCAGGCTCGTCCAGATACCGAACAGGAAGAAGCCCTTGGCCGAACCGGTCCGGTAGGCGATGAACGCCGCGATCGCCACGCCGAAGAACCCGGAGATAGCGGGTTGCAGCGGCTCCTTGCGCACGACGCGCAGCACCGTGATGGCCACCGCGCTGCCGACGGCGGCCCAGATGCCCACCGTGAGGCCGAAGATGGCGTTCGCGATCACGAACACGATGACCGGCAGCGAGGAATAGAACAGTCCTGACAGCCCGCCCATCTGTTCCAGCAGGCTGGGCTGGGGTTTCTTGTCGTCGGTCTTCTGCTCGCCGCCGGCGGGTTCAGTCACGATAGAGGATCAACTCACAGGGCTCTGAAGTTCGTAATAGGGGTTGTACAGCACCTTCTGACCATCACGTTCGGCCATCCGGCCGCGCACCTTGATGGTTCGCCCGGGTTCGATCCCGGGGATCCGGCGGCGTCCGAGCCAGATTAGCGTCACACCCTGCGTGCCGTCGAACAGCTCGGCCTGCAGTGTCGCGGCCTCGTTGGTCGGGCAGAGCTCCACGCTGCGGAGTCTGCCGAGCACCGTCACCTCTTGACCCGACCGGCAGTCACAGGCGCGCTGCGCGCCGCCGGCCTCGGATTTTTCGGACAGGTCGTCGGCGTCGAGATCGTCGACGTCGCTGGTCAGCTTGCGAACCAACCGGCTGAAGTAGCCGCCGTCTTTGGCGGACATAACGGTGCTCCTGTGCTCCGGGGCCCCCGACTTGAACGGCCCGTGCGTAATCCAGCGTAACTGCGTTCAGACCAGGGAAACGGGTTCAGGAGAAGATTGCAACGTGACCTCCGCTATTCCGCCTACGACGGCAGTAGTACTCCCCGGCACCGGGTCCGACGAAGTGTTCGTGCGCGGCGTGTTCTCCGGCCCGCTGCGGGCGCTCGGCATCCGGTTGCTCGCCCCGCCACCACCGCCGGGAGACCGGCTCGCGGATGGCTATCTCGCGGAGCTGGACAGGCTGTCCGGCGAGCACGGCCCGCTGCTTGTCGGCGGCATCTCGTTCGGAGCGCATCTCTCCGCGGAGTGGGCGGTGCGCAATCCAGGCCGCTGCACCGGCCTGCTGGCCGCCCTCCCGGCCTGGAACGGCCCAGCCGGGCGAGCACCCGCGTCGCTCGCCGCGCGGCTGTCAGCCGATCTGGTGGCCGAAAACGGCGTCGACGGCGCGCTGGCGAAATCGTCCGACGGCGTCCCGGAGTGGCTTTCGGCGGAACTCGGCCGCGCGTGGCGACGGCACGGTGCCGGACTGGCGGCGAGCCTGCGGACGGCAGCGTCCCATCCCGCCCCGGCGCTCGCGGAACTCAAGGGCCTCGACGTGCCCGCGGGCATCGGCGCGTGTGTGGACGACCCGATCCATCCGGTGGAGGTCGCCCGCGCGTGGGCGGACGCCCTGCCGCGCGCCGAGGTCGGCGAGTCGACGCTCACCGCCCTCGGCACGGACCGGGAATCCCTGGGCCGGGCGACCGTCCTGGCCTGGCTGAAAGCCCGCTAGCCCTGCTGTTCGGCGATGTGCTGCGCGACCGCGTCGGGCAGCGTGATGGTCAGCGGGGTGCGGACCGGCATCGGCGCGTCCCCGCGGTCGACGATGGTGTGCCGCACGATCTCGCGCAGCACCGCGGGCGCCTGCGACGCCTCCGACTGCGGACCGGCGATGACTCCGCGGAGCATCCAGCGCGGGCCGTCGACCCCGACGAACCGCAGTGCGACGTCGCCGACGATCGCGGACAGCTCCAGCCCCCACTCCCCCATACCGACCGAGACCTTGGCGCCGTCGGCGCGCAGCTGCTCGGTGAGCTCGGTGCTGACGTCCTTCCACAGGCCGCCGGACCGCGGCGCCGCGTAGCCGCTGACGGTGATCTGGCCCTGTTCGGTGACGACGTGCACCGCGCGGACGCCGCCGCTCTCCGGGTCCATCTCGACCTGGACCTGGGAACCGTCGGGAACCGGCACCTTCACCGAGCCGAGGTCGATCCTCGGGATGCCGTCCTCGGGCGCGTCTTCGACGTCGAAGGGACCGTCGGAGGTTTCCGACAGCTGCGGCTCGAGTTCCTCGGCGCCGTCGTCGCCGGGGCGGTCCTCGACCTCGGGCGCGGCGTGCCGTCCGCTGGGCTTGGCCTCGCGCTTGCGTCCGAAAATCCCCACTAGTTCTCCGTTCCTTCCCTGGCTCCGGCTCCCAGTGTGGCGTGTCCGCCCGTGGAGCCATACCCTCCCTCGCCGCGCTCGGACGACTCGAGTTCGGCGACCTCGACGAACTCGGCCTGTTCGACCCGTTGCACGACCAGCTGCGCGATCCGGTCGCCGCGGGTGAGCACGACCTTCTCGGAGAGATCATGGTTGATCAGGCAGACGCGGATCTCACCGCGGTACCCGGAGTCGATCGTGCCGGGCGTGTTGACGACCGAGAGGCCGACGCGGGCCGCGAGGCCCGAACGAGGGTGGACGAAGCCCGCGTACCCGGGCGGCAGGGCGATCGCGACACCCGTTCCGACCACGCCGCGTTCACCGGGCGCGAGTACGAGGTCCGAGGTGGTGACGAGGTCGGCGCCGGCGTCACCGGGACGCGCGTAGGCGGGAAGGGGGACCGAAGGATCGATCCGGGAAAGCAGTACCTGAACGGTGGACACGGGCGGCGAGACTACCCTGAACGCGTGGGTGAAAGCGTGAACACGGCCGAAGGCGGCGCCATCAAGCATTCAGAGCGGCTCTACGTCCCGTGGTGGGGCTGGCCGTTGCCGCTGCTGGGCGGCGGGCTGCTGGCGGCGGAGATCGACATGGGCTATCCCGGGCTCCGCGGCTGGCTGCCGTACGTGGTGCTGATCCCCGCGGTGATCGCGCTGATGATCTCGCTCGGCCGGTCCCGCGTCCGGGTGACCGGTGGCGCCGAGCCCGAGCTGTGGCTCCGCGACGCGCACCTGCCGCTGAAGTTCGCGGGAGACGTCGAGGTCATCGGCAAGGAAGACAAGCGGAAGGCCCTCGGCCGCGACGCCGATCCGGCGGCCTTCGTGTTGCACCGGGGCTGGGTCGGCCCGGTCGTGCGGGTCTGGCTCACCGATCCCGACGACCCGACGCCGTACTGGCTGTTCAGCACCCGGCACCCGGAGAAGGTGGCCGCGCTGCTCCGCCAGCCCGCCTCGAAGGCTTAGACACAGGCTCGTGTTTTTCCAAGGCTCGTGTTTTTCAAAGGAAAGGGGGCCGGCCTCGCGGCCGACCCCCTTATTCCTGTTTAGAACCCCGAAACCCCTGTCGCGCCGTCGCCTGTGCCCGTAGGCTCAGGCGCAGTCGCGGCAGATGAGCCGTCCGCCACTCTCCTCCGCCAGCCTGCTGCGGTGATGCACCAGGAAGCAGACGGAGCAGGTGAACTCGTCGGCCTGCTTGGGCACGACCTTCACGGTCAGGTCCTCGCCGGAAAGTCCGGAGAGGTCCGCGCCCGGCAGTTCGAAGTTCTCGGCGGTCGCGTCCTCGTCGACGTCCACGACGCCGGACTGGTTTTCATTGCGCCGTGCCTTGAGTTCTTCCAACGAGTCTTCGGCCAGCTCGTCGGCTTCGCTGCGGCGCGGAGCGTCGTAGTCGGTCGCCATTTGTCCCTCACCCCTGCGATGCTTCGATGTCAGATGGCCCGGACCCGCGAGCGCGCGGCTCGTGAGTCCTTCGTGCCGCTGGTTAACGTCCCAGCGCCCCTGTTTGTGCCCGGCTGGGCAGTGAGCGAGGTCTCTCTTTTGCGCCTCTTACTGCCGCCTGAGCCCGCGAAGGGTAGCTCACGCCGATACCGGCTCTGCAACGAGTCAGACATTGCCGCGATTACGTCACCCAACAGGGGGAACCTGTCTGAAAGACGCCTGTCGTCCGAATGGGTTGCCCCTGCGTCGGGAAGCTCACCCCATGGGCCCGGCCGCTTGCCCGGAGTGGCTGTCGCGTGGTGCTATCCGGAGGCCCGCGCCGATCACCTCCGCCGCAACGCATAGGCTGATCGGACACGATGGTGAGATAAAGCACCGTCCGGGGATCCGGGCTTTGGGGAAGGGACTGGCAGGTGGCGTCGGGGAACGGCATCGGGGACCGCGGGACGAGGCCGTACCGCAAGTACAAGCCGCTGCCCGCACTCATCGTGATCGGGGTGCTGGCGCTCGGCGCGGTGATCGTCTGGGTGAACGTCGTGACGAGCGGCTCGGACGTCGACGCCAAGATCCGCTGCGATCCGCCGCCCGTCCCGCAGCAAGGGGTCACCTACACGCCGCTGGCGCACAACGGGCTCGACGACCGGGCGCCGGTCCCGCCGGACAAGGTCGCCGTCCAGGTGCTCAACGGATCCCAGGTCCGCGGCCAAGGCGGCATCGTCACCAGCACGCTCCGGGAACTCGGCTTCTCCCAGGTGCTCGAGCCGGACGTCGACCCGGCCTACAAGGACGCGGAAGCCAAATGCCGCGGCCAGATTCGCTTCGGTGAGAACGGCGCGGCCGCGGCCCGCACGCTGAGCCTGGTGGTCCCGTGCGCCGAATTGGTCAAGGACAACCGCAAGGACGCTTCGGTCACGTTCACCACCGGCACCCTGCTCGGCGACGTCCGCCCGAAGGCGGAGGCGCGCCAGGTCCTCGACCAGCTCACGCAATGGTCGAAGGCGCAACAGGGCAGCGGCGGCGGTGAGCAGTCGGCCGGTGGTGCCCCGGTGATCGACCAGGCGCTGCTGAAGGCCGCCCGCGAAACGCCCTGCTGACGCTCAGATCGCGCCCGCACCCGAGTCGATCAGCGCCTGCCGCAACGGCGTCGCGATCGACGGCGCCACCGCGAACGTCGCGTCCGGTCCCAGCTCGGCGTCTTCCCCCGGAAGCAACACCAGGGCTCCCGCCTCGGCGGCGATGAGCGCCCCCGCGGCCCAGTCCCACTGCCCGAGGCCGTGTTCGACGTAGGCGTCCAGCCAGCCCGCCGCGACCGCGCACAGGTCCAATGAGGCGGCGCCGTTGCGCCGGACGTCCCGCACCCTCGTCGCCAGTTCGGCGACGAACCGGGCCTGCTTCGTGCGTCGTTCGACCTTGTAGGCGAATCCGGTGCCGACGAGGGTCAGGTCGAGCCGGTCCGGGGCGTTGACCGACAGCGGTCGCCCGTCGAGGAACGCGCCCTGTCCGCGCGCGGCGGTCCAGCGGCGGCCGCTGACCGGCTCGACGACGGCGCCCGCCACCGACACCCCGCCGACCTGCGCGGCCACCGACACGGCGAACCACGGCAGGCCGTAGAGGAAGTTCACCGTTCCGTCGATCGGGTCGACCACCCAGGTCACCCCGTCACCTGCGGTCCCGCCGCCCTCCTCGCCGAGCACTGCGTCGTCCGGGCGGAGTTCGGCCAGCCGTGCGCGCACCAGCCGTTCCGACTCGTGGTCCACCGCGGTCACCACGTCGGTGTCGGCGGACTTGGTGTCCACCCGCACCTCGCGGCCCCCGTTCATCCCGGTCCAGGCCTCGTGGACCAGTTCGGCGGCCTCGCCCGCGACACGCTCGGCGACACTCTTCAGCAACGTCTCGTCAACTCCCACGTCCGCCATGTCACCACATCCGGTTAAAGTCTCCGAGGCAGGCTTCTGAATCGTGCGAGAAGGGACCACGTCCGTGGTGGAGGCGACCCGAGGTTTCGGTATCGACATCGGCGGCAGCGGGATCAAGGGCGCGCTGGTCGACTTGGCGGGGGGACAGCTGATCGGCGACCGGATCCGCATCGACACGCCGAAGCCGTCGACCCCCGAAGCGGTGGCGGACGTCGTCGCGGAGATCACCGGCCAGGCCGGCTGGGACGGGCCCGTCGGCGTCACCTTGCCCGCGGTGGTCAAGAAGGGCGTCGCGCACACCGCGGCCAACATCGACCGCAAGTGGATCGGCACCGACGCCGACGCGCTGTTCGCCAAGCGGCTCGGCCGCGGCGTCGACGACATCGCGATGCTCAACGACGCCGACGCCGCGGGCATGGCCGAGATCCGCTGGGGCGACCCGATCGCCCGGCGCGGCGTGACGGCGCTGCTGACCTTCGGCACCGGCATCGGCAGCGCGGTCTTCCAGGACGGCAAACTCGTGCCCAACACGGAGTTCGGCCACATCGAGGTCGACGGTTTCGACGCGGAGAAGAAGGCCGCGGCGTCGGTGAAGGACAACGAGGAACTGTCCTATCCCGAATGGGCGGAACGGGTGAACAGGTATCTCTCCGTGCTCGAAAACCTGATCTGGCCGGACCTGTTCATCGTCGGCGGCGGGGTCAGCAAGAAGTCGCACAAATGGGTCCCGCTGCTGGACATCCGCACGCCGGTGATCGTCGCGTCCCTGCAGAACAACGCGGGCATCGTCGGCGCGGCGGCCGCCGCCGCGGAGGGCATCGAGCACTGACGCGCCCGTGCTGACATCCGCGCCGCGGATGTCACTTCGGCGGGTCGGACGGCGTGTCGCGCCCGCCGGGTGGTGGTCCGCGGCGCGACGCTGTCACGTATCGTCGTTACAATGGAACACGGCCCACGGCGGCGGCACCCACGAGAACGAGGGAAACCGCAGGCCGAGGGGTGTTCCCCGAAGTTTGAGGCAGCCGAGACCATCACGCCTCGGCTCGTCATGTTCGACCGCTGCGAAAGGGCGTAAGTGGCAGCCGCAAGAACCGCAACCCGAAGCGGGACGAAGACAGCGACCGCAGCCGGCGAGCCGGCCGACGAGGCAGCCACCGACGCGGCGAAGCCCGCGGCGCGCAAGACCGCCGCCAAGGCGGCCGGCGCGAAGAAGGCCCCGGCGAAGAAGGCTCCGGCCAAGAAACCCACCACCAAGGGTGCCAAGACCGAAGACGGCGAACCGGAAGACGGTCCGGGCGAGCTCGACGAAGCCGACCTCGAAACCCCGGATCTGTCCGACCTCGAAGAGGTCGAGGTGGACGTCGTCGACGCGACGGTCACCGAGGAGACGGAAGAGGACGCGGAGTCCGAGGAGGATGTCGAAGACACACCTCCTCGCGCGCGCCGTACGGCGGCCGACAAGAACGCCGGAAAGACCTCCGACAACCCGGACTTCGTCTGGGACGAGGAGGAGTCCGAGGCGCTGCGCCAGGCCCGTAAGGACGCCGAGCTCACCGCTTCGGCCGACTCGGTCCGCGCGTATCTCAAGCAGATCGGCAAGGTCGCCCTGCTGAACGCCGAGGAGGAGGTGGAGCTCGCCAAGCGCATCGAGGCCGGGCTCTACGCCGCCGAGCGCGTCCGCAACGCCGAAGAGGAGGGCGAGAAACTCGTCACCCAGATGCGGCGCGACCTCAAGTGGATCGTGCGTGACGGTGAGCGGGCGAAGAACCACCTCCTGGAGGCGAACCTCCGGCTCGTGGTCTCGCTGGCCAAGCGCTACACCGGCCGTGGCATGGCGTTCCTGGACCTGATCCAGGAGGGCAACCTCGGTCTGATCCGCGCGGTCGAGAAGTTCGACTACACCAAGGGCTACAAGTTCTCCACGTACGCCACCTGGTGGATCCGTCAGGCGATCACCCGCGCGATGGCCGACCAGGCCCGCACCATCCGTATCCCGGTGCACATGGTCGAGGTCATCAACAAGCTCGGCCGTATACAGCGTGAACTGTTGCAGGACCTCGGTCGCGAGCCCACCCCCGAAGAGCTCGCGAAGGAAATGGACATCTCCCCGGAGAAGGTCCTCGAGATCCAGCAGTACGCCCGCGAGCCGATCTCGCTCGACCAGACCATCGGCGACGAGGGCGACTCGCAGCTCGGTGACTTCATCGAGGACTCCGAGGCCGTCGTCGCGGTCGACGCGGTGTCGTTCACGCTGCTGCAGGACCAGCTCCAGTCGGTGCTGCAGACGCTGTCCGAACGTGAGGCGGGGGTGGTGCGGCTACGGTTCGGCCTCACCGACGGCCAGCCGCGCACGCTCGACGAGATCGGCCAGGTGTACGGGGTGACCCGTGAGCGCATCCGGCAGATCGAGTCGAAGACGATGTCGAAGCTGCGTCACCCGTCGCGTTCGCAGGTGCTGCGCGACTACCTGGACTAGGTCCCAGGCTCACGAAAGACCCCGTCACCCATGCTTGGAGGTGACGGGGTCTTTCGCGTGGGTCAGGGGCGGCCGGTCAGGGTCGTCCAGGGGACGTGCACGGTCACGCGTTCCCGGAGTTGTTCGTTCATCAGCCAGAGTTCCCCCGTCGCCGGCCAGTACGACAGGTTCTGCGAGTTCACCGGGGCCTTGCCGCTCAGCCGCGACGTCGACGTACCGCCGACCCCGCCGTGCAGGCAGGACGGATGGTCGCCCGCCACCCCGGCGTACTCGGGGCAGGTACCGGTCATCACGAAGTATCCGTTGCGCGCCACCGCTCCCTGCATGCCCCACACCGGCGACACGAAGCCTTCCTTCGCGTGCACGGTCCCGTCGGCCGACAGCTTGGGCAAACCGGTCGCGCGGTCGAACGGCCACCGCAGCACCCGGCTTCCGGACGCCTTGGGCAGGTGTTCCGAGGTCACGATCGAGCTGTCACTGTGGTCGAAGGACATCGTGGAGAGACACGGGCGCGGCCCGGGCGCGTTGGTGCAGGTGCCGCCGCCGGGATACCAGAACGCGCCGATCTGCGGCATCGCGTAGTCGTAGAACGCCGCGTGGTACTTGCCGTCCGCGCCCTTCCCGACGACGCCGGAACTGTCGTCGACCTTCCAGAAACGCGTCGTGTCGAAGACCCGCACCACTCCCCCGGTCGTCGCGACGAACAACCGGTTCCCGATCCAGGTCATCCCGTGCCCGTGTCCTTGTACGACGGCGAAGTTGTCGTCGGACGTCGGCTCGACGAGCAGCACGTGCCGGTAGCCGAGGCCGGTCGCGTCCACAAAGGACAGCCGGACCATGGTGTCACCGGGGGTGTGCCATGACGTCGCCACGACCCGCTTGCCGCCGACCTTCCCGGTCGCCGCGTCGGCGTCGCCGGAACCGGTCAGTCCCTGCGGGATCCAGTCGTTGGTCTTGTCGTCATTGGCGTCCTCCCAGCAGAATCCGGCCGGTTTCAGCGCCGTCGCGAGATACGTGCCGTGGCACAGTGGGCGGGCCTTGCGGTTGGCCGACGACAGGATCTCCGCCATGCCGCGCGGCGGGAGTTTTCTCTCCAGCGCGGCGATCCGGGCGCCATAGGTGTCGAAGGTCGTACCGGACGTCCAGCGGAAGCCGTCGACCGTGGCCGCGTCCATCTTCGGAAAGGCGGCCGCGGCGGACGCGGCCCCGGGGATGAGCGCGAACACCAGCAGCAGTGAAGCGAGAAGTCCCAGCCTCTTCATACCCGCGAGCCTCCCGGCCCCGCGCATACTTTCGATACAAACCGCGTCAGGACACGGGAAGCCCGCGTTCGGCCAAGGATTCCTCGACGCGCGGCCGTGTCACTCTGACCGGCGGCGTTGCTTGCGAGCGCGTTCGGAGAACAGCACCGCCACGCCCGCGGCCACCATCAGCGCGCTCGCCACGATGTGCATGCCCGGCGGGAGCAGGTGGAGCTGGACGAACCAGCTCGGGTTGCTGCTGCCCAGCAGCCGGTTGATCAGCCCGCCCCCGCCCTGCACCAGCAGCAGGATTCCCAGTAGTTCGATCATCGTCGCGCCCCTTCCGAAACCCGGTCGTCGTCCTTCGGTGAAAGCAGCTGCCACAGCGGCCCGGTGGCGAACCAGATGGCTGTCACGACCCCCAGCCGCGGCAGCCAGCCTCGTAACTGGTCGGCCTGCCCGGTGTCGCCGACCATGAGGGTCAGCAGGAGCAGCACTCCCGCGGTGATCCCGCAGGCCAGCACGCACTTGCCCCAGTCACGCCATTCGGCGCGCAGCCTCGCCGGGCCCCTCGGCTTGGGCGGCGGTGGCGGCCCACCCGCGAACCGGTGGGCGAAGCGCACGTCGGCCCACTTGATCATCGAGTGCCCGAACACCACGCTGAAGCCCAGGTACACCGCGGCGAGGCCGTGCACGAAGTTCGGCTCGGCACCGTTCCGCAGGTCGATGACCGTCGCGACCAGCACGACGAGGTCGATCACCGGAGTCAGGAGCAGCAGCACGACGCTCGTCCGCTTCAGCTTGAGCAGATAGCGGGCCGCCAGGCCGGCGACGATGACGACCCAGAAACCGATCTCCCCGGCGGCGATCACCGCCGCCATCGGATTTTCCTCGAAGAATCCCCAGATCTTGTTCACGTTTCAAGCTTCACCCGGGATGGTGGTTCACCGCGTCGGCGAAGGGCAGGAGATCATCGTCATCAGTTAGGAGGACCCGTCCCTCGTCCCGGTGTGCTGGGATGGACGGGTGCCCATGGTCTTCCCGCGCCTGAACCGGCTTCCGCTGTGGAAGCAGGACCTCGTCATCGCCCTCGGCACCTGGGTCCTCGGCATGCTGGTCTACGTGAGCGGGATGCAGGTGCTGCTCAGCGGCAAGGACGACACGCCACTGTGGGTCCGGCTGATCGAGCTGACCGTGCTGTGCTCGCTGGAGCTGCTGCGCCGCAAGGTCCCGTGGGGACTGCTGTGCGCGCTGGTCGTGGTCGGCGTGGACGTCGCACTCGGTCCTTCGTTGCCGATTCTCATCGTCTTCACCGACTTCCTCTACGCGACGACGCTCCATGGTTCGCGGCGCGTCAGCAGGCTGATGATCGGGATCGCCGCTATCGGCACACTCGCGGTGGTCGGCCTCGCGCTCGTCTTCTCCGCGCAGTGGCGGCTGGCGATCGTCCTCGCGTTCGCGTTCCTGCCGTTCCTCGTCACCCCGGTGTGGTGGGCGGCGAACGTGCGCCAGCAGCGGGACATCGCCGACAGCGAGCGGGCGAACGCGGTGCAACTGGCCAAGATCGGCCAGCTGGACCGGAAGGCCGCCGTGGTGGGGGAACGCTCGAAGATGGCGCGGGATCTGCACGATGTCATCGCCGGGCATCTGTCGGCGATCGCGATCCAGTCCGAGGCCGCGTTGTCGATGTCCACCGCCGACCCGAAACTGTCCAGGAAGGTCCTGGAATCGGTGCGGGAGAACAGTGTGAGCGCGCTGGAGGAGATGCGCGCGATGATCGGACTGCTGCGCGCGGATCCTTCGACGGGGAGCACCGAGATCGAACCGACCGCGCCCGCCCGGCTGGCCGAACTGTCCAAACTGGTCGAATCGGCCCGCGCCAGCGGGCTGGAGGTCGAGGTCGGGTCCACTGTGGACCCGTCGCGCACCCTGCCGGCGGCGGTCGATCTGACGGCGTACCGGATCGCGCAGGAGGCACTCACCAACGCCGTCAAACACGGCGCGGGAGGACGGGCCTCGCTCGACATCCGCGTCGGCGGAGGCATACTCACCGTCGAAGTACGCAATGATCTTCGACCGGGTCCCCCCGACGGCGCCGGGACCGGGCTCGGCCTGCTGAACATGCGGGAAAGGGCGGCCGCCGTCGGCGGCAAGCTCGCGGCGGGCCCGTCGGGTGCGGGTTGGCTGGTCCGTGCCGAACTGCCTCTGGAGGGGTCTTGAGCGACGAGAACATCAAAGTGCTGGTCGCCGACGACCACGGCGCGATCCGTGCCGGGTTGATGATGATCCTCGGCAACGCCGAGGGCATCGAGGTGGTCGGCGAGGCCGCCGACGGCGCGACAGCCGTCCGCCAGGCGAAGGCGCTGAAGCCGGACGTCGTGCTGATGGACGTGCGGATGCCCGGCGTCGACGGCATCGCGGCCACCCGGGAACTGACCGCCGAGGGGCTGTGCGAGGTCCTCGTGCTGACCACCTTCGATCTCGACGAGTACGTCCACGCCGCGCTGCGGGCGGGCGCGGCCGGGTTCCTGCTGAAGTCGGTGGAGGCGTCGCGGCTGATCGAGGCGGTGAAGCTGGTCGCGGCGGGTGAAGGGGTGCTCGCCCCGCAGGTCACGCGGAAGCTGATCGCCGCTTTCGCCGCGGGGACCCGCGAGCCGTCCCTCGTTCCCGACGGACTCGGCGACCTGACCGAACGCGAGCGTGAAGTACTGGCGTGCCTGGGTGGCGGCCTGTCCAACGCGCAGATCGGCACGCGGCTGCACATCGGCGAGACCACGGTGAAAACGCACGTGTCGCGGGTGCTGACGAAGCTGGAACTGCGGTCGCGGGTGCAGGCGGCGATCCTCGCGCAGGAGAACGGCGTCGTCCTGGAGGGCTGAGCTTCCCCAGCGGCTCGAGGTTTCCGGAGGGGCGCGGGGTGGTCGGTGCCGAGGGTGTGTAGAAATAGGGACGTTGAGTGTCCCTATTTCTACACACCTGTCACGCTCGGTCACTCCTCAGCCGGTCACGACAGCGGCTGATGTCACCAATGCCTCATTTGAGACGCTCAGCGACTCGAATGCGACATTGGGAACATGAACCGGGAACAGCAGAGCAGGTGACCCTGGAGCACCGCGCCTTCCACCGATCTGCGGGGTGGACGGCGATCTTCTAGCGTGACCCTTCATGCGGCGAACACTGGACGTGGACGAGGTCCTGAAGCGACAGGACTCGGGGGAGCTGAAACGCCGCCTGCACGGGCGCGACCTGATCGGCTTCGGGGTCGGCATCATCATCGGCACCGGGATCTTCACCCTCGCCGGTGTCGAGGCGAAATCCCACGCCGGCCCCTCGGTCACCCTCTCGTTCGTGCTCGGCGCCGTCGTGGCCGGGTTGGCCGCCCTCTGTTACGCCGAACTCGCCTCCAGCGTGCCGACGGCCGGGAGCGCCTACACCTACGCCTTCGCCACCCTCGGCGAAACGTTCGCCTGGATCATCGGCTGGGACCTGTTGCTCGAGTTCGCCCTCGGCGCGGCCGTCGTGTCCCGTGGCTGGTCCGGCTACCTCGCGAACCTGATGGGGCTCTCCCCCGACTGGTTCGGCGAAGACGCGAAAGTGAACATCGGCGCGGTTGTGATCATCGCCGTGCTGACCGTGATCGCCGTCGTCGGGATCAAGGAGTCGGCGCGGGTGACGAATCTGCTCGTGCTGGTCAAGGTCGCGGTCTGCGTGCTGATCCTCGCGGTCGGTGTGTTCTACGTCCGCGGCGAGAACCTCACCCCGTTCATCCCGCCGTCACAGCCGCCAACGGAGACGGCGGGGACACTGCACCAGCCGATCGTGCAAGCCGCGCTCGGACTCGAACAGTCCGTCTACGGCATCGCGGGCATGGTGACCGCCGCCGCGGTCGTCTTCTTCGCCTACACCGGTTTCGAAGCGCTCGCCAACCTCGGCGAGGAGACCGTGAACCCCAAACGTGATCTGCGGGTCGGCATCCTCGGCGCGCTCGGGGTCTGCGCCCTGCTCTACATCGGGGTCTCGCTGGTGCTGACCGGGATGGTGCCGTTCACCGAGATCGACACGGGCGCCCCGCTCGCCGACGCCTTCGACCGGGTCGGGCAGCATTGGGTCGGCGCGCTGATCTCGCTCGGCGCGGTCACCGGGCTGACGTCGGTGATGATGGTGGAACTGGTGACGATCGGCCGGATCGGGTTCGCGATGGGCCGCGACGGCCTGCTGCCGAAGAAGTTCGGCACGGCGCATCCGCGCTGGGGCACCCCGCACCGGATGACCATCGCCGGTGCCGTGCTGATCGCGGTGCTGGCCGCGTTCGTCCCGATCTCCGAACTCGCCGACATGGTCAGCATCGGCGCGCTGTCGGCGATGATCATCGTCGCGCTGGCCGTCCCGGTACTGCGGAAGCGCCGCCCGGATCTGGAGCGCCCGTTCACCGTGCCGTTCTCGCCCTACCTGCCCATCGTGGCGGCACTGGCGTGCTTCTACCTGATGCTCAACCTCGACGTGATGACCTGGCTGCGGTTCGCCGCGTGGCTGCTGCTCGGCCTGCTGATCTACGTCTTCTACGGGCGCAGGAACTCCCGCTTCGCGAAGGACGACTTCAGCTCCACAGACCGGCCGTCGTGATCGCGGCGACGGCGGCCCCGGCGTCGCCGTCGTCCACCACGACCAGCATCCGGTGCAGCGCCGCGGCCACCCATTCCACCGGCTGGTCGTGCAACCCGTTGTCCCCCAAGGACGGATAACCGTCCATAATGGACAACAAGGTTCCTTCGGTGCCGATCCGCATCCCGGCCACCAAGACGGAGTGCCCGGCCGCCGGACGCCAGCGGGACGACCACAGCGGCGGGACGCCCGTGTCGAGGTAGTCGAGCAGCGCTCGTGCCGGGGTGTCGTGTGCGCCGAATTCGGCCGGGTCGACCTCCGCGATCAACGCCACCCGTGGCAGGTGCCACAACGCGGCCAGGAGCATGAACAACGACTGCGGCGCCCAGTTCCCGGTGGCGGGCACCGCGGCGAGCCGTCCGCCCGACAACGCCACGATCGCCCGCGACAGGCCCTCCGGCGTGGTGCCGGCCGATGCCGCGACCTCGTCCTGATCGGCGACGTCGAACCCCGCGGCGCGCAGGGCGGCCAGCGCCGCGAAGGGCCCCGCGAGCCCGTCCTTCTGCGGGAGCTCGGCTCGCGCGACGGCGACGAGATGCTCGCCGCCGGGTAGCCAGCGGCGACCGGACAGGCCGGTCCGGTCGCCGTCGATTCCGGAGGACATCAGTCTTCGAAGACCCACGACTGCATGATGAACGGCCCCTCGTTCGCCGCCCCGGCCGAAGCGTAGGTCGCCAACGCGGCTTCGTTGTCCGTTTCGACCCCGACCCACATCCCGCGGCAGCCGCGCTCCCGCGCGATCGCGGCCAGCGCGTCGACCAGGTCACGGCCGATACCGCGCCGCTGGTAGTCCGGGCTGACGTCGAGTTCGTTGAGGAACATCTCGGTGCCCTTGTCCGGATGCGTCACCTCGGTGCCGGTGATCATCCCCGCCGGGTGCCCGTCTTCGTAGGCGATCAGCAGGTGGTTCTCCTCCCCCGCGAGGAACTTTTCGGAGGCTGTCCGCTGTGCGGGGCCGTCGAACAGGTGCTCGGCGGCGACGACCTCCTCGACGGTGCCGGCCCGTCGGATGTCGGCCACGTGTCCTCCCGGTGCTGGTAGCGCCACAGGCTGGTCAGTATCCCGCTCAGAGGGGCGCCGAGTCATCACGTTTCCCGGTGAACGCAGTGCCACCCCTGCGGGTGAGGCGACCGAAAAGAGACCTACCGCGACGGCCGCACCGGCGTTCATGGAAATTCCGCTGAGAACGAACAAGACCGGCGCCGGCACGCCCGCGAGACGCTTCCGGACGACTGCGATAAGCACCCTCGCATGGTGCCTGACGTGGGAAAAGGCGGTTCGACGGGTAGTCGTCTCCTACGTTGCGTGATTACGCTACGACATACGAGGTAATTACCAGTGACAAATGAGACACCCGCACGGGAACACTTGCGGGTCGCCAAACGTCTGGAAGAGTGGAAGCACGAACACGGCGGGGCCGGGAACGAACGTTGCCGGCATCAGTGCCGAAGTGGTCGTAGCTGGATCGATGGCACCGGGTCACCGGTGCCGGGACGGAGGGAGACTCCAATGACTTCACCGACGCTCACCCGCCCCGAACTGACCGCTGCCGACCGATGCGACCGGTGTGGAGCTGCAGCCCAGGTTCGAGCCATTCTCAGCACCGGTGGCGAGTTGCTCTTCTGTGGTCACCACGCCCGCGCACACGAAACGAAGCTCAAAGAAATGTCCGCGGACATTCAGCGGTAGCCACCAGTCCACGACCACCGGCGGCCGGCTGCTCCCCTATGGAGCACGCCGGCCGCCCTGTTTTTTACACTACAAACACATACATACAGCATGTATGTTGATGGCATGACTATCAGCGAACCCCTCGGCGAGGTGGACCTCGGCGGTGCCCGTATCCGCTACCGCGACCGCGGCGAAGGCCCTCCCGTGGTCTTCGTGCACGGTCTGCTGACCAACGGCCTGCTCTGGCGCAACGTGGCCCCTACCGTCGCCGAAGCGGGCTTCCGCTGCCTGACCCCGGACTGGCCACTGGGCTCGCACGAGATCCCGGTCCCCGATGCCGACCTGAGCCCGCCCGGAGTGGCCGCGCTCATCGCGCGGTTCCTCGAGGTACTCGACCTGACCGACGTCACCGTGGTCGCCAACGACACCGGCGGCGCGCTCACCCAGCTGCTCATGACCACCTCCCCCGAACGGGTCGGCCGGGTCGTGCTGACCCCGTCGGACAGCTTCGAGCGGTTCCTGCCGCCGATGTTCTCGCCGCTCAGCCTGCTGGCCCGGATCCCCGGCGGCACCTGGCCGGTGGTCCAGGCCTTGCGCTGGCGATGGCTGCTGAAGTCGACGGACTTCCTCTGGCTGGCCAAACGTCCGGTGCCGGACCACGTCCTGGATGCCTACCTGCTGCCCAGCAGGCGGAGCCCGGAGATCCGCGACGACCTGCGCCGGTTCATGGCGAGCATCGACAAGCGCTACACGCTGACGGCGGCCGAGCGGCTGCCCGCCTTCGAGAAGCCGGTGCTGCTGGTCTGGGCACCCGAGGACCGGCATTTCCCGTTGTCGCTGGGCCGCAAGCTCGCCGGGGTCCTGCCGAACGCCGAACTGAAGACGATCGAGGACTCGTACACCTTCGTGCCGGAGGACCAGCCGGAGCGACTGAGCGCCATGGTGGTGGAATTCCTGCGTGCCCACGCCACGACGTAGCCAGACCGAGCGATCGCAGTCGACGCAGACCGCCCTGATCACGGCGGCACGCACGCTGTTCGCCGAGCAGGGCTACGCCGCCGTGCCCGCCGACGAGATCGTCCGGGCGGCTGGCGTCACCCGTGGCGCGCTGTACCACCACTTCGGGGACAAACAGGGACTGTTCCGCGCCGTGATCGAGCAGATCGAAACGGAGATCACCGAAGAACTGCAGACCGTCCTGCGCTCGACGGCCGATCCGTGGTCGGGGGCGCTCGGCGTGCTGAGCCGGTTCCTGGACCTGTGCCTGCGGCCCGAAGTGGTGCGGATCGCGCTCACGGACGCCGTCTCCGTCCTCGGCTGGCAGGAATGGCGCCGGCTGGAGACCCGGTACGGGCTGGGTCTGATCACGGAGATCCTGGAGGCAGCCGCGACGGACGGGCTGCTGGTCGAGGCGCCGGTCCCGGAACTGGCGCAACTGGTGCTGAGCGCCTGCGCGGAGGCGGCGCTGATGATCGCGCACGCGGAAGACCGCGAAGCGGCGAAGGAGAAGGCTCTGGCCGCTCTGGTGGCCCTGCTGGCCGGTCTCGTTCGCGTGTCCTAGACCGTGTCCAGGATCATCTCGAACGCCGCTTCGGCCGCGCCCAGCAGCTTCACGTCGGCGCCCAGCGCGGAGCTCACGATCTGCGTCCCGCCGACCGCCCGGCTGACCAGGCTCCGCCGCCGGACCTCGGCCGCCACCGACCGCACGACCGAATCGGGCAGCACGGTGAGCAGGTCGCCCAGCACGACCAGCTGCGGGCCGAGCAGGTTGACCACGTTCACCAGGCCCAGCGTCAGCCATTCCGCGAACTCCGAAAGCCGTTCCTCGGCCGCATGCGGGTCGCGGCCCAGTTCGCGCAGTTCGAACAGGATCGCCCCGCGCGGGGTGTCCTCGGGCAGGTCGAGCGCGCGGCACAGGGCCGCCTCGCCGACCTCGGTCTCCCAGCAGCCGCTGGACCCGCAGTAGCAGGGACGGCCACCGGGCCGGATCGACATATGCCCGATCTCGCCGACGTACCCGGAGCCGCCGCGCAGCGACGAGCCGTCCGCGATGATCCCGCCACCGACACCGACGTCGGCGGAGACGTACACGGCGTCGGACGAGCCCCGCGCGGCACCGCGCAGGTGTTCGGCGATGGCGCCGAGTTCGGCGTCGTTGCCGACGAGGATGGGGATGCGCAGCACACCGCCGAGCCGTTCCCCGAGCGCCACGTCGGTCCAGCGCAGGTTGGGCGCCTCGTGGACGTACCCGTCCGTGCGACGGACGACGCCGGGGACGGACACCCCCGCGGCGATCGGCTGCACGCCGAGGTCGCCCGCCAGCACGGTGGTCGACTCGATCACATGCGTGATCACCTCGTCGGCCTCCCGCATCCGGCCGTGGAGGTTCCAGCTGTTGCGCCCGAGGATCTGGCCGCCGAACCCGACCAGCGCGATCGCCACGTGTTCGACCTGGAGGTCGACCGCGAGCACCACCGCCGCGTGCGGCTGCGGCAGGACCAGGAGCGAGGGGCGGCCCGCCCCTCGTCCCGGCCTGGGGACCCTCTCCTCGACGACGCCCGCTTCCGCGAGCCCGTCGACGAGGGTCTTGATGGTGCTGCGGTTGAGCCCCAGCTCGGTGGCCAAGGTCGCCCTGGTGCTCGGGCCGCTGACGTGCAGCAACCGGAGCAGGGTCGTGCGGTTGTGCCTGCGCACCTCGTCTGGTCGTGCAACGGGTGTGCTGGTCACGGGCTTCATCATTCCATGCGGACTCAGCGCGGCGACGCAGCCGCGCGGCGCCGGGACAGCGCGTCCACCGTCGCCGCGAGAAGCAGCACCAAACCGGTGACGATGTTGACCACCGCCGCCGACTGCTTCAGCAGGCCGAGCGCGTTTTCCACGACCGCCAGCACGAGACCACCGATCACCGCGTCGACGACCCGGCCCTTGCCGCCGAACAGCGACGTGCCACCGATGACCGCGGCACCGACCGCGAACAGCAGCGTGTTGAGGCCACCGGCCTGCGGGTCGACCGAACCGACCTTCGACGAGTAGACGATCGCGCCGATCGCCGCCACCGCCGAGCAGATGACGAACACCGAAGCGCGGATCTTCTCGACGTTGATACCGGCGCGGCGGGCCGCTTCCCGGTTGCCACCGACGGCGTAGATGTGGCGGCCGTACTG
Organism: Amycolatopsis sp. cmx-11-12; assembly: GCF_046269425.1. Lineage (NCBI taxonomy): Bacteria > Bacillati > Actinomycetota > Actinomycetes > Pseudonocardiales > Pseudonocardiaceae > Amycolatopsis > Amycolatopsis sp. cmx-11-12. The sequence continues at coordinate 73,216 of NZ_JADNQM010000015.1, read as the reverse complement.
CGTGCGGTTGAGCACGTAGGTACCGAGCACCAGCAGCGCGAGCACGATCGGCACGACGTACGGGACACCGGAGATCACGATGTTCGGGTTGGGCGCGCGGTTGATCGTGAGCAGATACGTCGCGATGGCCGCGACGACCGCGATCGCGCCGACCTTGAACAGCACCATCGGCGTCGGCTGGGTGACCAAGCCCCGCTTGAGCCGCGAGAAGTGCTGCCCCAGGGACACCGCGGCGAATCCACCGGCGGCGATCACGAACAGGATCCAACTGCCCATTGTGGACAGATTGCCGTTGGCGACCTTGAACAGCACGTCCGAGGTGCTGATGCCGAGCGTGCCGCCTTCACCGATGAACTGGAGGATGACGCCTTGCCAGGCAAGGAAAAGCGCCAGTGTCACGACGAACGAGGGCATGCCGATCTTCGAGACCAGGAAGCCGGTGAGGACACCGATCGCGCCACCGACGCTGATCGCGAGCACGATCTCGATCCACGGGTTGGCCGCCGCTCCGGACAGCACCAGCGCGATGGCGAGCACGGCGAAGCCGACACCGGCCCAGATCCGCAGGATCACCCCGAGCAGACCGGCGATCGCGAGTACCACGAGGAACGTGATGAACACGCCGTTCCCCATACCGCCCAACAGGTTTCCGTTACGCACGTAGTGCATCGCGAGTACGGCGGCGGTGACCCCGGACGCGGTACCCGCGGACAGGTCGATCTCGCCGAGCAGCAGTACGAACACGATGCCCATCGCGATGATCGCCTTGCCGGCGCCCTGCGCCATCAGGTTCGCGATGTTGTTCATCGTCAGGAAGGTGTCCGACAGCGAGGCGAACACGATCACCAGTACGAACAGGCCGAGCAGCGCCGGGAGCGAACCCAGCTGCCCCGCCTTGAGCCGGGAGAAGTAGTCGCCGATCGCCTCGCCCGTTGACATCGATGTCGTGTCGATGCCGAAGTCCGTGATGGCCGCCGACGGGTTGAGCGCGGCGGCCGCCGACTTGCCCCCCTCCGGCGAGGCGGGCTTTGCAGGAGTCTCAGTCATTTCCGGTTCTTTCTCGCTCACAGGACGGCGGCTTCGGGGCGGGCAAGGCCGAGGTCGCCGGAGCGGCCGGCGGTGATCAGTTCCACGACCTGGCCGTGGGTCACGTCCTTGGTGTGCACCTCGGCGACGAGACGGCCGAGGTAGAGCACCGCGATCCGGTCGGCGACCTCGAAGACGTCGGCCATGTTGTGGCTGATCAGCACCACTCCGAGGCCCTGCTCCGCGAGGCGGCGGACGAGGTCGAGCACCTGACGGGTCTGCGCGACACCGAGCGCGGCGGTCGGCTCGTCGAGCAGCACCACCTTCGAGTCCCACAGCACGGACTTGGCGATCGCGACGGTCTGCCGTTGCCCACCCGAGAGGGCCGAAACCGGCGTGCGGACGGATTTCACGGTGCGGACCGAAAGCGAGGCAAGTGTCTCGCGGGCCGCCTTCTCCATGCTGGCCTCGTCGAGCAGCCATTTGCTGCCGCGTTCCCGGCCGAGGAACATGTTCTGCACGATGTCGAGGTTCTCCGCCAGCGCGAGGTCCTGGTAGACGACCTCGATGCCCAGATCCGCGGCGTCGCGCGGGCCGTGGATGTGCACCGGCTCGCCCTGGAACTTCACCGTGCCCGAGTCGTAGCCGTGGATCCCGGCGATCGACTTGACCAGCGTGGACTTGCCCGCACCGTTGTCGCCGACCAGCGCGGTGACCTCACCGGCGCGCACGTTGAAGTCCACGTCGTGGAGAACGTGGACCGGTCCGAAGCTCTTGTTCAGCTGCTTCAGTTCGAGGATGGGTTCACTCATGGGGGTTCTCGAATTCTCCCGGCTGGGAACCGGGCCGGGGCGCGCTGTCGGGAGCACACCCCGGCCCGGTCGTCTGGATTAACGGGTCAGGAGATACCGAGCTGCGTGCACGCCGCGGCCAGGTCGCCGCCGCAGATCTCGGCCGCCTTGACGTAGCCCTGCGTCACGACCTCCTTGACGCCGTCCTTGGTGGTCAGCTTCGGCTCGAGGAGCACGGACTTGACCTCCCGGTTGCCCTTCGGGTCCTTCGCCTTGCCGGTGGCCAGCGCGTCGGCGCCCGCCTTGTCGCCCTTGGCCAGCAGGACGGCGAGCTTCGCCGCGGCCTCGGCTTCTTCCTTGATCGGCTTGAAGACGGTCATGTACTGGTCGCCGCGCAGGATGGCCATGAGGCCGTCCGCGGTGGCGTCCTGGCCGGTGACCGGGACCTTGCCGTTGAGGCCGTTCTTCTTCAGCACGGTGATGACCGCGCCCGCGAGACCGTCGTTCGCGGCGACGACGCCGTCGACCTTGCCCTTGTTGTCGGTCAAGATCTGCTCGAAGGTCTGGCCACCCTTCTGGTTGTCCCAGTTGTCGATGGCCTGTTCACGGACGAGCTTCAGGTCGCCGCTGGCGAATTTCGGCTGCAGGACGGACTTCTGGCCGTTGGCGAACAGCGTCGCGTTGTTGTCGGTCGGGGCACCCTCGATCATGACGACCTCGGCGCCCTTCTTGTCCTTCAGCGCGTCGGCGAGACCCTGGCCCTGGAGCTGGCCGACCTTCTCGTTGTCGAACGAGACGTAGTAGTCGGAGCTGCCGCCGAGGTTCAGGCGGTCGTAGTCGATCGTCGGGATGCCCGCGGCCTGCGCCTTCTTGGCGACCGCCGAGCCGACCTCGCCGTTGATGGCGGCGATGATCAGGACCTTGACGTTCTGCGCGATCATGCCGTCGGCCAGCGTGGTGAACTTCTGGACGTCGCCCTGCGCGTTCTGGACGTCGGCGTCGAAGCCCGCGTCCTTGAGCGCCTTGGTCAGGAACGGCTTGTCGAAGGACTCCCAGCGCGCGGAGGTCGCGGTCTCCGGCAGGATGACGCCGACCTTGCCACCGGCGGCGGCACCGCCGGGGGCGGGGGCGGACTGCGAGGAGTTGCCGCTGCCCGAGTCGGCGGAGTTGGCGCCACAGGCGGAGAGCACCAGGCCGGCGCCCACCGTCGCGGCGAGGAGGGTAAGGGTTCTGCTGCGCATCCTCGAACCTTTCCGAATCTTGCTCGCGGGCGGCGATCCAGGCGGACCGATCGCACCATCGCGCATATGTTGTGGGCGACAACATATGCCGCCGAAAGGGTTTCACGGAAGACGGCTGGATCGATTAAGCCTCATCAAATGGACACGGTTTGGCAACGTGGCCGTAGCAAGACGTACGCAGTCTAGGTCCGCTGACAGTGTGACCGCCACCACTCACGCAGCGTGATTATCGTTGGTTGCGGCAGCTGTTATGAACGGACCGTTCATAACAAAATGTGTTATGAACGGTCCGTTCATAACAGCGGTGGGAGGGCGCTACCAGGTGCGCAGGGTGACGATCCGCTCTTCGAGCTGTTCGACGGACGCCATCGCGGTCGGCGGGCCGCCGCAGACGCGGCGCAGTTCGTTGTGGATCGCGCCGTGCGGCTTCCTCGTCCGGTGGTGGTGCACGCCCACCAGCGCGTTCAGCTCCTTGCGCAGGGCGCCGAGCCGCTCGCTGACCGACTGCGGCCGCGCGACCGGCGCCTCCTGCTCGGCCTTGGGCTTGCGCCGCTTCTCGTCCGAAAGCTGCTCTTCCTGCCGCTTCCGCAGCAGGGCACGGACCTGGTCCGGTTCCAGCAGCCCCGGCAGGCCGAGGTACTCCTGCTCCTCGTCGGAACCGGAGAACACCGCGGTGCCGAAGGAGTTGCCGTCGTAGATGACCTGGTCGAGTTCGGCGGAGGCGCCCAGCGAGGTGAACGCCTTCTCCTCTTCGCCCGGCTCGTCCTCGGTGCGGTTGGCCTGGGCGAGGAGTTCGTCCTCCCAGCCTTCCTTCTCGCGGTGCGGTTTGCCGAGGACGTGGTCGCGCTGGGCCTCCAGCTCACTGGCCAGTTCCAGCAGCACCGGCACGCTCGGCAGGAACACCGACGCCGTCTCACCGGGTTTGCGCGAACGCACGTACCGGCCGATGGCCTGCGCGAAGAACAGCGGGGTCGACGCGCTCGTGGCGTAGACGCCGACCGCGAGACGCGGGACGTCGACGCCCTCGGACACCATCCGGACAGCGACCAGCCAGCGGTCGGTCGAGTCGGAGAACTCCTTGATCCGCCCGGACGCCTTGGGGTCGTCGGAGAGGACGACCGTCGGGGTCTGGCCGGAGAGGCGTTCCAGGATCTTGGCGTAGGCGCGCGCGGAGTCCTGGTCGGTGGCGATCACCAGGCCACCGGCGTCCGGGATGCCGTTGGCGCGTAACTGCGCGAGGCGGGTGTCCGCGGCCTGCAACACCGACGGGATCCACTCACCGGCCGGGTCGAGCGCCGTGCGCCAGGCCCGCGCGTTCTGCTCGGCGGTCAGCGGCTCGCCGAGCCGCGCGGTGAACTCCTCCCCCGCGCTCGTGCGCCAGGAGGCCTCACCGGAGTAGGCGAGGAAGACGACCGGCCGGACGACGCCGTCGGCGAGCGCGTCGGCGTAGCCGTAGGAGTGGTCGGATTTGCTGCGCTGGAAGCCCGAACCGTCGGGCTCGTAGGTGACGAACGGGATCTGCGAGTCGTCGCTACGGAACGGCGTCCCGGTCAGCGCGAGACGGCGGACGGCCGGCGTGAACGCCTCGCGGATCGCGTCACCCCACGACTTCGCGTCACCGCCGTGGTGGATCTCGTCGAGGATGACCAGCGTCTTGCGGTTCTCGGTACGCACCCGGTGCAGCGTCGGATGCGCCGCGACCTGAGCGTAGGTCACCGCGACCCCGTGGTAGTCGCGCGAGGTGGCACCGGCGCCGTTGCGGAAGTTCGAGTCGATCGCGATCCCCGCGGCCGCCGCGGAGGCGGCCCACTGGTGCTTCAGGTGTTCCGTCGGCGCGACGATGGTGATCTTCTCGATGGTCCGGTCGCTCAGCAGCTCGGCGGCGATGCGGAGCCCGAACACCGTCTTGCCAGCGCCCGGCGTCGCGACGGCCAGGAAGTCCTGCGGTTTCTTCGTCAGGTACTTCGTCAGCGCGCGGCGCTGCCAGGCACGCAGCGGACGGGCGGTGCTGTCCTTCGCCGCGGGAGGCGCGCCCAGCTCGCCTCGATCACGTTCAACCGTTTCCGCCATGCGGTTCCCCTCCTCCCTCACCGAAACCCCTGGTCAATCGCCTTGCCACAAGCGAAAACCCCCACTTTGGTATCCGGCCGCGACGCCGGCGCCTGAGGTGAGGGCACTCCAGTGAGCCTACCCGCCGCCTCCGTGGAACGCCGGAAGCGCCACCCCCGTTGTCGGTTTACTCACCCAAAAACCCAGGGGTGGCGAGCCGAATGCCGGGACATGGACCATGCTGGACACCGTCAAGGGCGCTCGGCGCTGGCGGAGGAGCTGCATGAGCGAGGAGAACGGCCGGGAAGAGCCGGCCGCCGAGGTCGCGAAGGTCCGCAGGGGCCCGTTGCGCCTGCTCAGCCGCACGCTCACCAAGGCGTGGGAAGGCAACATCTTCTCCGAGGCCGCCGAAGCCGCGTTCTGGCAGACGCTGTCGCTGCCGCCGCTGCTGCTCGGTCTCCTCGGTTGCCTCGGCTTCGTCGGCGACTGGTTCGGCCAGGAGGTCGTGACCGCGGTCCACGACCGGATCATCACCTTCAGCAAGACGATCTTCAGCGACAACGCCGTGCACGACATCATCGAGCCGACGGTCAACAGCATCCTGTTCGTCGGCAAGGGCGAGATCGTCTCCGTCGGCTTCCTGATCTCCCTGTGGGCGGGTTCGTCGGCGATGTCGTCGTTCGTCGACGCGATCACCGTGGCGCACGACCAGTACGGCGTCCGCAACGACGTCTGGCAGCGGATCTTCGCGCTGTTGCTCTACTTGGCCGGGCTGGTCATCCTGGTGGTCGGACTGCCGCTGCTGGCGATCGGGCCGGACCTGCTCCCCCAGTTCTTCCCCACGGACTGGCGCGGCACGGTGTCGTACTGGGTCGGCACGCTGTACTACCCGGTGCTGGCCGTGATGATCGTGCTGGCGCTGACGACGCTGTACAAGCTGTCCCTGCCGCGCAGGCTGCCTTGGCACCGCGGGCTGCCGGGCGCGATGCTCGCCATGGTCTTCTTCCTGCTCTCCAGTATCGGCCTGCGGATCTACCTGAACTGGATCACCAAGACCGGCTACACCTACGGCGCGCTCGCCGCGCCGATCGCGTTCCTGCTGCTGATGTTCTTCATCGGGCTCGCGGTCGTCTTCGGCGCGTACTTCAACAGCGCGATCCAGGAATTGTGGCCTGCCAAGGCGACCAAACGCCAGCGCCGGAAATGGCGGCGACTGGAGATGGAACGCGCCAGCGAGCGGATCCGCGCCGAGGAGGGCCGCAAACTGTGGGAACGGACGACCGTCCCGCTGCGGCGGCCCCGTCAAGACGACGAGAGCGAACCGGAACAGTCGGTGAACAAAGAACCGCAGAGCGAAGCCGATCAGGTGACCGAACGGCGAAGTTGACACCCGACCTCATCCCGAAGTCGTAGCCCGATTCCACCCGTAGTGTGAATCCAGTCCACCCCCCGCCATGAAAAGCTCGCGGTAATCCACATGTTCCCGAGCACTACCTGGGGGATCCCGCCATGTCCACGCTGGCCAGACTGAGCCTGCGCAACCGAAGTCTCATCGGGCTGCTCGCCCTGGTGGTCATCGGCTTCGGCGCTTTCGCGCTGCCGCAGCTCAAGCAGCAGCTGTTCCCCTCACTGCAGTTCCCGCAGGCGCAGATCATCACGCCGTACACGGGCGCGTCGCCGGACGCGGTCGATCGCCAGGTCACCGAGCCACTCGAGGGCGGTTTGCAGGGCCTGAAGGGCCTGGAAGAGCTGAACTCGACGTCGTCGGAGGGCTTGTCGCGGATCACCGCGCAGTTCGAATTCGGCACGGACATCGACGCCGCCGTCGGGCAGATCCAGCGCGTCGTCGACGGGGTCAAGGCACGGCTGCCGCAGAACACCGAACCGTCGGTGTCCGCGGGGTCCACCGACGATCTCCCGGTCGTGCTGCTCGCCGCCGGGACCACCGGTGACCCGCAGGCGCTCGCGCCCGCGCTGACCGGGGAGGTCGCGCCGGAACTGCGCAAGATCGACGGCGTCCGCGAGGTCACGGTGACCGGCGCGCGGCAACCGCGGGTCACGATCGCGCTGGACTACGCGAAACTGGCCGCGGCGGGCGTCGACCCATCGTCGATCGCCACCACCTTGCAGACCGCCGGTGCCGCCGTCCCGGCCGGGACGCTCACCGAAGGCGACAAGACACTCACCGTCCAGGTCGGCGGCGGACCGACCACAGTGGACACGATCAAGAACCTCTACCTGACGCCGTCGGCCTCGCCGTCGTCGCGTCCCGGTGCACAGGCGCCCAAGCCGGTCAAACTAGGTGAGATCGCGGACGTCCAGGCAGGCTTCGCGCCGCCGACGTCGATCACGCGCACCAACGGCAAGCCGAGCCTGGGGCTCTCGATCACCATGGTGGAGAACGGGAACGCGGTCGCGATCTCGGAATCGGTGCGGGACAAGCTGCCCGAGCTGTCGAAGAAGATCGGCGCCGAGATGAGCGTCGTGTTCGACCAGGGCACCCCGGTCAAGGACGCGATCAGCGGCCTGACCACCGAAGGCCTGCTGGGCCTGGCGTTCGCGGTCATCGTGATCCTGTTGTTCCTGATGTCGCTGCGGTCCACGCTCGTGACGGCGGTGTCGATCCCGCTTTCGGTCGTCGTGGCGCTGCTGGCGTTGTGGACCGGTGATCTATCGCTGAACCTGCTCACCCTCGGCGCGCTCACCATCGCGATCGGCCGGGTGGTCGACGACTCGATCGTGGTGCTGGAGAACATCAAACGACATCTGGCGTACGGCGAGGAAAAAGAGCGCGCGGTCCTCGACGGCGTGCGCGAGGTGGCGGGTGCCGTGACCTCGTCCACCCTCACCACCGTCGCGGTGTTCCTGCCGATCGCCTTCGTCGGCGGATTCGTCGGTGAGCTGTTCTCGCCGTTCGCGATCACGGTCACCGTGGCGCTGCTGGCTTCGCTGCTGGTCTCGCTGACGATCGTGCCGGTGCTCGCGTACTGGTTCCTCAAGCCGCCCAAGACGCCGGCGAACGACCACGAGGCCGAACTCACGCGGCAGGCGGCGGAAGACAAGGAACGCCGCGGGTTGCTCCAGCGCGGATACGTACCGGTGATCCGGTTCGCCACCCAGCGCCGCGTCGCCGTCGTCCTGCTGGCGCTGATCATCTTCGGCGGCACGGTCGGGCTCGCGTCGCAGCTGAACACGAACTTCCTCGACCAGTCCGGATCGACGACGCTGAGCCTTTCGCAGAAACTGCCGCCCGGCACCAGTTCCGAAGCCAAGGAGAAGGCAGCCGGCGCGGTGGAGCAGGCACTCGCCGCCGAACCCGACGTCGAGACCTATCAGGTGAGCATCGGCGGGAGCAATTTCTTCGGCGGTGGCGGGACGGCGACCAACATCCAGGCCACCGTCGCCAAGGACACCGACCTCGACGCGCTCTCGGATCGCTTGCGGGGCAAGCTGAGCGGGCCGGGACTCGGCGAAGTCAAGATCGGCGCCGAAGCGGGCGGCTTCAACTCCGACGGGGTCTCGATCACCGTCACCGCTCCCGACGAGGCCTCGCTGAAGCCCGCCGCCGAACAGGTCCGCCAGGCTTTGTCCGGGGTGCCGGACCTGACCGAGGTGACCAGTGACCTCGCGCAGGGTTCGCCGCGCGTGCAGGTCGAGGTCGACGCCGCCAAGGCCGCCGCGAGCGGGCTTTCGGCCACGACGATCGGTCAGATCGCGAACCAGGCGATCGCCGGCCGCACGGTGACCCAGCTACCGGTGGACGGGCAGCGCACCGACATCGTGCTGCGTGCGGGCTCGGCCCCGGTGTCGGTGGACGCGATCAAGGCGCTGCCGATCCCGAGCGCCACCGGCGTCGTCCGGCTGGACACCGTCGCGAACGTGTCCACTGTGGACGGACCGGCCGCGGTGCACCGCACCTCGGGCGAGCTGAGCACCACGGTCACCGCCAAGAACACCGGCGCGGACCTCGCCGCGACCACCAAGGCCATCCAGTCCAAACTGGACGGTCTGACGTTCAGCGGCGGCGCGGCGTACAAGCTCGGCGGGGTCAGCGAGGACCAGCAGGAGGCGTTCGGGAACCTGTTCCTCGCGCTGCTGGCCGCGGTCGCGATCGTGTACCTGATCATGGTGGCGACGTTCCGCAGCCTGCTCCAGCCGCTGATCCTGCTGGTGTCGATCCCGTTCGCGGCGACCGGCGCGATCGGGCTGCTGCTGGCCACCGGGACCGCGCTCGGCCTGCCCGCGCTGATCGGCATGCTGATGCTCGTCGGCATCGTGGTGACCAACGCGATCGTGCTGATCGACCTGATCAACCAGTACCGGGCTTCGGGGATGAGCGTCGCCGACGCGGTGGTCGAAGGCGGCAGGCGGCGGCTTCGGCCGATCCTGATGACCGCGGCGGCGACCATCTTCGCGCTGATCCCGATGGCGCTCGGCCTCACCGGTCAGGGCGGGTTCATCGGGCAGCCGCTGGCGATCGTGGTGATCGGCGGGCTGGTCAGCTCGACCCTGCTGACCCTGATCCTGGTCCCGACGCTGTACACGATGGTCGAGACCCGGAAAGAAAAGCGCCGCGCGAAGAAGGATGCTCGACGGTCTTCAGCGACTCCCGCCGCCGAGGATCTCACTCCGGAGCCCGCGCGGTAACGGAGAACTCGCGTGATTGAACGGAGAACTCGCGTGATCGGCGGGGCAACACGCTGTTGCCCGTCTGATCACGCGAGTTCTCCGTCTAGCCACGCGAGTTCTCCGTCTGATCACGCGAGTCACGCCTTCCGGAACCGCCAGGTCTTGCTGTCGAAGGCCACGCACCACGAAGGCGACAGGACCACGACCCGCAGGATCCCGTCGGCGGCGACGTCGACGCCTTCGGTTTCGAAGTTCCCGCTACAGATGCTCTTCAAAGGCAGCTGACCCAGCGAGGTCACCCGGCCGGTGACGTCCGAACCGGAAAGCGCACCGGAGAGATCCACTTGCAGCAGCGGTTTGGTCGTCCCGAACAGCGAGCCGTCGGGGTCGTCGGACGCGCACAGCAGCCGGGTCGCGGTGACGAAGTCGCAGCCCTGGATGTCCCGCACCGGCCGGTCGAGCCGGATCGCGGACGAGTACGGCAGGTTCGCCGACGGGTTCGTATGCGCGACGCCGGGCATCGGGTGCACGAGCAGCCGGTCCATCGTGCCCCACTCGCCCGCCACCATCCAGCGCGCGTCGGGGGTCACGGCGGCGAACGAGTTGTTGTTCGCTTCCCACGATTCCAGCGCGTGCGTGTAGTTCGCCCAGGTCCCGTTCGGCGACTCGACACGGAAGAGCTTCGCGCCCCGGTCGTCGCGCTGATACGGCTCGACGTACCAGCCTTGCGCCGAACCCGGGTCGCCGACGTGACCCCAGCCCTTCGAGGACAGGTCGACCGGCACGGTCGCGATCCCGGTGTAGCGGTAGATGGTCCCGGAAGGCCGTTCGATGGTGGCCAGGCCCTGGCCCTCGTCGAGCGGGCGGGCGTTGTCCGAACCGACCGTGGTCCAGCCTGTCACGGCCTGGGCGGCGGCTGGTGAGAACACCGCGACCAACGCGGCGATGACGAGCACGATCCCGGTTCTACGCATGAAGGCTCCGTCCCGGCGGGTTTTCGCTGGCGGGTACTGATTACCAGCGATCACCGGGACGGACAGCCACCATGTGAAGGATTTTCAGATCTTGTCCGGTTTCGGACACCGGACGGCCAGGTGTCAGTCGCCCGGCTTGAGACCGTCGTAGATCTTCTTGCAGTCCGGGCAGACCGGCGAACCGGGCTTCGCCGACTTCGTCACCGGGAAGACCTCGCCGCACAGCGCCACCACGTGCGTGCCCATGACCGCGCTTTCGGCGATCTTGTTCTTGCGCACGTAGTGGAACATCTTCGGCGCGTCGTCGTCGGTGCCGTCGGTGCCCTCGGGACGGGTATCCGGCTTCGGAAGGGTCTGTGTACTCACCCCTCCATAATGCCCCAAAACCTCCTGCGCACACCGGGGACCTGGCAGGATCTCGCTCATGTTCCAGAAGGTGCTCGCGACATTCGGTTCGGGCGGAGCGAAGATCGACGCCCGGCTGCTCGACCGTTCGGTCTCCCCCGGCCGCGCCCTGCGGGGCGAGGTCCTGCTGCTCGGCGGCGAAGTCGATCAAGAGATCAACGGTCTCTCGGTGCAGCTGCTCGCCCGCGTCCAGACGCCGGACGAGCACAGCCCCAAGTTCGAAGACCTCGAATTCGGCACCCAGCAGCTGGCAGGCCGCGAACGCGTCGCGCCCGGCCAGCAGATCCGCATCCCGTTCGAGGTCGCCCTGCCATGGGAGACGCCGATCTCCAGCGTCTTCGGCAAACCACTGCACGGCATGGCCGTCGGCCTGCAAACCAGCCTCGACATCGCGAATTCCGTCACCGACCCGGCCGACGTCGACGCCGCCGCGATCGAGCCGCTGCCCGCCCAGAAACGGATACTGGACGCCTTCAGCCGGATCGGCTTCGTCTTCCGCGAGGCCGTGCTCGAACGCGGCCGGATCAACGGCGCGACCCAGCAGCTCCCGTTCTTCCAGGAGATCCGCTTCACCCCCTCGCCGCGGTTCGCGAACGTCTTCACCTCGGTGGCGGTGACCTTCCTGTCCTCGGCGGCGGAGACGCAGGTCGTGCTGGAGGTGACCAAACGGGTCCGGGTGTCCAAGAGCGGCGGGTTCGGCGGTCGCGGGCAGGAGTTCCTCGGCCTGTTCAAGGTCGACCACGCCGCGCTGGAGCGGGTCAAATGGGAGCCGCAGATCGAGGGCTGGCTGCACGAAGTGGCCAAGTCGCGCGGAATCTTCGACTGATGGACTGGCTGCCCGCGATCACGCGGCTCGGCGGCGATCACCTGGTCGCCGCGGTCGCGTGGAACGACCTCGAGACCCGCTACGCCGAGCCGCACCGCCGCTATCACGATCTCCGGCACGTCACCGCCGTCGCCCACGACAGCGGTGACCTCGCCGTCGCGTTCGGCCTGGGTGCCCGGCAACGGGCGATCGTCGCCGTCGCCTCCTGGGCGCACGACGTCGTCTACGACGCCCGCCCCGGCGACGACGAACGGGCCAGCGCGGCTTGGACCCGCGACGAACTCACCAACGCCGGGGTCCCCGCGGCCGACATCACCCGCGCGGAGGAACTGATCCTCGCCACGATCGAGCACTCCGCGCCGGGGGAAGACCTCCTCGCCACCGCACTGCTCGACGCCGACCTCGCGATTCTCGGCGCCAAACCCGAGGTGTACGAGGAATACGCGGCCGGTGTCCGGGCGGAGTACTCGATCTACTCCGACGAAGACTGGCGTGCGGGACGCGTGGCCGTGCTGGAGAACCTGCTGGCCCGGCCGCGGCTGTACCGCAGCGACATCGCACGGGCACGCTGGGAGAGCAAGGCGCGGGAGAACCTCGCGAACGAACTGACCCGATGGCGTGACGCTGACCCACATCACCGATGATGTTCGTTCGTGACTCCGCAACTGTCCCTTCACGAAGAGGTCGCCTCCGCCCTCGCCGCCGGTGACCCCGTCGTCGCGCTGGAGAGCACCATCCTCTCCCACGGTCTCCCGCCCGGCCGCAACCTCGACGTCGCCCGGCGGCTGGAAAAGGTCGTCCGGGACGGCGGCGCCGTCCCCGCGACGATCGCCGTGCTCGACGGCGTCCCCCTGGTGGGGCTCACCGGCGAGCAGCTGGAGCGCGTCTGCGCGCCCGGCGCCGACCTGGACAAGCTCTCTCTGCGCGACCTCGGCCCGGCCGTCGGCCTCGGCCGGTCCGGGGCGACGACGGTCGCGAGCACCGCGGCGCTCGCCGCCGCGGCCGGGATCGGCATGTTCGCCACCGGCGGCCTCGGCGGCGTGCACCAGGGCGCGGCACAGAGCTGGGACGTCTCGGCGGATCTGGGCGTGCTCGCGAAGGTGCCGACCACGGTCGTCTGCTCCGGCGTGAAATCGGTGCTCGACATCGCGGCGACCCTCGAAGTGCTGGAGACCAACTCGGTGCCCGTGCTGGGCTACCGCACCAGCGAGTTCCCCGCGTTCTACCTCCGCTCGTCCGGTTTCGAGGTGCCGTGGCGGGTCGACGACGCCGCGCGGGCCGCCGCGGTCATCGCCGCGCATCGCGCGCACGCCGAATCCGGTGTACTGCTGGCGAACCCGATTCCGGAAGCGTCCGAAATGGACAAAGAGCTGCACGACCGCTTGCTGGCCGAAGGGCTCGAACTCCTGCGGACGCGAGGAGTGCACGGCAAGGACGTGACACCTGTGCTGCTGGAGCATTTCCACACCGCCAGCGGCGGCGTGAGCCTCGACGCGAACGAGGCACTGGTGCTGTCCAACGCGGAACTGGCCACCGAGGTCGCCGTCGCGCTCGCCGGGAACGCGGCATGAGCGGGATCGTGGTCGTCGGCGACGTCGGCCTCGACGTGGTCGCGCGGCACGAGGGTCCCATCCCGCACGGCGGCGACATCCGCGCGAAGGTCCACTTCACCAGCGGTGGCGCGGGCGCGAACACCGCGCTCTGGCTGCGCGCCGAAGACGCGGAGACCACGCTGATCGCCCGGATCGGCGACGATTCCGGCGGCCGCATGGTGAAGAGCGAACTGGAAGCGGCGGGCGTCCGCTGCGAGTTCGCGGTGGACCCCGACGAGCCGACCTTCTGCGTCGTGGTGCTCGTCGACGGCACCGGTGAGCGGAGCATGCTCGCCGACCGCGGCGCGAACTCCCGGTTCAGTCCCTCCGACATCACCGACGAGGCGCTGACCGGGGCGAGTCACCTGCACCTGTCGGGCTACGTCCTGTTGCAGCCGTCCTCGCGGCCCGCGGCGCTCGCCTCGCTGGCGGCGGCGAAGAAGGCCGGGCTGACGACGTCGGTCGATCCGCAGGCGGCGACGCTGATCACCGATCCGGCGGCCTTCCTCGACGACGTACGCGGCGTCGACCTGCTGATGCCGAACACGAGCGAACTGGTCGCGCTGACCGGGTCGAGTGATCCGGAGGCGGCGAAGGAACTGCTGGACTACGTGGGCGAGGTCGTGGTCACCGCGGGTCTCGACGGCGCCAGCTGGATCGACGCGGGCGGCACCATCACTTCGGTGCCGTCGCAGCCCGTCGACTGCATCGACTCCACCGGCGCAGGGGACGCCTTCGACGCCGGTGTGCTGGCGGCGTGGCTGCGCGGCGAGTCCACCGTGGAGGTCCTGCGGGCGGGCACCCGGCTGGGTGCCCGCGCGGTCGCGAAGGTCGGGCCGCAGCCCTGATCAGCCGCCGTCGATGACCTGGTGGCCGCCGCCCTCGATGCGGGTCGGTTCGGCCTGGAAACGGTTGACCGACTCGCTCTTGCGCGGCGGCCGGTCGTTGGCCACCAGGACGGCGATCCAGGGCAGCGGGATCGAGATCGCGATCAGCGCCAGCGCGAGCCACCAGGTCTCGTAGAAGATCCCGGCGAGGATGAGACACGGGATGCGGAACGACATCATGATGATGTACTTCCGCTTACGTTTGGCGAGTTGCTCTTCGTAGGACGGGGCGGCTTCGGTGATCAGCACCGGAGCGGGTTCCCTCGGTTCGGGACCGTGGGCGGGCGCGTTCACAGCACCACCTCCGGCTTCCATGCTCCCACTCGCCGGGCTCATCCGACACCCGGGTGGGTGAGCCGGTGCAAGGCCGCGACCACGAGCGTCTCGACGCCGGCCGAAAGCGTGGGATGCGGGATCGGCGCGAAGAGCGGCGAGTGGTTCGACGGGATGTCCTGTTCGAACCGGCCGTCGGTCATCGCGGAGATCACCTGGTCCTCGTCCAGCCCGCCGACCAGCCAGAACACCGACGGCACCCCGGCGGCGCGACCGAACTCGCTGAAGTCCTCACTGCCGGTGACCAGCGGCGCGGGCATGACCCGGCCGTCGCCGAAGTGGTCGCGGAAGGCGGCGGCGAGTCCTTCGGTGGCTTTCTCGTCGTTCTCGGTGACCGGGAAGGCGCCGATGCGCTCGATCTCCGGCGGCTTCGGCGCGCCCGCGGTGGCCGCCTCGCCGTTGACGATCCGCTCGACCGCCGCGACGACCTTCTCCCGCACCGCCTGGTCGAACGACCGGATGTTGACCTCGAGCACGGCGTGGTCGGCGATGATGTTGTGCGCGGTCCCGACGTGCAGCGAACCGACGGTCACCACCGCCGACTCGGTCGCGGAGATCTCCCGCGAAACGATGGTCTGCAGTTTCAGCACCACGGACGCGGCGAGCACCGCGGGATCCACCGTGGTCTCGGGACGTGAGCCGTGCCCGCCCCGGCCGTGCAGCGTGATGCGGAGCGCGTCGGTGGCGGCCATGATCACACCCGGCCTGGTCAGCACCCAGCCCGCCGGACCGGGTACGACGTGCTGGCCGAGCACGACGTCGGGTTTGCCCGCGGGTTCGAAGACACCGTCGCGGACCATCCCGACGGCACCGTCCCCGGCCTCCTCCCCCGGCTGGAAGACGACCATCAGCGTGCCGGACCAGTGCTCGCGCCCGGCAGCCAGCAGTGAGGCGGCACCGGAGAGCCAGGTGGCGTGCATATCGTGTCCGCAGGCGTGCATCACCGGTACGTCGCGGCCTTCGGCGTCGACACCACGCGCGGTGCTCGCGTAGGGCAGGCCGGTCTTCTCCTCGACCGGCAGCGCGTCGATGTCGGCGCGCAGCATCACCTTCGGGCCTGGCCCGTTGCGCAGCACGCCGAGGACGCCGGTGCGGCCGATCCCGGTGTGCACCTCGTAGCCGTCGGCCTCCAGACGCCGGGCCAGTTCGGCGGCGGTGCGGGTTTCGGCGAACGACAGCTCCGGATGCCGGTGGAGGTCGGTGTACAGGTCTTCCAATCCGGGCAGCGCCGCCTGCAGCGGTGCCAGGACACGTTCGAGGCTCACAAGCTCATCCTGGCAGTATTACCCACCGTGAGCACACCAGCGGCCTTCCCCGACCTGTCCGACGACGTCTGCGCGAGGCTGCGGGACGCCTTCCGCCGGACGGGTTACGACGCCGACGGCGTGGTCGACGCCCTCGGCTCCGCGCACGCCGCCCTCGGCCGCGGCGAACCCGAACTCGCCCATCGCGCGACCCGCGACTCCGGCGAACTCGGCACGCTGATCCGGCTCTTCCTGCTGGGCTCGACCGAATCGGAGAAGGACGTCGAGGCCGCTTTCGCGCCACTGTCCCTCGATGACGCGGTCGCCGCCATGGTGCTCGTCCCCGTCGCCGACGGCTACCGAGCCGGTCTCGACGTCCGCCCGCACGGCGACGACGAAGGCTCGTGGTGGGTGGTCTCGGACCTCGATGCGGACATCCTCGGCCAGGCCGTGCCCGAGGACCACGTCCTCGGCGTCGGGCACGCCTCGCTCAGCCTGATCCGCGCGACCAGCCGTCGCGAGGTCGGCAGCCTGCTCGACCTCGGCACCGGCAACGGCGTCCAGGCGCTGCACGCCACCCGCCACGCGAAGAAGGTCACCGCCACCGATCTCTCGGCCCGCGCGCTGGCGCTCGCCGCGGCCACCTTCCGGCTCAACGAACTCGACGTCGAACTCGTGCGGGGCGAATGGTTCGCGCCGGTCGCGCGACGCCGGTTCGACCAGATCGTCTGCAATCCGCCGTTCGTGGTCGGCCCGCCCCGCGTGGACTACACCTACCGCGACTCCGGCCTGGCCGGCGACGACGCCAGCGCGCTCGTGGTGCGGCAGCTGCCCGGGTTCCTCAACGACGGTGGCACCGGCCACCTCCTCGCGTCCTGGCTGCACGTCGAGGGCGAGGACTGGGGCGACCGGGTGACCCGCTGGCTGCCCGCCGAGACCGACGCGTGGTTCGTCCAGCGCGACATCGCGGATCCGGGTCTGTACGTCGGCACGTGGCTGCGCGACGCGGGTATCGACCCCCGCTCCCCCGAGGGCAGGGCGAAATCCGGCGCCTGGCTCGACTGGTTCGCCGAGAACGACGTCCAGGGCATCGGTTTCGGCTTCGTCACCCTTCGCCGCGCATCGAACCAGACGCCGACGATCGTGTGCGAAGACCTGCGCCAGGCCTACGACGACCCACTGGGCGCCGAGGCCGCGAACTGGCTTGACCGGGTGGAGTGGCTGCGCGCCAACGGGGATTCGTTACTGGATGTCCGTTTCCGTGTCCCGGAAAGTGTCCTGCTGGAGAGCGTCGCCGAGCCGGGCGACGAGGGCTGGACCACGACCGTCCAGCGGCTGCACCGCACCGACGGCCCAGGGTGGTCGCACGAGGTCGACGAACTGGCGACCCGGCTGCTCGCCGGCTGCCAGGGCGCCTTGCCGCTGGAAGACCTGATCGTGCTCCTGGCGGCCGCGCAGGGGCTCGAACCGGAGGAACTGGCCGCCGCCGCGCTGCCCGTCGTCCGCGAACTGGTGCGGCACGGCATGCTCCTCCCCGCCGTCTGATGCGCGCGGTGGTGACGAGGGTCACGGAAGCGAGCGTGACCGTCGGCGACGAGGTGACGGGCGCCATCGACGAACCGGGTTTGCTGGTACTGCTGGGAATTCACGTCGACGACGACGTGACGAAGGCGGCCACGATGGCACGCAAACTGCACGAAGCTCGCATACTTCGTGACGAGGAGTCGTGTGCCACCACCGGCGCTCCCCTACTTGTCGTAAGCCAGTTCACCCTTTATGGCGATACCCGCAAAGGCCGCCGTCCGTCGTGGACGGCGGCCGCCCGGCCCGAACTCGCCGAACCGCTCGTGACGGCCGTCGTCGACGCCTTGCGCGAACGCGGCGCGCGGGTCGAAACCGGCCGGTTCGGGGCCATGATGGCGGTCCGGAGCGTGAACGACGGTCCTTTCACTCTTCTCATAGAGGTCTAGACCACGTTTGTTTCTCCCCCGCACGGGCATTCTCAGGAAAAGCTCAGGGTTGGTCGAGCAACGCCCCAGGTCAGCCGCCCGTCTCCTGTATAGCTGCCGGGAACGTTTTCGAACCTCCCGGCGTTGAGCAAAGTGTCCAGCCAAGCTGGGCCGACGAGGAGTAGCGGGTTTTCCACAGGGCTTGCTACGCCGAGGCGGATCCGGCGGACATATCGCAGCACGTTCAGCCCGTGACCGGGGAGGCAGAATGTCAGTCCAGACTCTCGAACGCGAAGCGCGCGGGATTCGCGAGCGCCGTATCCCGGCGCAGTCCACCGAGGAGCCGGTGATCGCGGGGGCGTTCACCGACGCAGCAGCAGACCTCGACGCCCAGAGCCCGGCCGCGGACCTCGTCCGTGTGTACCTCAACGGAATCGGCAAGACGGCACTGCTGTCCGCCGCCGACGAGGTCGAGCTGGCGAAGCGCATCGAAGCCGGAGTGTTCGCCCAGCACATGCTGGACACGGCCGAGAGCCTCACGCCGAAGCGGCGCTCCGAGATGTCCGCTCTCGTACGTGACGGCCACGTCGCGAAGAACCACCTGCTGGAGGCCAACCTCCGCCTCGTGGTCTCGCTCGCGAAGCGGTACACCGGCCGGGGGATGCCGCTGCTCGATCTGATCCAGGAGGGGAACCTGGGCCTGATCCGCGCGGTGGAGAAGTTCGACTACTCCAAGGGGTTCAAGTTCTCGACCTACGCCACCTGGTGGATCCGCCAGGCCATCACCAGGGGGATGGCCGACCAGGGACGCACCATCCGGCTGCCGGTCCACTTGGTGGAACAGGTGAACAAGCTGGCCCGCATCAAGCGCGACCTGCACCAGCAGCTCGGGCGCGACGCGACGCACGACGAACTGGCCGCGGAATCGGGCATTCCGGCGCACAAGATCTCCGATCTGCTCGACCACTCGCGTGACCCGGTGAGCCTCGACATGCCGGTCGGCACCGAGGAGGACGCCCCGCTCGGTGACTTCATCGAGGATTCCGAGGCGACCGACGCCGAGAGCGCCGTGATCTCCGGTCTGCTCCAGGACGACCTTCGCCGCGTGCTCGCGACGCTGGACGACCGGGAGTCCCAGGTGATCCGTCTCCGCTACGGCCTCGACGATGGCCAGCCGCGGACGCTCGACCAGATCGGCAAGTTCTTCGGGCTTTCCCGTGAACGCGTTCGCCAGATCGAGCGTGAGGTCATGTCGAAGCTGCGTCAGGGTGAGCGGGCCGATCGCCTGCGCGCCTACGCTTCGTAGTCCTCACTGGGCCTTTCGGCGCGGAAAAAGCAACACCCGTTCGGCAGCGTTGACTTATGACCTGCGTCACGAGACCGTCGAGCAGGTAATAGGTCTTCGCGGTCGGGTGTTCGCGCCCGGATCGCTTTCCCCGGGAGGTCGGGTCCGTCGGGGTGGGCCCGGCCTCCCGAATTTCTTTGCCGTACCGTGGGCGGGTTCCCGATGCCGGCAAAGGAGCCCGCGCAGTGGCGCCCACCACGTTCCAGCACACTGAAGTCCTTCCGCTCGCCAAGGACACCCGCACCGAGTACCGGCTGATCGGCACCGAAGGTGTCGAGGTCGTCGAAGCCGCGGGCCGCAAGTTCCTCAAGGTCGAGCCCGAGGCACTGACCAAGCTCGCCAAGACCGCGATCACCGACATCCAGCACCTGTTGCGCTCGTCACACCTGGCACAGCTGCGCGCGATCGTCGACGACCCGGAGGCGAGCGGCAACGACCGGTTCGTCGCGATGGACCTGCTGCGCAACGCGGCGATCTCCGCGGGCGGCGTCCTCCCGATGTGCCAGGACACCGGCACCGCGATCGTGATCGGCAAACGCGGCGAAGGCGTCCTCACCGGCGCCGACGACGAACGCGCGTTGTCGCGCGGCATTTTCGACGCCTATCAGGAGTTGAATCTGCGCTATTCACAGATGGCGCCGGTGAATTTCTGGGATGAGCGCAATACGGGCACCAACTTGCCCGCGCAGATCGAGCTCTATCACAAAGATGGCCAAGGCGACCCGAGCTATGAATTCCTGTTCATGGCCAAGGGTGGCGGCAGCGCGAACAAGACGTTCCTCTATCAGGAAACCAAAGCGGTCCTGAACCCGAAGCGCCTCGCGAAGTTCCTCGACGAGAAACTGCGCAGCCTCGGCACCGCCGCCTGCCCGCCGTACCACCTCGCGATCGTCGTCGGCGGCACGTCGGCGGAGTTCAACCTGAAGGTCGCGAAGCTGGCTTCGGCCCGCTACCTCGACGACCTGCCGACCGAGGGTTCCGAGCTGGGCCACGGTTTCCGCGACGTCGACCTCGAGCAGCAGGTGCTGGAGATGACGCGTCAGTTCGGCATCGGCGCGCAGTTCGGCGGCAAGTACTTCTGCCACGACGTCCGCGTGATCCGGCTGCCGCGTCACGGCGCGTCCTGCCCGGTCGGCATCGCTGTCTCGTGTTCCGCCGACCGTCAGGCCAAGGCGAAGATCACCGCGGACGGCGTCTTCCTGGAGCAGCTGGAGCGCGACCCGGCACGGTTCCTGCCGGACGTCACCGAGGACGACCTGTCCGACGAGGTGGTGACCGTCGACCTCAACCGCCCGATGGCCGAGATCCGCGCCCAGCTCTCGCAGCTGCCGGTGAAGACACGCCTGTCGCTGACCGGTCCGCTCGTCGTCGCCCGCGACATCGCGCACGCGAAGATCGCCGAGCGGCTCGACGCGGGCGAAGAGATGCCCCAGTACCTTCGCGACCACCCCGTGTACTACGCGGGCCCTGCGAAGACGCCGGAAGGCTACGCGTCGGGCTCCTTCGGGCCGACCACCGCGGGCCGCATGGACTCCTACGTCGAGCAGTTCCAGGCCGCGGGCGGCTCGCTGGTGATGCTGGCGAAGGGCAACCGGTCCAAGAAGGTGACCTCGGCGTGCAACGAGCACGGCGGGTTCTACCTCGGCTCGATCGGCGGCCCGGCCGCGCGGCTCGCGCAGGACTGCATCAAGAAGGTCGACGTCCTCGAGTACGCCGAACTGGGGATGGAGGCGGTCTGGAAGATCGAGGTCGAGGACTTCCCCGCGTTCATCGTCATCGACGACAAGGGCAACGACTTCTTCGAGGCCACCTCGGAACCGGTGCTGCAGATCAGCTTCCGCTGACCCCTCGCGTGGGGGAAGCGAGTGCTACCCGCGCGTGAGGTGCCGCCGCGGCTCCGGGCGGGATCATCGGGTCATGTCCAGATCTGAGCAATCCGAAGGAGCAAGAGGACCCTTAAGTCGTGCGGGTATCGCCGCACTGGCCACGGTGTTGACGGTTCTGCTCGCGCCGGCCGCGGCGCGTGCAGAACCGTCAGCCGGATCGCGGCTGACGTTGCCCGCCCCGACCGGCCCGCATCCGGTCGGCACCGTGTCGATGCATCTGGTCGACAAATCCCGTTCGGACCCATGGATACCGACGCGGCCATACCGTGAGCTGATGGTGAGCGTCTGGTACCCGGCCCGAGACGCCGACCGCTACCCGATCGCACCGTACCTACTCAAAGGCGCTGCGGACGGCCTGGCGACCGACGTAGCCACGTGGGGCACCGGCTCTCCGGTCCTTCCGAAAGGCAGCGTGGACTTCTCCACCGTCCGCGCCCACGGCCGGACAGGAGCACCGGTGGAGCTACGCGGAGGCCGTCGCCCGGTGGTGCTGTTCTCGCCGGGACACTTCGCGCCACGTGCCCTCAACACCACCCTCGTCGAGGACCTGGCCAGCCATGGATCCGTGGTGGTGACGATCGACCACACCTACGAGAGCGACGTCGACTTCCCGCCCTCCGCCACCCATCCCGGCGGCAGGGTCGAAAAGAGGCAGGTCAAGCTCCCCGCCAGTGAGGCGGAGGTGGTCGAATTCAACCGCACGACCATCGCCGCCAGGGTCGCCGACACCCGGACCGTCCTCGATCGACTCCACGTCCTGGCAAGCGGACGGAACCCCGACGCCGGGGAGCGACGCCTGCCCGCCGGTCTCGCCGACGCACTGGATCTGACCAGGGTCGGCATGTTCGGCCACTCCGGCGGTGGCGCCACGACCGCCGAGGCCATGTACTACGACAACCGCATCAAGGCCGGTGTCGTCGTCGACAGCCACCTCGGTTACGGCATGGGCGTCTCAGGTCCGGTGCTCCCGCCGGTCGCCACCGACGGGCTGGACCGCCCAGTGCTGTTGTTCAGCAGTTCGGGCTTCAACCTCACACACCGAGAACCGGCAGACCCCTCGATCGCGTCATTCTGGGCCCACCAGCGCGCCTGGAAACGAGACCTGCAACTGCAGAAAGCCAAACACATCTCCTTCGCCGACTACGAGTCTCTGCTCCCGCAGATCGTCGCCTCCGGCGTCGCGAAGCTCCCACCCGACACGACGCCCGAGCAGTACCTCTGGGGGCAGATCGGCACACTTTCTCCCGGTGAGGCCGTCGGTACCAGCCGCGCCTATCTTCGTGCTTTCTTCGACCTCCACCTGCGGCACCGCCCCACCGGTCTCTTCGACCGCCCGTCCCCGCGCTATCCCGCCGCCGATCTCATCCCTTGACCGGCATGCTCCGGGTCGTGCGAGTGCGCGTTACCGCATCTGCTTCAACACGACGGTCCGTTCACCCAGCGGCGCCGCCAGCGACACCGAGATCACCGGGTGCCGGATGTCCATCGTGCACATCTGGCCGGTCTGGCCCTTCAGTTCGGTCAGGTTGACGGTGACCCGGGTGCCGTCCTGCTGCGCGGCCTCCGCGGTCGCGTGCCCGCAGCCGCCTTCCTGGCCACGGATGTTCAGGATCGTCCCGCCGTTGCTCGTGTACACCTCACGCGGGTAGTCCGCGGGGAGGGCCGCCGCGTCGAGCTGTTTGTCCGGCAGCTTGGTGCTGCCTTCCGGGACCTCCTGGCGTGGCGCGTTGGGCACCCCGGGCTGGCTCGGTGCGGACGTCGGGGCAGACGACGGCGGAGCGGTCGACGGCGCCGGCACGGTACTCAGGGTGCCGCTCCCGGGTCCGGCCGCGGGTTCCGCCGCCTGGTTCTGCGCCCCGCAGGCGGATACCGCAACGACGATCAGGCCAAGGCCGATTACATTCGTTAAGTACCTCATGCGGCTAGGACGGAACGGGGCCGCTGTGGGGTTGCACATGATCTCAACCCGCTTCCAGAACCACGGCGCGCGGCCCGATCGGCTCGGCGAGCTTCACCGGCAGGACGGCGTAGCGGATGACTTGCGGGCACATCCGCCCCGGCTCGCCGTGATCGATCTTCACCTTGATCACGACCCGCCGCGCGTTCTGCTCGGCCAGGTTCGCTGTCGCCTCATCGCAGCCGCTCAGCTCGATGTGCACCTTCACGAGCGCGCCTTCTTCGGCGCTGACCTGCGCGGACACCTTGGCGTCGACCTGCGACGGCGGCAGCATCTTGTCCGAGGGTGGCGGGCCGACGGTCGGCCGCGAGATCGGTGGTTTCGCGACCGGCGGGCTCGCCGGGAGTGAGGTGGGCAGATCCGACGGTGTGGTGACGACCGGAGGGGTGCTCGTGTTCGCCGGTGCTCCGGGGCCGCCCGCGCCGCAGGCCGCCGTCGCGGCGAGCACGAGCCCCGCGCCCAGCGTCTTCGCTGCGTTCTTCATGGTTCCAGGACGGAAACGGGACCACGAAGGGTTGCATTCAACGCTGTGCCGCACGACCGCGGGCGAGTCCGAGGATCACCACCCCGGCGAGGGTGACGGCCAGCAGCAGCACCGTGCTCGCCGACGCCAGGAACACCTGTCCCCGGTCCGTGAGCGCGAAAATGCTGGCGGGCAGCGTGCGCCAGTCCGGTGGGTACAGCATCATCGTCGCGCCCAGTTCACCCATCGACATCGCCAGCGCGAGACTCGCCGACGCCGAGATCGACGGGAGCAGCACCGGCAGCCGCACCCGCAGCAGCACACGGACCGGCCCCGCGCCGAGGCTCGCCGCCGCCTGCGCCAGCAGCGGGTCCATCCGCGCTATCGCGGCGGAGACCGTGCTGTAGGAGAACGGCAGCAGGATCATCACGTGCCCCAGCAGGACGATCCAGCGCGTGCCGTTGAAGGCCAGCGGCGGACGGCTGAACGCGACCAGCAACGCCAGTCCCAGCACCACCGACGGCACCGCGATCGGCAGGTGGAACAGGGTGTCGACGGCCTTCCGGAGCTTGGGCGGCGCGGACTGCGCCGCGAGCGCGGCCCACGTCCCCAGCAAAACCGATACCAGCGAAGCGATGACGCCGGTCTGGATGCTCACCGAGAGACTCGCGAACGTCTCCCCGGACAGCGCCTGCGCGAAATGCGAGCCGGTGAGTGCCCCCGGCAGCAAGCCGGTCCAGTTCCCGGCGACCGACGCCAGCACGATCATCAGCAGCGGCGCCAGCACGATCGCGACGAACAGCACCGCGAACACCGCCCACAGCAGTATCCGGCTACGCCTTGTCCACAGCAGCACGACGGCCTCCGTTCGTCAGTCGCCGGTAGGTTCCGTACAGGGCGAGGGAGAACACGACGTTGACCACCGCGATGACACACGCCTGCGGGAAGTCGAACGTGACGATCCCCTTGCCGTACACCAGCATCGGCAGGGTCGTGACGTCCTTGGCGCCGAGGAACAGCACGATGCCGAACTCGTTCATCGCCAGCAGCATGGTCAGGCACGCGCCGGAAGCCAATGACGGCAGGGCTTCCGGCAGGATCACCTGCCGCAGCACGCGGCCGGGTTTCGCGCCGAGGCTGGCCGCGACCTCCATCTGCGCCGACGACACCTGGCCGAACGCGGCGAGCGCCGGCCGCATCACGAACGGCGTGTAGAAGGTGATCTCCGCCAAGAGGATCCCGAACGGCGAGTACAGGAACCCGCCCGCGCCGAGGATTCCCGCGCTGCCGTAGATGAAGGTGAACGCGAGCGCGATCAGGAACGACGGGAACGCGAGCACGGTGTCCACCAGCCGCGAGAGCGTCCGCGCGCCGGGGAACGGCACGAACGCGATCACCAGCGCGAGGAACGTCCCGAGCACGACACAACCCGCGGTCGCGCCCAGTGCGAGTGCGATCGTCTTCCAGGCGGCGTCCCGGAATTCCGCCGAACCCAGGACGTCGAGCCAGACCGAAAGCCCGAATTCGCCGGTCTTCGATTCCAGTGACTGGAGGACGACCAGCACCAACGGGTAGCCGAAGAAGCCGAGCAGCACGAGCACCGGCGGCAGCAGGAACCAGCCGTGGCCCGGCCGTTTCTCCTGCCGCCGCGCCGGTGCCGCCGTGGCGGTCAGCGCGATGCCGGTCATCCGATGCCCACCAGCGGACAACCGTCCGGAATGGACACTCCGACCCGCTCCCCCACACTCGGCAGTCCCTCGACGTCCGGAACCTCGGCGCGGACCTCGCCCCCGTCGTGCGCGAGTTCGAGGTCGAGCCGGAAGCCCGTGCCACGCCACTGGACACCGCGCAGCACCGCGGGCAGCGCCCCGGGGGCGTCCGCCGCGGTGATCCCGACCCGGTGCGGCCGGACGCCGAGCGCGACGGGCTGCCCCGCCCGGATGACGCCGGACGGGTCGGCCGCCAGTTCGCGATCACCGAGCCGGACGCGGGTGCCGTCGAGCTGGATCAGTTCCACCGGGATGAGGTTGGACGCGCCGAGGAAACTGGCGGTGAACTCCGTCGACGGACGCTGGTACAGCTCCCGGCTCGGCCCGAGTTCGACCAGCTTCGAGTCGCGCATGACGGCGATCCGGTCGGCCAGCGCCAGTGCCTCGCCCTGGTCGTGGGTGACGTAGATCAGCGTGGTGTCGGGCAGTTCGGCCCGCAGCCGCAGCAGTTCCGCGATCATGTCCTCGCGCAGGGCGGCGTCCAAAGCGGACAGTGGTTCGTCCAGCAGCAGCACGCGCGGGCGGATGGCCAGTGCCCGTGCGAGCGCGACCCGCTGCTGCTGCCCACCCGAAAGCTCACGCGGGTAGCGGCGGGCGTACTTGCCCATGCCGACCAGTTCGAGCGCCTCGGTGACCCGGCTCGCCGTCTCGGCACGAGGCGTTTTCCGTGCCTTGAGCCCGAAAGCGACGTTGGCCTCGACACGCATGTGCGGGAACAACGCGTAGCTCTGGACGACGACACCGAGGCCACGCCGGTGCGGCGGCAGGTCGGTGACGTCCTCGCCGTCGAGCAGGACCCGGCCCGTGCTCGGCACGACGAAACCCGCGAGCGCCTTCAAAGCCGTCGACTTTCCGGAGCCGGACGGCCCGAGCATGGCCAGGGTCTCCCCTCTCGCCACCGTGAGGTCCAGTGGCGAGAGGGCGGTCGTCTGTCCGAAGCGGACGGACACGCCGCGGAACTCGACCGCCGGGGTCATCGGCCCACGGCCTTCTTGTACGCGGCGAGGTCGGCGTCGAGCTTCGCGAGGACGGCGTCCCAGTCCGGCTGCCAGATGTCGACGCCGTCGAGCACCGCCTTCACCTTGTCCGCGCGCGGGCCCGACGGAGTGACGTCGGTCCGCGACGGTGCGCCGAAGGCGTCCACGGCCTTGCCCTGCACCTCGGGCGAGAGCAGGAAGTCCAGGAACTTCTTGGCGTTCTCCGCGTGCGGCGCGTTGTTCACGAGACCGGCGTAGTACGGGAGCGCGAACGTGGACCGCTTGCCCTGTGCGTCGGCGGGGAAGAAGATCTCGAAGCCGCCGCTCTTTTCGATCGAGGCGAGGTTCATCTGGACGTCACCGTTGGCCACCAGGATCTCGGCCTTGGCCACCTTCGGCTGAAGCTTGCCGGTGGAGGAAGACGGGCCGACGTTGTTGGCTTCGAGCTTCGCGAGGTATTCGAGCGCGCCCTGTTCGCCGAGGACGTGCTGGAGTTGCAGCAGGACCGCGGTGCCGTCGCCCGCCTCGCCGGGGGTCGAGTACTGGAGTTTGCCCTTGAGCGACGGGGCCAGGAGATCGTCCCAGGTCTTGGGCGAGGCCTGCGGGTTGCGGATGAAGCTGAGGTAGTTGTTCATGATGGCGAAGTAGCGGCCCTGGCCGTCCTTCTGCCCGGCGGGGACCTGGTCGACCCCGGACGGCGCCGTGGTGGCGAGCAGGCCCTGCGACGCGGCCCGCTGGATGAACGGCGGGAGGGTGACCAGGATGTCGGCCTGGGTGTTGGCCTTCTCCTTCTCCACCCGCGAGGCGACCTCGCCCGATCCGGCGGTCACCGCCTGGACGGTGATGCCGGTCTTGGCCTTGAACTCCTCGATGCGCTGGGCGTACCAGTCTTCGAGACCGTCCACTGTGTACATCGTG
This sequence comes from Amycolatopsis sp. cmx-11-12, assembly GCF_046269425.1. Taxonomy (NCBI): domain Bacteria; kingdom Bacillati; phylum Actinomycetota; class Actinomycetes; order Pseudonocardiales; family Pseudonocardiaceae; genus Amycolatopsis; species Amycolatopsis sp. cmx-11-12. The sequence continues at coordinate 45,955 of NZ_JADNQM010000015.1, read as the reverse complement.
ACGGTCTGGTCGCCGGACGCGCCTCCGGCGGTACCGCCACAGGCGGCCAGGGTGATCGTGAGCAGCCCGGCGAGGGCGGCGGCCGCGAGTTTCTTCATGTCTTCAAGCTCCTTTTAGGACAGCAGGGCGGGGAGGTCGCGGACGGATTCGAGGACGTGGGTGGCGCCGGCGGCTGCCAGTTCCGGCTCCTTCGCCGATCCGGTGAGCACGCCGGCGACGATCGAGGCTCCGGCGGAGAGGCCGGTCTGGACGTCCGACGGGGTGTCGCCCGCGACGGCGATCCGGCGGACGTCACTGATTTCGAGCCGCAGCGCGGCGGCGAGGACGAGGTCGGGGAACGGGCGCCCGCGGACTCCTTCGCCTGGCGCCAGCACGGCGTCGGCGAGGCCGTGCCAGCCCAGCGCGTCCAGGATCGCGTTCTGCGTGCTCGCGGCGAAACCGGTGGTGAGCGCGACCTTCACCCCTTGGGCACGCAGTTCCTGGATCGTGTCCTCGGCGCCGGGGATCGCCTCGCAGTGTCCGTCGGCGACGAGTTTCCCGTAGGCGGCCTGGAATTCGGTGTTCGCGCGCTGCGCGAGGTCCTCGTTCCCGTCGAGCAGGGCGCGGAAGACGACGATCTTGGACTGTCCCATGGTCTCGACGACGTAGTCGAGCATGCCCGCGTAGCGACTGTCCTCTTCGGACACACCGGCGGCGGCGATCGCGGCGGTGAAGGCGCGGATCACCAGGCCGTCGTCGGCGACGGTGGTCCCGGCCATGTCCAGGACGACGAGTTCGGTGTTCACCATGAAAGCTCCTTGGCGGTGTCTTCGGCGATGGCGGGCGAGCAGGTCATGCCCCGGCCACCCGGTCCGGTGACGAGCCAGGCGTTGTCCGCGACGCGGGCGCGGTGGACGATCCTGGAGGTGTCGGTGGTCTGGGCGTAGACCCCGGCCCAGCGGCGGGCGATACGCGGGAGCGGCCGTCCGAGCAGGGCTCCGGTGACCTCGGCCAGGTGGTCGTACGGGTCTTCGGTGGTGTCGAAGGAGAACGGCTCGTCGTACTCGTGGGTGTCGCCGATGGTCAGCGAGCCGTCGAGGCGCTGGACCATGAGCAACTGCATGGCGTTGGCCGCGGCGATCTCGCCCTGCGGCTGCCCGGCGTTGAGGCCGTCGAGCGCTTCGCCGCGGTACGCCGGGTAGTAGCGGAAGCTGTCGGCGTCGGCGACGGTGGTGGTGAGGTTTTCACCCAACGGCTCGGTCTGGGCCATCTGCAGCCGCACCCGGCGGACCGGGGTCTGCCCGGCGAGCTCCTTGACCAGGCCACCGGTCCAGGCGCCGGTGCACAGGACGACGACGTCGCCTTCGTGCGTCTCGCCGGTGTCGTCGACGACGCCACGGGTGGTCAGGTCGCGGATCTCGCGACCGGGCACCCAGGTGTAGCGGCCGGACTTCGCCAGTTCGGCGCGCAGGGCGGGCTGGGCGACGCGCGGTTCGACGGCGGCGTCGCGATCACACCAGAGCGCGCCGAGGAAGTCGCCGCGCAGGGCCGGGTTCAGCTCGCGGGTCCGGGCGGCGTCGAGCAGCTTGAAGCCGCGATCCTCCGTGCTCGCCGCGGCGGCACGGGCGACGGCGAGTTCGGCCTCCGTGCGGACGACGGTGAGGGAGCCGTTCGGCCGGAAGCCGATCCCGGGCACCCGTTCGCCGATGCGCTCCCACAGCACCCGCGCCCTGGCCGCCGTCTCCAGCTCGGGGCCGGTGGCGCGGCCGCCGACCCAGACCAGCCCGAAGTTACGCACGGACGCGCCCCGGGCCTCGGGTTCGCGTTCGATCTGGACGACGTCGTGGCCGCGTTCGACGGCCTGCCAGGCGTGCTGAGTGCCGAGCACTCCGCCGCCGATGATGAGGATTCGCACACCGCAGACGCTCGCCTGCGCGCACCAACGCTCCGTGACGGCGGCCCTAACCCCAGGTGAAGTACCTCCGAAGTTTGGACCAGACCTGTTATCTTTGCGTTACATTTCACCGCAAGTAGTCCTCTGCTTGCGGTCGTTGAAAGTGCAAACACCGCGACTAGAGGACCAATTGCGCGGGCGGGCTACTCCACGCGGCCGAGCCTGGTCTCGAAGGAGAGTCTGTCGCCCCGGAACAGCGACCGGACGCGTTCGAAGGGCACCCCGTCGGAACCCCAGGACGTCCGGTGCATCAGCAGCATCGGCAGCGCCGGGTTCGTCCCGATCAGCAGAGCCTCCCGGGGCGTGGCGAGCACGGTCTCGACTCGCTCCTCGGCGCCGTCGAAGACCACGCCGAGCCTTTCCCGCAAACACGCGTAGAGCGACTGTGTGGGATCGAACACATCCATCAGCGTCGGGAATCGCTCGGCGGTGAGATAGGTCGATTCCAGCCCGACCCGCTCGTCGTCGGCGAGCAGCACCCGTTCGATGTGGATGACGTCGTCGTCGGGATCGATTTCCAGTTCCGAAGCCAGCGACGGACCCGCCTCACGCCGTTCCAGTGAGATCAGATTCCGGCCCGGCCGAATGCCCTGCCTCCTGAGTCCTTCGGTGTAACTCACCAAGGCGAGCGGCTGGACGAGCTTGGGGCCCGCGACGTACGTGCCGCTCCCCTGCCGCCTGCTGAGACGCCCTTCGAGCACGAGTTCACCGACGGCCTGGCGGACCGTCGCGCGGGAGACCTCGAATCTTTCGGATAGTTCCCTTTCCGTGGGAAGTACCGCACCTTCACCCAATTCTGATATCACATCGAGCAGTTCGACTTTCACCGCGTAATAACGCGGAACGCGGCCGTGTTCGGGAATACCGTCACGGACCGGACCGTCGGCGGTCGGATGGGCTCTCGGCGAACGTGTTTTCACTGTGGAGATCCTAGGCCGAATTCACCTGCCCTGTACTGACCCGAACGAAGTGTTCATGCCACGCTCACACTCGTGGACGAAACGGGCACACTCCTTCGGCGGAGCGGCACCCGCGACGCCGTCTTCGTCGCCTGCGCCGCCCCGGGACTCGGGCAGCCGTGGCGGAGCCTGTTCGCGGCGACGCATCGGGCCGTGTCGTCGTCGCCCTGCTCGGCTGTGCCGTGCTCACGTTCAGCCTTCCGGCGGTTTCGGTGCTCACCGGTTCCGGAGTAGTGGCGGTAGGCGCTCTGGGCTACGCCATTCGTCGGCGGTTCGGCGCGAACGTCCGTTAATCACCATCATCGGCCCAAAGATCCGAAGAAAGTTGGTTGTCCCGACGTCCGTCCACCTGCTGTAGTCAGTTGGCCGCAGTCAGTCTCCCTGCCTCCACTGTGGACAGCCGGAAGGAATGAACCCTTGGACATCAAGCGTCGGTTCAGCCTGCTCAAAAAGACCCTGATCGCCGTCGCGGCGGCCGGAACCCTGGCGGCTCTCGCCACGGCTCCCCCTGCCGCGGCCGCTCAGCCGCCGTCCACCGACGTGGTCGGTGGAACCCGAGCCGCCCAGGGTGAATTCCCTTGGATGGTAAGGCTTTCGATGGGCTGCGGCGGTGCGCTCTACACCTCGCAGATCGTGCTGACCGCCGCGCACTGCGTGTCGCGGACCGGGGCGAACACGAGCATCACCGCCACTCTCGGTGTCGTGGACCTGCAGAGCACCGCGGCCAAGAAGGTCAAGTCGACCTACGTGCACCGGTCGCCGACCTACCCCACCTCCACCGGTGGTGACTGGGCCCTGATCAAGCTCGCCAGCCCGGTCACCGGGATCCCGACGCTGCCGATCAACACCTCGGCGGCCAACAACAGCGGCACGTTCACCGTGGCGGGCTGGGGTGCCGCGACCGAGGGCGGAGCGCAGCAGCGTTACCTGCTCAAGGCCAACGTGCCGTTCGTCTCCGACTCGACCTGCAAGGCACAGGGCGGCAGCTACGCCGACCTGATCGCCAGCGCCGAGATCTGCGCGGGCAACGTCAACTCCGGCGGCGTCGACACCTGCCAGGGTGACTCGGGCGGCCCGATGTTCCGTCGCGACAGCGCCGGCGCCTGGACCCAGGTCGGCATCACCAGCTGGGGCGAGGGTTGCGCCCGTGCGCACGCTCCCGGCGTCTACACCGAGGTGAGCACCTTCGCGACCGCGATCAAGAACGCGGCCGCCGGTCTGTAGCTTCATCGCACGGCACGGCATGCCATGAACGGCCCGTTACTTGCAAATTTCGCAAGTAACGGGCCGTTCATAGCGTTCGGGGGCACCTCAGCGAGTCTTGTCCAAACGTGACAGTGCTTCGTCGTACCCCGACACCAGTTCCGCGATCACCTCGGCGACCGGGCGCACCCGGTCCATCCGCCCGACGATCTGCCCGACCGGCATCGAGACGACACTCGGATCCGACGCGTGGTGAATCCTGTTGTGCGCGTGGGAAACCAGCAGGTTCTGCAACGGCATCGGCAGCGGTTCGGGCGCGTCCGGTGACGCCCACGCCTCCGTCCACCGGGTCTTGAGCAGCCGCGCCGGCTTCCCGGTGTAGATCCGCGTCCGGACGGTGTCGGACGAACCCGCCGCGACCAGCGCGCGTTGCATCGCCTCGGAATCCCCCATGGTCTGGAGGTATTCCTCGGTGGCGAGCCAGAAAGAGCCCATCCACACGCCGGAAGCGCCCAGCGCGAGTGCCGCCGCGACCTGCCGTCCCGAGCCGATCCCGCCCGCGGCGAGCACCGGGACGCGGTCGCCGACGGCGTCGGCCACCTCGGGCAGCAGGACCATCGACGCGATCTCGCCGGTGTGCCCGCCCGCCTCGTAGCCTTGCGCCACAACGATATCGACGCCGTTGTCGACATGGCGGACGGCGTGCTCGGCCTTACCCGCCAGTGCCGCGACCGGCACGCCCTTCGCGTGACACTGTTCGATGACATCCACCGGCGGTGACCCCAGGGCGTTGGCGATCAGCCGGATGGGGTGTTTCAGCGCGACATCGACATGCGCCCTGGCGACCGAATGCAGCCAGCCCAGCACCCCGGCGCGTTCGTCGGTGTCGTCGGGCAGGGGCGGCACCGCGAGGTCACGCAGCGTCCGCTCCACGAAGTCGCGATGCTCCCGCGGGATGAGTTTCGCGAGATCGACCGACGTCCCTTCGGCCGGGATCTTGGCGGGCATCACGATGTCCACCCCGTACGGTTTGCCGCCGGTGTTCTCGTCCATCCAGGACAGGACGGAGTCGAGTTCGGCGGCGTCGTTGAACCGCACGCAGCCCAGCACGCCGAGCCCACCCGCCCGGCTGATCGCCGCGGCGACGTGTTCGGACGGGGTGAACCCGACGATCGGCAGGTCGATCCCGAGCCGGTCGCACAGTGGTGTCCAGATCCGCGACGTCCGCATGAAACTCCTTTACGCCGGTTGGCTGATGGGCTCGTGCTCGGAGGCGTAGCGCTGCGCCCACGGGTAGTCCGGTTTCCCGCTGGGCGACCGGCCGATCTCCTCGGCGAGCCAGAGCGTGCGCGGCACCTTGTACCCGGCGATCTCGGTCCGCACATGCGCTTCGAGCGCGGCGAAGTCCAGCTCCTTGCCGGTCCTCGGCTGGATCACCGCGGCCACCCGCTGGCCGAGCCGGTCGTCGGGGATGCCGATGACGAGCGCGTCGAAGACGTCCGGATGCGACTTCAGCGCACCCTCGACTTCTTCCGGGTAGACCTTCTCGCCGCCGGTGTTCACGCACTGCGATCCCCGGCCGAGCAGGGTCACCGTGAGGTCTTCTTCGTAGCGCGCGTAATCACCCGGAACGACGTAACGCTTGCCGTCGACCTCGACGAAGATCTTCTCCGTCTTCGCGGGATCCTTGTAGTACCCGAGAGGGACGTGCCCGCGCCGCGCGATCAGCCCGATCGCTCCCGGTTTCGGGTCGACGAGCGCGCCGTCGTCGTCCACCAGGATGGCGTCCTTGCCGAAGTTGACCCGCGGACCGGCGGAATGGTCGCTGTCCTTGCTGACCATGCCGATGCCGGTGAACCCGCTTTCGGAGGATCCGATCGCGTCGGTGATCACCACGTGCGGCACCATCGCGAGGAATTCCTGCTTCACCGACTGGGAGAACAGGGCCGCGTGGCTCGACACCGCGACGAGCGATGACGCGTCGTAGTCGCCCTCGCGGAAAGCGTCGATCAACGGCCGCGCCATCGCGTCACCGACGATGGTGAGCACCTGGACCTTGTTCTCCTGCACGGCTTTCCAGACCTCGTGCGCGTCGAACCGCGGCACGAACACGACCGGGCTGCCGGTGAACAGCGCGCCGAACGCGGCCCACTGCGCGGCGCCGTGGATCAGCGGCGCGGCCGGAAGCCGGACCAGGCTGCCCGATTTACCCTGTTCGGCGAGCGTCCATTCGTCCGGGACGTACTCGCCGGTGACGAAGTTGATGCCGCCGCCGAGCGCGCGCCAGATGTCCTCGTGACGCCACAGGACACCCTTGGGATACCCGGTGGTCCCGCCGGTGTAGAGGATGTAGAGGTCGTCGGCGCTGCGCTCGGCGAAGTCGCGCTCGGGTGAGCCTTCGGCGAGCGCGGCTTCGTAGTCCACGCCGCCGTAGGACGAGTAGTCGCCGTCGCTTCCGTCGTCGACAACGACAACGTGTTTCAGTTTCGGCACCTCCGGCAGGACGGCGGCGACCTTGTCCGAATAGCCGCGCTCGTGGACCAGCGCCACGAGGTCGGCGTTGTCGAACAGATACCGCAGTTCGCCGTGGACGTAGCGGTAGTTGACGTTGACGGCGATCGCGCGCAACTTGTACGCGGCGACCATCGATTCCAGTGCCTCGATCGAGTTCCGGGAATAGACACCGATATGGGATCCAGGTCCCACGCCGTGTGCAGCGAGGTGATGCGCCAGCCGGTTGGCGCGCTCTTCCAGTTCGGCGAAGGTGACCCGCCGATCGCCGCAGACGACCGCGATGCGCTCCGGCACGGCGTCGACGGCGTGCTCGAGTAGATCCGCGATGTTGAGTGCCACTTCCCCAAAGTAGAACATGTTATCGTTCTGGGCAATGGCCGCTCTTTGGGAGGTTTCGGTGGGCGAACCGCACGCGCTGGTGGAAAAGATCGAACACACCCTCGTGGTCACGATGAACCGGCCGGAGGCCCGCAACGCGCTCAGCGGCGAGATGCTCGGAATCATGGTCGAGGCGTGGAACCGGGTCGACGAGGACGACGACGTCCGGTGCTGCGTGCTCACCGGCGCGGGTGGCGCGTTCTGCGCGGGCGCCGACCTGAAGTCGATGTCGAAGAACTCGCCCAGCGACTCGTTCGAGAAGGGCACCTTCGACCCCAGCCGCATCGAGGGCCTGCTCAAGGGGCGACGACTGACGAAACCGTTGATCGCGGCCGTCGAAGGTCCGGCGATCGCGGGCGGGACGGAGATCCTGCAGGGCACGGACATCCGCGTCGCGGGCGAGAGCGCGAAGTTCGGCGTGTCCGAGGCACGGTGGAGCCTGTTCCCGATGGGCGGCTCGGCCGTGCGGCTCCCCCGCCAGATCCCGTACACCGTCGCGGCCGACCTACTGCTGACCGGACGGCACATCAAGGCGGCCGAAGCGCTGGAGATCGGCCTCATCGGGCACGTCGTCCCGGACGGCAAGGCCCTGGACAAGGCGCTGGAGCTGGCGAGCCTGATCGCCGCGAACGGACCCCTAGCCGTCCGCGCGATCCTCAAGACCATGCGCGACACCGAGGGCATGCACGAGGAGGCGGCCTTCAAGCTCGACGCCCAGTACGGCATCGAGGTCTTCGCCAGCGAAGACGCGAAGGAAGGCCCCCGCGCCTTCGCCGAGAAGCGCAAGCCCGTCTTCCGAGGCCGCTAACCCGCAACACGCGTGATCAGGCGGACAACACGCGTGATCAGGCGGAGAACTCGGTGTTCTCCGCGTGATCACGCGTGATCGCCGTCTGATCACGCGAGGTACGGGTTACGGGGCGCAGTGACCGGCCCAGTAGGGGTCGCGGAGCTTGCGCTTGTAGAGCTTCCCGTTGGGGTCGCGCGGGAGTTCGGGCAAGTAGTCGACTGAACGCGGGAGTTTGAACTTCGCCAGGCGGGCGGCGGCGTACTCGAGGATCTCCGCGGTCAGGTCCTCGGAGGGTTCTACACCGTCGGCGGGCTGGACGACGGCCTTGATCGCCTCGCCCCAGTCCTCGTGCGGGACGCCGAACACCGCGACGTCGGCGATCTTCGGGTGCATCACCAGTTCGCCCTCGATCTCCGCCGGGTAGATGTTGACCCCGCCCGAGATGATCAGATCCGCCTTGCGGTCGTGCAGGAAAAGGTAGCCGTCCTCGTCGAGATGCCCGACGTCGCCGAGGGTGAACAGGTCCCCGACCCGCGCTTTGTCCGTCTTGACCCGGTCCTTGTGGTACTCGAACTTCGAGTCGCCCATCTTCATGTACACCGTGCCGGTCTCGCCGGCGGGCAGTTCGGCGCCCTCGTCGTCGAGGATCTTGATCGTCGAACCCGGCCACGGCAGCCCCACCGAACCCGGTTTCTTCAGCCACTCCTCGCCCGAGATCGCCGTGCCGCCGCCCTCGGTGGCCGCGTAGTACTCGGTGACGACCGGGCCCCACCAGTCGAGCATCCGCCGTTTGACTTCCAGCGGGCACGGCGCGGCGCCGTGGATCATCACGCGCAGCGAACTCAGGTCGTAGGCCGCGCGGACGTCGTCCGGCAGCCCGAGCAGGCGCCGGAACTGCGTCGGGACCATGTGGCTGTGCGTGACGCGATGCCGGTCGATCAGCCGCAGCATGTCCTCGGCGTCCCAGCGGTCCATCAGCACCGCGGTATGCCCCAGTTGCAGGGAGATCGCGACGAAGTTGAGCACCGCCGTGTGATAGAGCGGCGACCCGCACAGGTGGACGTGCTCGTCGTGCGGTGTCAGCCCGAAGATCCCGAAGAACCACGTCGAGGCGCCGGGGACGTCGTCGGGATCCGCGCCACTCAGCGGCCGCCGGACGCCCTTGGGCCGTCCCGTCGTCCCGGAGGTGTAGAGCATCGGCGAGCCGGCCGTACGCCTCTCCGGACGTCCGTCGCCCTCGCCCGAGCCAAGCTCCTCGATCCGCCGGAAGCCCGGGACGTCACCGACGGCGAACCGCCCGCGTTCCGGGATCCCCGCCTCGTCGGCGGCGGCGATCGCGACGTCGGCGAACCGCTCGTGCGCGAGGAACGCCTTGGCGCCGCTGTCGGCGAGGATGTAGGCGACCTCGGGCCCGACCAGGTGCCAGTTGACCACCACGATGTACAACCCGGACTGAATGGCGGCGAAGTAGGCCGCCACGAGTTCGTCGCCGTTGGGCTGGAGGACGACGACCACGTCCCCTGCTTCCAGCCCGAGGGCCTGCAAACCCCGGGCGTACGCGTTCGCTTTCGCGGCCAGATCGCCATAGCCGATCGAGCGGCCGTCCGGATCGACGAGCGCGACCCGCTCCGGCTCCTGAGCGGCGATGTTCCAGACCCCAAGTGTCCCCGTAGCAGTCGACATACGCGCAAATCTAGAACGCGTTCCACTCAAGGGCAACCGCCAGCAAGGCCGAGAAGGCCGATCTTGCCGGAATTTCGAGAACATGTTTCACTCAGGATGTGAGCGCACCCGAACTTCCGCTGTCGGCCCCGCTCAACGTGGGCTTCGACTACACCCGCTCGGTCGGCCCCGTGCTCGGCCGGTTCGTCAACGCCCTGCGCGAGCGCCGAGTCGAAGGCGTCCGCGGCAGCGACGGCCGTGTCCACGTGCCGCCGCTGGAATACGACCCCGTGACCGCCGAGGCGCTGTCCGAGTTCGTGCCGGTCGCCGCCGAGGGCGAGATCGTGTCCTGGGCCTGGATCGCCGAACCGCTCGACGGCCAGCCGCTGTCCCGGCCGTTCGCCTGGGCACTGATCAGGCTCGACGGCGCCGACACCTCGATCCTGCACGCCGTCGACGCGGGCACGCCGTCGAATGTCCACACTGGACAGCGCGTGCGGATCCGCTGGGCGGACGAGACGGTCGGTCACATCCGGGACATCGCGTACTTCGTCCCCGCCGACGGGCCCGACACCGAACTCACCGAGGCACCTCCCCCGATCGCGAAACGCGAGGAGGGCGCGCCCGTCAGCGTGGTGATCACGCCGATCCACCTGCGCTACGAGCATTCCGCGTCACCGGAGGAGAGCCGGTACCTGCGCGGCCTCGCCGAGGGGAAGCTGATCGGCCAGCGCTGCCCGTCCTGCGACAAGGTCTACATCCCGCCGCGCGGCGCCTGCCCGACCGACGGCGTCCCGACCACCGACGAGGTGGAACTGCCCGACACCGGCATCGTCACCACGTTCTGCATCGTGAACGTGCCGTTCCTCGGGCAGAAGATCAAACCGCCGTACGTGGCGGCGTACATCCTGCTCGACGGCGCGGACATCGCGTTCCTGCATCTGGTCCTCGGCTGCGACGCCGCCGACGTCCGGATGGGCATGCGCGTGCGCGCCGCCTGGAAACCGCGAGACGAATGGTGGACGTCGCTGGAGAACATCGGCCATTTCGAACCGACCGGCGAGCCCGACGCGCCGTACGAATCCTTCGCCCACCATCTGTGAGGACGCCGTGCCAGATGTAGCAGTAGTGGGCTTCGCGCAGGCCCCCAACGTCCGCAGTACCCCCGGCACCACCAATGGCGTGGAAATGCTGGTGCCGATCTTCTCCGAGGTCTTCGCGAAGACCGGTCTGTCCAAAGAGGACATCGAGTTCTGGTGCTCGGGTTCCTCGGACTACCTCGCCGGCCGGGCGTTCTCGTTCATCGCGGCCGTCGACGCCATCGGGGCCTTCCCTCCTATCCACGAGTCGCACGTCGAGATGGACGCCGCCTGGGCGTTGTACGAGGCATGGCTCAAGATCCGGATGGGCGAGGTCGAAACGGCGCTCGTCTACGGCTTCGGCAAGTCGTCGGCCGGGCAGTTGCGGCGGGTGCTGGCGCTGCAAATGGACCCGTACGTCGTCGCGCCGCTGTGGCCGGACTCGGTGAGCGTCGCCGGGATCCAGGCGAGGTTGGGGCTCGAAGCGGGACTGTGGTCCGAAAAGGACCTCACCGAAGTCGCCGCGCGCAGTCGTGCCGACGCCGCGTCGAATCCCGCCGCACAGGTCTCCGGAACGGTCGAGGTCGCCGAACTCCTCGACGCCCCGTACTTCGCGGATCCCTTGCGTGCCCACGACATCGCCCCGATCACCGACGGCGCCGCCGTCCTCGTGCTCGCCTCGGCCGAGCGGGCGGCCGACCTCGTCGACAGCCCCGCGGTGCTCACCGGGATCCAGCACCGGGTCGACTCCCCCGCGCTCGGCGTGCGGGATCTCACCCGGTCACCGTCCACAGTGGCCGCCGGGCGGGCGCTCGACCTCGACGGCGTCGAACTCGCCGAACTGCACGCGCCGTTCACCCACCAGGAACTGATCCTGCGCGACGCGCTGGGACTGGACGAGCGGGTGCGGATCAACCCCTCGGGCGGTGTGCTGACCGGCAACCCGATGTTCTCCGCGGGACTGGCACGCATCGGCGAGGCGGCGAGCCACATCCTCGACGGCAGCGCGCGCAAGACCCTCGCCCACGCGACCAGCGGCCCCGTCCTCCAGCAGAACCTGGTCGCGACCTTGGAGGTCCTCTCATGAAGCACCTCGCGGCCGTACTGGGAACCGGCCAGACCCACCACAAGGCCAAGCGCACCGACGTGTCCATGCCCGGATTGCTCCGGGAGGCCATCGACCGGGCGATGCTCGACGCGCAAACCGGCTGGGACGACATCGACGCCGTCGTCCTCGGCAAGGCGCCGGACCTGTTCGAGGGTGTCATGATGCCCGAACTGTTCCTCGCCGACGCGCTCGGCGCGACCGGGAAACCCTTGCTGCGCGTGCACACCGCGGGTTCTGTCGGCGGATCGACGGCACTCGTGGCGGCGTCGCTGGTGCAGGCCGGTGTGCACAAGCGGGTTCTCACCGTGGCCTTCGAGAAGCAGTCCGAGTCGAACGCGATGTGGGGCCTGTCGATCCTGCCGCCGTTCCAGATGCCGGTGGGCGCCGGTGCGGGCGGCTATTTCGCGCCGCACGTGCGCTCGTACATCCGGCGGTCCGGCGCGCCCGACCACATCGGCGCGATCGTGGCGGCCAAGGACCGGCGCAACGGCGCCCTGAATCCCTTCGCGCACTTGCGACAGGCCGACATCACCGTGGAGTCGGTGCAGGCGTCGCAGATGCTGTGGGATCCGATCCGTTACGACGAGACCTGCCCGTCGTCGGACGGCGCGTGCGCGATGGTGATCGGTGACGAGGCCGCGGGCGACGCCGTTCCCGGTGGTGCGGCGTGGATCCACGCGACCGCGATGCGCACCGAACCGACGACGTTCGCCGGCCGCGACCAGGTCAACCCGCAGGCCGGTCGGGACGCCGCCGCCGCGTTGTGGCGCGACGCGGGCATCACCGACCCACTGTCCGAAGTGGACACCGCGGAGATCTACGTGCCGTTCTCGTGGTTCGAGCCGATGTGGCTGGAGAACCTGGGATTCACCGAAGAAGGCCAGGGCTGGAAGCTCACCGAGGCGGGTGAGACCGCGCTTGGCGGACGGCTGCCGATCAACCCGTCCGGCGGCGTGCTGTCGTCCAACCCGATCGGCGCGTCCGGGATGCTCCGGTTCTCCGAAGCGGCCAAACAGGTGATGGGCCGGGCCGGGGACTACCAGGTCGACGGTGCGAGGGTCGCGCTCGGGCACGCGTACGGCGGCGGTTCGCAGTTCTTCTCGATGTGGGTGGTGGGCTCGGCCAAGCCGAGCTAGCTCCGGCGGCGCGGGCGGAGGCGTTGCGCGGCGAGGGTGGCGACCACTCCGGTCACCGCACCCACGAGCATCGGCTTGAGACCGTGTCGGTCGGGCTGCGCCACCACGGGCCGGACCACCACGGGAGGCGGCGGCCGGACCGGGTCCGGCGGCGCGTCCCGCGCGGTCGCCGTCCACGCGGTGACGAACACCAGCATCCTGGCCACCAGTGAGATGAAGAAGATCAGGCCGATGATCGAGCCGAACGCGACCCCGGTCGGCGAATCGCCGATCAACCGCAGGTAGATCCCACCGGCCTGCTTCAGCAGTTCGAAGCCCAGTGCCAGCGCGACCGCGCCGCGCATCGCGCTGCGGACGCCGACCGGTTTCCGCGGCAGCCGGGTGAGCACCCAGAGGAACACGAGCCAGTTGGCCAGCAGCGCCAAGGGAATCGAGATCGCCGACAGCACGTTGTGCCCCCAGGCGGTGTCGTCCACGCCGGCCAGCCCCAGCAGGTACCGGCCGAGCGCGGACCCGGAAATGGTGATCGCGAAGGAGACCAGCAGCGCGCTCGCGAGCCCGAGCAGCGCCAGCAGATCGGCGGCGATCGTGCGCAGCAGCGGGAGATCCGACCGGTTCTGGCCCCACAGCGCGGTGAGCGCGTCCCGCAGCGAGTTCATCCAGTTCCAGCCGGAGTACAACCCGATCACCAGACCGATGAGCCCGACGCTGGTGCGCTGGTCCACGAAGCGGGTGAGCAGATCCCCCGCCTGTTCACCGAGGCCGCCCGGCAGCGTGCCGGTGATCGCGTTCAGCATCGACTCGATCAGCTGCGGCTGGCTCGCCAGCACGAAGCCGGCCACCGACACCGCGACCATGAGGATGGGCACCAGCGAGAACAGGCTGAAGTAGGTGATCGACGCGACGTAGTGGTAACCGCCGTATTCGACATAGCGGTTCACCGCCCGCGCCAAATGGTCCAGCCAGCGGTAGCGGGCACGCAGCCGCTTCCATTTCGTCGGTGCTTGCTTCTCCCTCACACGCCAATGTCTACCTCAGCGAAGTCACGCTTCGCGCACAACACGCGATCAAGCGAGCGCGATCAGCTCCGTGCCGTCGTCCTCCGGCAGCGACGGGCCCGCCGTAGCCAGCACCGTGTTGCCGAGAAAGTCCAGCTCACAGCCGAGCGTCGAGAGGAACGCGGTGTCGGTGGCGTCCCGGCCGGTCGCGATCCGGCTCATGCTCTGCCTCGGCGCGAGACCGGTGGCGTCGAACACGTACCAGCGGCCGTCGATCGCGGCTTCGAACACCGCGTGGAAGTCCATTGGGGACAGTCCTGGCGCGTAGACCGCGGTGAACCGGGCGGGGATGTCGATCACGCGGCACAGCGAGATGCAGACGTGCGCGAAGTCGCGGCACACCCCTTCGCCCGCGAGATAGGTGTCGACGGCGTCGTCGGTCGGCGAACCGGAACCGACCACATAGGACAGGTGCTCGCCCACGTGCCGGACGATCGCCTCGACCTGGGTGCGCGCGCCGGGCAGGTCACCGAACCGCGCCAGCGCGAGCCCGCCCATCCGGTCCGAGGGGCAGTACCGGCTCGGCCGAGTGTAGCGGACGAGGTCGTCCATGGTGACCGGCTCCGCCTCGGCCTGTCCCAGGGTGCGCCCGGCCCGGTACCGCACGACGTGTTCGCCGAGCGGCAGGTCGAGGATCTGCGCCCGGGTCCCGTGTTCGAACGCGACCTGGCGCGGCGGCGCGGGATAGGCGAACTCCTCGTGGTCCGCCCCGCCGGCGAGCGCGACCACGAACGCGGCGGGGCCGGGTTTCGTGACCCGGAAGGACATTTCGACGTCGACCTGCACGTGGGGACCCATGGCCCCATGGTGCCTTACGGCGTTCGCGAGGGATCAGCCGTAGCGCACCTGGTAGTGCTTGATCCCGTTGAGCCAGCTCGACCGCAGCCGGTCCGGCTCGGAGACCTCGCTGATGTCCGGCATGACGTCGGCGATGGCGTTGAAGATCAGGTCGATCTCCAGTCGCGCGAGGTTGGCGCCGATGCAGTAGTGCGAGCCCGTGCCGCCGAAGCCGACGTGCGGGTTGTCCTCGCGGAGGATGTCGAACTTCTCCGGCTGGTCGAAGTGGTCCGGGTCGAAGTTCGCGGAGCTGTAGAACATCCCGACCCGGTCGCCCTTGCGGATCAGCTGCCCGCCGAGTTCGGTGTCGCGGGTCGCGGTGCGCTGGAAGGCGACCACCGGGGTGGCCCAGCGGACGATCTCGTCCGGCGCGGTCTTCGGCCGTTCCTTCTTGTAGAGCTCCCACTGATCGGGGTGGTCGAGGAACGCCTTCATGCCATGGGTGATCGCGTTGCGCGTCGTCTCGTTGCCCGCGACGGCCAGCAGGATGACGAAGAAGCCGAACTCGTCCGAAGCCAACGATTCACCGTCGACGTCCGCCTGAATCAGCTTCGTGACGATGTCGTCCATCGGGCATTTGCGGCGTTCCTCGGCCATGTTCCAGGCGTAGCCGACGATCTCGGCCGACGCGGCGAGCGGCTCTACCTCGTACTCGGGATCGTCGTAGGAGACCATCTGGTTGGACCAGTCGAAGAGCTTCATCCGGTCTTCTTGCGGGATGCCGATCAGTTCGGCGATGGCCTGCAAGGGAAGTTCGCACGCGACGTCGACGACGAAGTCACCGGAGCCCTTTTTCTTGGCCTCGCTGACGATCTTCTCCGCGCGGTCGCGCAGGGTGTCCTCGAGTTTCGCGATCGACCTCGGTGTGAAGCCCTTCGACACGATGCGCCGCAGCTTGGTGTGCTGTGGGGCGTCCATGTTGAGCAGGACCAGACGGTTCGCTTCGAGGCTGTCGTCGGTCATGCTCTCGTCGAAACGGATGATCGCGGTCTTCTCGCGCGAGGAGAACAGCTCGCTGTCCCTCGACACCGCCTTGACGTCCTCGAGCCGGCTGACGACCCAGTAGCCGTCATCGCGGAAGCCCGCGGTGTTGTGCGGCTGCGGGTTCCACCAGACCGGTGCCGTACGGCGGAGTTCGGCGAACTCCTCCAGAGGCAGTCTGGTGGCGTACAGATCCGGATCGGTGAAATCGAAACCGGCGGGGATCAGCGGAGCGGCCACGGGCTACCTCCTACGCGGTTCGCCAATGAAACACGTTCTAGAGCCGATTGAAGCATACGGCGTTTACCAAGTGAAGAGTTTTAGTGAAACCCGTTAACTCGACCCGAGGGGATCATGACACCCCAGCGAGAAGCAGGAACGGCGACCAGTGATCAAAATCCAGTCAACCCTGGAGCGACTTGCTCAAATCAAGAACGTGTTCTACTTTTCCGGTAGTGAACAGTGTTTCCCCAGGAGGCGAACGTGGGTAGTCCGGTGATCGTCGAGGCGGTCCGCACCCCAATCGGCAAGCGCAGGGGCCACTTGGCCGGGCTGCACGCCGCCGAAATCCTCGGCGCGGCGCAGCGCGCCCTGCTCGAACGCGCGGGACTGGATCCCGCGCTGGTCGAGCAGGCGATCGGCGGTGCCGTGACCCAGGCCGGCGAGCAGGCGGGCAACGTCACGCGGACGGCGTGGCTGCACGCCGGACTCCCCGAGACCACCGGCGCGACCACCATCGACGCCCAATGCGGCTCGGCGCAGCAGGCCACCCACCTGATCGCCGGGCTCATCGCGGCCGGGGCGATCGACGTCGGCGTCTCGTGCGGCGTCGAGGCGATGAGCCGGGTACCGCTGGGCGCGAACCGCGGCGAAGGCATCGGCACGCCACGACCGGAGTCATGGTCGATCGACATGCCGAACCAGTACGGCGCGGCCGAGCGGATCGCGGAACGCCGCGGGATCACCCGCCAGGACGTCGACCGGTTCGGGACCGCGTCGCAGGCCAAGGCCGCCGCCGCGTGGGCGGCCGGACACTTCGACCGCGAGGTCGTCGCGGTGAAGGCACCCGTGCTCGGCGAAGACGGCACACCGACCGGCGAGACGCGGCTGGTGACCCGCGATCAGGGCCTGCGCGAGACGACCGTCGAAGGCCTCGCCAAACTCAAGCCCGTCCTCGAAGGCGGCGTGCACACGGCGGGGACGTCGTCGCAGATCTCCGACGGCGCGGCCGCGCTGCTCCTGATGGACTCCGACCGGGCCAAGGCACTGGGCCTCAGGCCACGGGCACGGATCGTCTCGCAGGCACTGGTCGGCGCGGAGCCGTACTACCACCTCGACGGGCCCGTGCAAGCGACCGAACGGGTCCTGGCCAAAGCGGGCATGGCGATCGGCGACCTCGACCTCTTCGAAATCAACGAGGCCTTCGCTTCAGTTGTGTTGTCGTGGCAACGGGTGCACCAGCCCGACGAGGACAAGGTCAACGTGAACGGTGGCGCGATCGCGCTCGGACATCCCGTCGGCAGCACCGGCGCGCGATTGCTGACCACGGCACTGCACGAACTGGAACGCCTCGACGGCGGTACCGCTCTCGTGACGATGTGCGCCGGTGGCGCGCTTTCCACCGGCACCATCATCGAGCGGATCTAACCCAGCGCGACCTCGACCACCGGACCGTTGTCCGGCCTCGCGAGCCGTTTGCTCCCTTGGCCCTCCTTCCAGATCTCGACCATCAGGGAATTGCCTTCGACCCAGGTCAGCACCACCTCGGACAGGTCGAGGCGGAACACATGGGCCGGTTCGTCGTTGCCTTGCAGGCGGGCGACCTCCGCCGGATCGGTGATCTCGACGGCCTTGCCCGCGACCTTCGCGTCCGCGCCGCCCTCGTCGATCGCCGAGGCGGCGTGGATCGCGAACCTGCCGTCACGTCGCAGGTCTTTCGCCTTCACCGCGTTGATCATCGAACCGATCAACAGGTCCTGTTCACGGAAATCGACCTCACTGCCACTGACCCTGGGCGAGCCGTCCCGGCGGACCGTCGCCAGCACATGCGACTTCTCCGCGGTGAACCGCTCTTTGATCTTCTCCGCCAGCGCGGGTGCCTCTTCACTGAACCGCTGCCACGTCGCCATACGGAACAGCGTCCCACCGGGGTCCGACAGTTTCGAGCGATCAGGGCCGCGGGGCCCCCATCGGGTTCGGCAGCGGGATCGCGCCGGCGTCGAAGATCCGGCGGCTCAACGGGACGGCGATCCGCTCGACCTCGGCGGCGCCGCCGGTACCGAGTGCTTCGAGAGGACCGGTGGCGAGGCGGTCGGTCTCGTCCTCGATCCGTTGGCGCAGCGCGATTCCCGCCTCGGTGAGCTTCAGCTCGCCGTCGAGGATGCCCCTGCCGGTCAACCGCCCGACACTCTCGTCCCAGTCGTCATCGGACCAGCCGCGGTTGATCTGGACGACCTCACGAGTGACCGCGCCGGTGCCGATATGCGTCAGCGTGGTGTCGAGGCCGCGCAGCCCGGCGGCGACCGCGGAGAGCACGTGACCGTCCCCGCGATGCTCACGCAACACCGTCGCCGCCAGCCAGACCCGGCCGGCCGCACTCGCGGGACGGTCGACCGAAGACCACGCGGCGGCGAGCGGCCTGGCCGCGAAGTCGCAGCCGGTGACGGCCTGTTCGAGCAGGTCGGCCAGCTCTTCGAATGGCGCGTCGGCGGGCAGGATCCGGCCCAGCGCGGCCTCGACGGCGTCCATCCGGCTCCGCAGCACGACCGCCGGTTCGGCGTATTTCCACGCGTCCGGCAGGGATCGCGCGACCATGCGTGGCGCGAACCCGAAGAGCATCGCGGTCACCGGCGGTTCCAGCAGTGGCCCGAGCGGCGCGACCCGACCGGCGAAATAGCCCATCCACCAACTCGGCAGTCCGACCGCCTTGGCCGCGGCCGCCGTTTCCGGCGCGAAGTAGACGACGGCGTGCAGCGGCTCGACCGCTTCCCAGAGACGGCGCTGAAGTGACATCACGCCTCCATCTTGGCCGCACCGAAAACCGGATGCGAACGGCACGAGTGGTGGTGTGTGATCACGGGTATGGCGATCATCGTGGAGAAGCCGGGAGTCGACGGCCTGATCGAGGCCGTGGACGCGCTCCGGGAGTGGCAACGTGAAGGCTCGCCGTGGCAGCTGCATCCCGGCGACCTGGGCTGGTTCTGGCAGTTCGGCGCGGAAGCGACGGCCGCGGCGGTCCGGATCTGGCGCCGGGACGGCCGGATTCTCGCCGTCGGGCTGCAGGACGGAGCCGATCTGCTGCGCATGACGACCGCTCCGGACGCTCGGCAGGACGAGGAACTGGCGAGGCGACTGGTCGAGGACGTGATCGAGCCGGAGCGAGGAGTGCTGCCGCCGGGGAAGGTGGCCATCGAGGCACCGAAGGACGCGCTGATCCAAGACTTGCTGCCCGCACGAGGCTGGCGCACCGACGAGCCGTGGACACCGCTGCACCGCGACCTCACCGAGCCGGTGAAGGCCCCGGACCTGCGGATCGAGGTGGTCGGGCCCGAGCAGGCGACGGTGCGGGCCGAGGTCCAGCGAGGGGCGTTCGACGGGTCGAAGTTCTCGGAAGAGCGCTGGCAGGCGATGGCTTCGGGCGTGCCGTACGCCGACGCCCGGTGTCTCGTCGCTTACGACGGCCACGACAACGCCGTGGCGACGGCGACGGTGTGGTCGGCCGGTCCGGGGAAGCCCGGGGTACTCGAACCGATGGGCGTGCACCGGGACCATCGCGGACACGGCTACGGCCGGGCGATCACCGTCGCCGCGGTGGCCGCGCTCCAGGAGCTCGGCTCGTCGAGCGCGGTCGTGGGCACGCCGAGTTCCAATGCCGCCGCCGTCGCCACTTATGAATCGGGTGGATTCCGGCGACTTCCCGAGGTCCGGGACCTGACCCGGGACGCCTAAGCGCCGTACACAGGTTCAGGGACAGGAGCATCGGCCAGCAACTCGGCGACGACGGGGCCGAGTTCGGCCGGTGCCCACCGGGATCCCTTGTCCCGCACCGTGCCGTGCCGCCAGCCTTGCGCGATCGAGACACGTCCGCCGTCGACCTCGAACACCCGCCCGGTCACCCCGGACGACTCCTCACTGCCGAGCCACACCACCAGCGGTGACACGTTTTCCGGTGCCATGGCGTCGAAACCGTCCTCCGGCGCGGCCATGTCGGCGGCGAACGCCTCTTCGGTCATCCGGGTCCTGGCGGCCGGGGCGATCGCGTTCACGGTGACGCCGTACCGCGCGAACTCGGTGGCCGCGACCAGGGTGAGGCCCAGGATCCCGGACTTCGCCGCCGCGTAGTTGCCCTGCCCGACACTGCCGAGCAGCCCGGCGCCGGAACTGGTGTTGATCACCCGCGCGGCCCGCGTCCGGCCGGCTTTCGCCTCCGTTCGCCAGTACTCGGCGGCGTGCCGCGTCGGCGCGAAATGCCCCTTGAGGTGGACGCGGATGACGGCGTCCCATTCGTCCTCGCCGAGGTTGACCAGCATCCGGTCGCGCAGGAATCCCGCGTTGTTGACCAGGACGTCCAGCCCGCCGAAGGTTTCGACGGCGGTCCGCACCAGCGCCGCGGCACCGTCCCAGGACGCGATGTCGTCGGTGTTCGCGACCGCCTTGCCGCCGAGCGCCTCGATCTCGTCGACGACGTCCTGTGCTGGCCCCGCCGAACCGCCGCTACCGTCGATCCCGGCGCCGAGGTCGTTCACCACCACCCGCGCGCCCTCGGCGGCGAACGCGAGCGCGTGCGCCCGTCCGATACCACGACCGGCTCCGGTCACCACCACGATCCGGCCGTCGGCGATCCCGCTCACACCGGCTCCTTTCGTTCTTTTGCCACGGAATTGGATGCGGCGAGGAAGGCAGGAACCTCTCCCCCGCCGTGCACGGTCAGGCAGGCACCGCTGACGTATGAGGCCAGCGGAGACGCCAGGAACACCGCGCAGGAACCGATTTCGTCCGGTTCGGCCAACCGTCCTAACGGGACTGTCGCGCCCACGGCGGCGATTCCGGCCTCGTCGCCGTAATGCAGGTGAGTGTGCTCCGTCTTGACCATGCCGACGTCGAGCGCGTTGACCCGCACCTTGGGCGCCCACTCCACGGCCAGCGTCGCGGTCAGATTGTCCAAACCCGCTTTCGCCGCACCGTAGGACGCCGTTCCCGGCGACGGTCTCGTCGCGCTGACACTGCTGATGTTCACGACGACGCCGCCGCTTTCCTGACGCTGCATGATCGCGTTCGCGGCGCGGGCGACGGTCAACGGCGCCAGCAGGTTCAGCGCGACGATCTTCTCGTGGAACCGCGGCGACGCGTCGGCCACCTCCGCGTACGGCGCGCCGCCCGCGTTGTTGACCACGACGTCGAGCCTGCCGTGGCGGCGGAGGATCTCCTCGAAGAGCGCGTCGACCTCTCCCGCGTCGCGGACGTCGCAGGAGATGAACGTCGACGATCTGTCCTCGAAGCAGACCGGCCGCTCGGGTTCGGTGCGGGCGCAGGTGACGACTTCGGCACCGGCGCGCAGAAATGTCCTGGTGACACCGGCGCCGACGCCACGTACCCCGCCGGTCACCAGCACCACGGCGCCGTCGAGCCGGAGCTCCAGTGCCATGCCGGGCCTCCTTCACATCGCTGTACCCGGGCCGGACGTCCTGCTAACGTACCAAGCAAGTGCTAGGTTTGGTAGCAGAAGGGTGCACGATGAGCGTTTCCACCCACTCGCCGGAGCCCGGCATCGCCGTGGTCACGGTCGACGCGCCCCCGGTGAACGCGCTGAACGTGAAGGGCTGGTTCGCCCTCGCCTCCGCGGTCACCGACGCCGGGCGCGATCCCTCGACCCACGTCGTGGTGCTGCGCGCGGAGGGCCGCGGGTTCAACGCGGGCGTCGACATCAAGGAGATCCAGCGCGATCCGGGATACGGCGCGCTGATCGGCGCGAACGAGGGCTGCGCGGCGGCGTTCTCCGCCGTGTACGACTGCGCGGTCCCGGTGATCGCCGCGGTGCAGGGTTTCTGTCTCGGCGGCGGGGTCGGCCTGGTCGGCAACGCGGACGTCGTGGTCGCCAGCGAGGACGCGACCTTCGGGCTCCCCGAGGTCGATCGCGGCGCGCTGGGCGCGGCGACGCATCTCGCGCGGCTGGTCCCCCAGCATCTGATGCGGGCGTTGTACTACACGGCTTCGACGATCACCGCGGCCCAGCTGCACCACCACGGTTCGGTCTACGCCGTGGTCTCGCGGGAAGAACTCGACGAGACCGCTCTCGGCTTGGCACGGCAGATCGCGGCGAAGGACACCCGCGTGATCCGCGCGGCGAAACAGGCCATCAACGGCATCGACGTCCAGCCCGTGCATCGCAGCTATCGCTTCGAGCAGGGATT
This sequence comes from Amycolatopsis sp. cmx-11-12, assembly GCF_046269425.1. Classification (NCBI taxonomy): domain Bacteria; kingdom Bacillati; phylum Actinomycetota; class Actinomycetes; order Pseudonocardiales; family Pseudonocardiaceae; genus Amycolatopsis; species Amycolatopsis sp. cmx-11-12. The sequence continues at coordinate 23,907 of NZ_JADNQM010000015.1, read as the reverse complement.
CACCTTCGAACTCAACCTGGCAGGCGTCTCCGACGGCGCGCGTCAGGAGTTCTTGGACGGTAAGGGGAAGTGATGGCCGACAAGCGGATGACGCCGGACGAGATCGTCGGCGAACTCGAGGACGGCATGACGATCGGGATCGGCGGCTGGGGCTCCCGGCGCAAGCCGATGGCGCTGGTGCGCGCGATCCTGCGGTCGCCGGTCAAGGATCTCACCGTGGTCTCCTACGGCGGCCCGGACGTCGGGCTGCTGGCCTCGGCCGGCAAGCTCAAGCACCTCGTCTTCGGCTTCGTCACGCTGGACACGATCCCCTACGACCCGTGGTTCTCCCGGGCGCGGGAAGCCGGGACGATCACCGTCACCGAGTACGACGAAGGTGTTTTCGGTACCGGCCTTTCCGCTGCCGCGCAACGCCTTCCGTTCCTGCCGACCCGTGCGGGCCTCGGTTCGGGCGTCATGGACCTGAACCCGTCGTTGCGCACCGTCCGCTCCCCTTACGACGACGCCGAAGAGCTGCTGGCCGTGCCCGCGCTCGAACTCGACGTCGCCTTCGTCCACCTCAACCGCGCCGACGCCCGGGGCAACGCGCAGTACCTCGGGCCGGATCCGTACTTCGACGAACTGTTCGCGCTCGCCGCCGACAAGTGTTATGTGTCCACGGAAAAGATCGTGGAGACGGCCGAACTCGCCGACGCGGGGCCGGTACAAAGCCTGCTGCTGAGCCGGATGCTCGTCACCGGGGTCGCCGAAACACCGAACGGCGCGCATTTCACCACCGCCGCCCCGGACTACGAACGCGACGAACGCTTCCAGCGCCACTACGCCGAGTCCGCCAAGGATCTCGACGCATGGCCCGGATTCGTGGACCGGTTCCTGTCCGGAGACGAAGCGCAGTACCAAAAGGCCGTCGCCGAGTTCGGGGAGTCCGCATGAGTGACGCAACGCGCGCCGAGATCGCCGTCGTGGCCTGCGCCGAATTGTTCCGCGGCGACGGCGAAATCGTGGTGAGCCCCATGGGTTTCATCCCGTCGCTGGGTGCCCGGCTCGCCAGGCTGACCTTCGAGCCGGACATCCTGCTGTCCGACGGCGAGGCGTACCTGATGACGTCCGAAGCCGTCGTCGAAGGCTGGCAACCGTTCCGCAAAGTCCTCGACACCGTGGTACCGCGCGGAAAACGTCATGTGGTGATGGGCGCCAACCAGATCGACGGCGAGGGCAACCAGAACATCTCGACGATCGGCGAGCATTCCCAGCCGAAGAAGCAACTCCTCGGCGTGCGCGGCGGGCCGGGCAACACGGCCAACCACCGCACGAGCTACTGGGTTCCGCGGCACAGCAAGCGGGTCTTCGTCGACCAGGTCGATGTGGTGTCCGGCGTCGGTTACGCCAGGGCGCGCGAGGCCGGGCTGCGCTACCACGATGTCCACCGCGTCGTCACGAATCTCGGCGTCCTCGATTTCGGCGGCGAAGATCACGCGCCGCGACTGGTTTCCGTGCATCCGGGGGTTTCCGTGGACGAGGTCGTCGAGGCGACGTCGTTTCCGCTGATCACCGGCGACGTCACGGAGTCCCGGCTGCCGACCGAGCCCGAACTGCTGCTGATCCGGACCAGCCTTGATCCGAAAGCCAAGCGGGACAAGGAAGTCCCGTCGTGAAGACCGCGCTGACCGAACTGACCGGGATCCAGCACCCGGTGGTGCAGACCGGGATGGGCTGGGTCGCCGGGCCGCGGCTGGTGTCCGCGACCGCGGAAGCGGGCGGTCTCGGTATCCTCGCGTCCGCGACGATGAGCTACGACGAACTGGCGGCCGCGATCAAGGAGGTCAAGAGCCGCACGTCGCGACCGTTCGGCGTCAACCTCCGCGCGGACGCAGAAGACGCCACGCGCCGGGTCGAGTTGCTCATCAGCGAGGAAGTCCGGGTCGCTTCCTTCGCGCTCGCGCCGAAGAAGGACATGATCGCGCGACTGAAGGACAACGGCGTCCTCGTCGTCCCGTCGGTCGGCGCGGCCAGGCACGCGGAGAAGGTCGCGGGCTGGGGCGCCGACGCCGTCATCGTGCAAGGCGGCGAGGGTGGCGGGCACACCGGTGGCGTCGCGACGACGCTGTTGCTGCCCTCGGTGCTGGACGCCGTCGACATCCCGGTGGTCGCGGCGGGCGGCTTCTTCGACGGCCGAGGGCTGGCCGCGGCACTCGCGTACGGGGCGGCTGGAGTCGCCATGGGCACCCGGTTCCTCCTGACGAGGGAAAGCACCGTTCCCGACGAGATCAAGCAGGCCTACCTAGCCCGTGACCTCAACGGCACCGTCGTCACCCGCAAGGTGGACGGGATGCCGCACCGTGTCCTCCGGACGGAGCTGGTCGACGCGCTCGAGTCCGCCGGTCCGGTGAGCGGGCTCGCCAGGGCCGCCCGCAACGCCGCGAAGTTCCGGAAGCTGACCGGGCTGTCGTGGCGCTCGCTGGCCACCGAAGGAGTGCGGATGAAACGCGGCGGTGACCGGACGTGGTCCCAGGTCCTGATGGCCGCCAACACGCCGATGTTGCTGCGCGCCGGACTCGTCGAGGGCGATCGGAGCGCCGGGGTGCTGGCGTCCGGGCAGGTCGTCGGCCTGCTGGACGACCTGCCGGGAGTCGGCGAGCTGATCGAGACGATCGTGGCCGACGCCACCGGCATCCTGCGGCGGCTGGCCTCCGGATGAGCGGGCGGACGCGCTGTGCTTGACTTCGGCCATGATCTCGGAGAGTCGTTGTCCGGTCGAGGACGGTGAGCTGTACGTCCGCAGCACCGGCGAAGGGCCGCTTCTGCTCCTGATCGCCGGCGGGCTGGGTTCGGCCGACACCTTCCGGGCGATGACGAAGCTGCTCGCCGACGACCACACCGTCGTCACCTACGACCGGCGCGGTCACTTCCGCAGCACCGACACCAGCACCGGCCCGGTCAGCGTGCCGAAGCAGGCCGACGACGCCTACGCCGTCCTGCAGCACGTCGGCGGCGGGCCCGCGAGGGTGTTCGGGACCAGCGCGGGCGCCCTGATCGGCCTCGACCTCGTCGCCCGCCACCCGGACGCGGCGAGTGTGCTGGTCGCCCACGAACCACCCGCCGTCCAGCTGCTCCCGGACGCGCTCGGCTGGCTCGACGAGGCCAACGCGCAGGTCCGGCTCGCGCAGGCGGGCGACCTGATGGGGGCGTTCAAACGGTTCACCGACGGGATCGCCGGTGCCGCGCTGCCCGAACTGCGCGCGATCCGGCTGCCGAACGAGGAGGACTGGAAGCGGCTGTTCGGCCGCGAGCTGGCCGAAATCCTCGACTACCTTCCCGATCTGCGGGCGCTGCGGAAGGCGAGGGCCGAGATCTTCCCGGTCGCCGGCGTCGGCAGCCGGGGGCACTACCACTACCACCCCGCGAAGATCGTCGCGCTGGAACTGGGCCTGCCGTTCACCGAGATGCCGGGGGCGCATCTGGCGCCGCAACGGAATCCGGTCCAGTTCACCGAAGCGCTGCGGGACCTCCTCGAGTCGTGAGGACCGCGGTCCGGTCGGGACCCGCGGTCCACACCTTCCCCAGTACATGAAGGCCCCCTTCCTGTACATAGGCGCAAGGAAGGGGGCCTTCATGTACTTCAGGCCTTCGAGCACATCCGGCGCACGCGGATCACTCCGGTGACCGGATAGGTCTCAAAGCTCCCGGATGACGCGGGCCGGATTGCCCGCGGCGAACACCTTCGACGGCAGGTCCCGCGTGACGACACTGCCCGCGCCCACCACGACGTCGTCCCCGATGGTCACCCCGGCACACACGATGACGCCGCCGCCGAACCAGACGTTGTTCCCGATGGTGATCGGCGCGGCCGATTCCCAGCGCTGCCGCCGCAGTTCGTGGTCCTCCATCGGATGCAGCGCGGTGAGCAGCTGGCAGCGCGGGCCGATCGAGCAGTCCGAGCCGATCTTGATCGGGGCGCAGTCGAGCAGGATGGCGTCGTAGTTGAGGAAACTGTTGGCGCCGATCTCGATCAGATAGCCGTAGTCGCACTGGAACCGCGGCATGACCCAGGAACCCTCGCCGAGTTTTCCCAGCAGTTCACGAAGAATCGTGTCCCGCTCACCAGTCTCCTCGGCGCCCGTGACGTTGAACCGGTCGACGAGACCCTGTGCGCGTTTGCGGTCCGCGACCAGTTCGGGGTCGTTGTCCCGGTACAGCTCGCCGCGCAGCATGCGGTCCTTCTGCTCACCCATGCCGCCAACCTACCGAAAAGAGCCCTGCCGGTGAGCCGCCCTCTCGGGAAGCCGCCGGCAGGGCGGGTAAACGCTTGCGGAGCGTTCTTCAGTTGTGTCGATCGCTTTCCGAGTAGGGCCGGCCCGGCGGGTGGGTGAGGTGTAGGGGGGACCCGCCGGGCCGGAGTATTTTCCTCCTGTTCGCCGGTTCTCGCTTTCCGTTAAACCGCCTCGGCCATCGGAGTGAGCCGAGGACGACTACGACCCGGTTGTTTTCGGGGAATCTGTTTTCGGGGAATCACTGTTCCGAGTCAAACGATAAACCCGATCAGCCACTCTTGTCCACTCATTCGCGACATTTACGTCCCTCGTTGACGCAATCAACGAGTCGATTCATGATCTGATTCGACATCACGTTCGCGAAATCATCGTGGTCGGAGAAAGGATTGTGGTCTTCCTCCGGGAAGGAGTCCACTTTGTACTGACCGTTGACCTGGACGTCCCGGGGGATCTTGTAGGTCAGCGAGATGGTCAGTTCGGGAACGGCCGTCAGCCCGTTGGCGCACTCGCCGTTCTCGTTGGGATACTTGATGTGGTCCCGATGGTTCTCGCTGTCGATGTTGTTGCCGTCGAGACAGCTCGGGAAGGTGTGCACCCGCTTGACGTCACTGCCCCCGGGGCAGATCGGGTACCGCTTGATCACCCTGTTCTCGAAACCGGTACAGGTCCAGCTTTCCCGCGCGTTGGCGGGCCCGTTCGTGGTGACCTTCGCGTCACCGTAAAGGATACGGAGGAACTTCGGCATCTCCTTCACCTTCTCCTGGGCGTTGCCCTTGAAGGTGATGTCGACGACCGCGGGCCGCTGGATCTCGCCGTCGTTGCCGGCGAGTTCGTTGTCCGCGTTCGGCTCGTCCAGTTGAGCCTGGTCCTGCTCGTCGTTCTGGTTGTCGCCGTTGTTCTGGTCGTTGTCCTGGTTCTGCCGCTGGTTCCGGTCACCGTCACGATTCCGGTTCTGGTTGTTCTGCTGCTCTTCACCCTCCTCCTCGGTGTCGATCCGCACCACTGGCCAGAAGTACGTCGACTCGTCACCGTTGTCACAGGTGGTACCGGCGCCCAACAGGCTGTTGTTGTTCGAATCCGCGTTCGTGGAAAGGTTTCCGACGTAATCGTGCAGATGCTGGGCACCGTTGCGGATACCCGGCTGCGCGATGAAGTTGTCGGGGTTGAAGTGCCCGTTCTCGTTCTTGCCGCAGTCGACGGTGAACGAGCCCGTGGACGCGTTCTCACCCGGCTCCGGCTTGTCGACGTTCGGCCGCACCTTGGTGATGTCCACGAACTGCGACTTGTCCACCTCGTCCGCGGAAGCCTTGTCGGAGTCGCCGGTCGTGGTGGACACCACCAGTCCACCGACCGCGATCGACAGGCCCAGCAACGCGGTCGCGATCTTGGTCCTGCGGGCGATCCGATGGCGCCCTTGATTTCGTGCCATTGACTTGCTCACCTCATTCGTTTCCGGGCACCCGGAACAACCAGTCGTACCCAGGCATGAGCGACGCATTTGCCGAATTCGTGATGACCGAATTCGCGGCGAACCCTCTGTTCGCCCGCCGAGGGAGATCCGGCTAATGAGAGATACGGTTCCAGTCGGAAGCCGGTTCAAAACGCGACCCCGCCGTTATATTTCCGTTATAGAACTACCGGCGCACGATGGCCAGTACGGTGCCGTCCTGCTTGTGAACCTCGAAGCGTTCGATGTCGGCCTTCTGCAACGCCGTCGAACCGGTGATGACGAGGGGATCCGGGGAACCGGGGACGCCGTAGCCCTTGGACGGCACGCTCCAGTTGTTGACGACGTAGGCCTCTCCACCGTGGGAGTAGGCGAAAAGCTGGCAGGTCATCGGGCCGATGAGGCCGCGCAGTTCGAGTTCGACCGCGCTGCCCCACTCCTTCTCCTGGACCGTGACCTCGGCGGCGACCGCGTTGCCCGCTTCGGACCAGCCGAACGGGGCGGCGCCGCCGTCCGGGCCGGGCCCCCTGGACGGCGACGACGGCACCACCGACGTGACGACGGTGGGCGCGGCCTGCGTGATGACCGGTTCACGGTCAGTGAGCGAAAGAACGGTGAGCGGTCCACCGACGACGAGCACGAGTACGGCGGCGGCGACCGCGAGCCGGATGACCTTGCGCCGGCGGCCCGCCTTGGCGGCGTCGGCGAGCAGCATCCGCAGCACCCGCGGCCCCGGACCCTTCACAGGCGGGTCCGGCCAGCTCTTCTTGACCATGTCCAGGATGTCGGGCAGGTGGTACATCTCCACCAGTTCGACCTGGCATTCGGGGCACTCCAGCAGGTGCGCCTCGAACCTGGCGTGATCCTCCTCGCCGAGGACGCCGAGAACGTAGGCGGCGATATCCGTGTGCGGCGCTCCGGACACCTCGCTCACCCCCGCTCCTGCAACGCCCTGCGCAGCGCGCGCACAGCGTGATGGATCCGCGATTTCACTGTACCCGGCGGGACCCCGAGCGTCGCCGCGACCTCGTTCACGGTGCGGTCACGCAGGTAGGTCTGCTGGACGGCTTCACGTTGTTCCGGGGAAAGATTGCGCAGGGCCTCGTAAACGATCATGGCCGCGAGCGTCTTCTCCGATTCGTCCGGCACTCCGATCGAATCCGACTCGAGTTCCTCCACCTCTTGAGGGCGGGCGCTCCGGCTCCGCCAGCCGTCGATGACGATGCGCCTGGCCACGGTGAAGAGCCAGGCACGCAGCATTTCCGGCTGCCGGTCGAGTTTGCCGGCGTTGCGCCACGCCTTGATGAGCGTCTCCTGGACCACGTCCTCGGCCCACTGGCGATCGTGTCCGGTCAGTTTCAGCACGAACGCCATCAGGCTCGACCCGAACTCCTGGTACAACGCCCTGATGAGGTCGTCATGCCCGTTCGACACGGGTTCATGATCGACTATTGGCTGCAGTATCCGAGAGTGGCGTCCCACGCGGCACATCTTTGTGCGCTCAGGGGCGATAAGTCCAGTACCAAAACCGTTCTGTCCCGGTTCTGGCGCCCGTGAAAGTTTTTTGAACCGTTTCCGCTTCGTGACCGTATCCCCTACCGAAGACCCCCCGACCCGGCGCTGTCCCCCGCACCGCCGAATCCACTGTGGATCACAAGTGTCCACAGTGGACTTGAACCTGCCTGCACACCATCTCCCCGCGGCGATGGCGTTCTCCTCTGGCCCCGACAGGAGGATTTCCGTGAACCCCGTGTCACGCTCGGTCATACCTCTGACCCTCGCCTTGGCCACGGTCGCGTTGACCTCGGCCTGCACCACCGGTACCGCGGGACCGAACGGCTCTCCGGGCGCGGCCTCCGCCGCCGGCGCGGCGAAAATCCCCGGAATGCCCGACCCCGCCGCGGAAGCGGCCCCCGGTGTCACGGCGGCGATTCTGTTCGACCTCGGACCGATCGTCACCGACACCAACGGATTCACGCTTTACCGCTACGACAAGGACACGATCGACCCGCCCAGGTCGAATTGCGCCGAAACCTGCTCGCGGACCTGGATTCCCGCCAAGGCCGACGGCGACCTCGTGGTGACGGGGATCGACCGCGCCCTCGTCGGCACCGTGACCAGGGACGACGGCACGGACCAGGTCACGCTCGCGGGCTGGCCGCTGTACCGCAACGCGAAGGACGCGATGCCCGGCAACACCGGCGGACAGGGTGTCGACGACGCGTGGTTCCCGGTCAAGCCGGACGGCACGAAAGTGCTGCTCACCGCGGACACCTGGCAGGCCGATGACCTCGGCATCTGACCCCCCTGGTGTGCTCTCCCGCTTGTTCCTTGTCCTGCTGACGACGGCCGCGGTGACGCTGCTCGGCCCCGTTGGCGACGCGCACGCCCAAGAACTGTCCGCGGCGGACAAGAACCTGATCGTCAACGTCAAACTGGCCGGGTTGTGGGAAATGCCTGCCGGGATGTGGGCGCAGGAACGCGGAAAGAGCCAGCGGACCCGCGAAGTCGGCCGGACGCTGATGATCGACCACGGCAGGCTCGACACCGCGACGCACGCCATCGCCGACCGGTTCGGGATCGCACTGCCCAGTGAACCGTCGGACCAGCAGTCGGCGTGGCTCGGCGAGATGAAAGCCGCCCGAGACGACAGCGAGTTCGACCGCGTCTTCGCCAACCGGCTCCGGTACGCGCACGGGGTGCTGTTCCCCGTCATCGCCCAGGTCAGGGCCGGTACCCGCAACGACGTCGTGCGCGACTACGCCACCACGGCCAACCAGGCGGTGCTGCGGCATATGACCTTGCTGGAGAGCACCGGCGTCGTCGACCAGTCGCTGCTGCCGGAAGCGCCGGTGCCGCAGTCGAATTCGGCCAACGCCGCGATGGACGTCGGCTATGGCGACTTCGGCCTCGGCCTGCTGCTCGCGGTGGTGCTCGGTGGCGGGCTGTTCTTCGGCCTCCGGACCCTGCGCAGCAAGAACATCCGGACCCGCGACCGCGCGACCGCCGCCGAACCGGAACCGGTTCCCAGCGCCCCAGGAGAGATCAATGTATGACCAGTGGTCCGAGGTGGTGATCGTCCTGACCCAGAAGTCGGACACGGACCCCGGCATCAAGGGCATGGCGCAGACCTCCGCCCGGATCTCTTACGGCTTCATGTGCCTCACCCTGTGCTGGGGCGTGTTCACCGCGACCGGCTGGATCAAGTCGCTGACCGGGCGGAAGGCCCTGCGCAACTCGCATATGGTGCTCGGCATCCTGACACTGTCGTTCGGCGTCGTGCACGCGATGTCGTTCCTGTTCCTGCCCGACGGTTTCACCCTGGCGCAGGTCACGATCCCGCTCCTGCCGGGCACGCTGGCGCGGCACGAACTGGGCGTCATCGGGCTCGAGGTCATGATCGCCGTCGCGCTGACCGGCGGCATCAGCCGGTTCAGTTCCTACCGGCGCTTCCTGTGGATCCACCGGCTCGCCTATCCGGCGGTCGCGATCACGGCGCTGCACGCGTTCTTCGGTGCCATGGCCAACGGGCACCTCGGCCTCCTGTGGTTCGGCGGGATCACCCTGCTGGTCCCCGTCGTGGTGCTGACCGCGCTGCGGTTCATGCCGACCCGGTACCTGGAACGGCTTGGTCTGGTCGAGGAACTCGTCTGACGAGCGCGAAACGACTTTGGAGGAACGGAAAAATGATCTTCGGAAGTGTCCGGCGCGGCACCCGCGTCAGCGTCGACAACGAGCGGTGCGAGATCTTCGGCTTCTGCGAGATGGAGGCGCCGGCGACGTTCAAGATCGGGCCGGACGGCAAGCTCCGCATCCGCCGGATGGTCGACCGGGACGGTCTGGACCAGGCCATTTCCGCCGCCCGGCTCTGCCCGAAACAAGCCATCAGAGTCAAGGGAGAAGGAGCGTACGACGATGAGTGACGGAGATCGGATCGTCATCGTCGGTGCGGGCGTCTCCGGGCTCCGCTCCGCGGAACGCCTGCGGGAACTCGGTTTCGACGGCGAGATCGTGCTGGTCGGCGACGAGCCGCGGAAGCCGTACCACCGGCCGATGGTGTCGAAGGAACTCATCACCGGCGGGGTGAAACCGGTGGCGGCGAGCCTGGAGCCGTACCTCGACCTGGACGTCCATTGGCGGCTCGGCACCCGCGCGACCTGGCTCGACACCAAGGAACGCACGGTGCACCTGCCGGGCGGGGAATCCCTTTGGTACGACGGCCTGATCGTCGCGACCGGCGTCTACCCCCGGCATCTCCCCGGCTCGCCGCGCCACGACCCCCGGGTCCGGGTGCTGCGCACCGTGGAGGATTCCCTCGCCGTCCGGCGAGCCTTGGGGAACAGCAACAAAGCCGTCGTGGTGATCGGCAGCGGCCTGATCGGGAACGAGTTCGCCGCGTCGATGCGGTACATGGGCCGGGACGTCACGCTCATCGGCCACGCGAAGGCGCCGTTGCACCGCTTCGGGGAGCGGATCGCGTCGGCGCTCACCAAGGAACACCAGCACCACCGCGCCAAGCTGGCGATGAACACCGAGGTGCGGAACTGGATCAGCACCAAGGAGACGGTCGGGCTGCATCTGACCAACAACCAGTTCCTGGTGGCCAGTTGCGTGGTGCTCTCGATCGGCAGTGTGCCCGCCGTGGACTGGCTCCGCGGCTCGGAACTGACCATCGACGACGGTGTCCTGTGCGAATCGACCCTGTTCGCCGTCGGGGCGGAGGACGTCGTGGTCGCCGGTGACGTCGCGAAATGGCCGAATCTGCGGATCGACGAGACCCCGCGACGGGTCGAGCACTGGATGAACGGCGTCGAATCCGGGCGCGCGGCGGCGGAAAGCCTGATGCTGGGCCGGGGCAACGCGCGGCCGTACACGCCGCTCCCCCGTGCCTGGTCGTCGCTCTACGACGCGCGGCTGCAGACGGTCGGGATGCCGTCGCTGGGCAAGGACACGATCGAACTGTCCGACGGGGTCACCGGTTTCGTCCGGGACGGCAGGCTCATCGGCGCGGCGGGCTGGGACCGGCCGAAGGCGATGATCCACTGGACCGCCGAACTCGACCGGCGGCTGCCGGTGCCCGAGCCGGTGTTTCCCGCTCCCGCTGAACCGTCGTTGGCGGCGACACCGATCGGGGAGGACATCTTGGCCCCGTTCGAGCGGGACTTCCTGTCCGACACCCCGACCGAGGCCGTTCCCGCGCCGGAAAGGATGCCCTGGGCTCGCGTTCCCGCCGGGTGACCCGGGTACGCGACAGGGACCGGGGCCGCGCGCGGCGGCCGCGGTCCCCTCAGGTGGCGGTGGGTCGCTGGGCCTCCGCACCCACCGCCACCGCTTGGGGACGCCGGGAGGATCCGGGACCGACGGTGATTCGGGCTCCGTCGGGAACCGCCCTCCGGGCTCCCCGCATCCGGTCGGGGCCCTTCCAGGCTTGACTCACCTGGAAGGGCCCCGATCTACGCACCGGCTTTCACCACCACGGTGTCCTCCGGCCCGACGACGCGCCCATCCGCGGCATGGACCTCCAACGCCGGCAGCGGACGCTGATCGACGCGGTCCACCAGCTCCGACCGCGATTCGCCCGCGCTGAAGAAATGCGCCTCACCCCATTGCCGCAGCGCGACGATCACCGGGAACAGGTCGCGGCCCTTCGCCGTCAGGACGTACTCGCTGTACGAGCTCCCGTCCGAAGCCGGGACGACGTCGAGCACCCCGTGCCCGACGAGCGCCCGCAGCCTCGCGGAGAGGATGTTCTTCGCGACGCCCAAGCTGCGCTGGAACTCACCGAAGCGGCGGACGCCGTCGAAGGCGTCGCGCACGATCAGGAGTGACCACCAGTCGCCGATCGTGTCGACCGACCGCGCCACCGGGCAAGAAGCTTCGTCGAACGTGGTCCGCTTCACCATGGTTGCATCTTACAACCTCAGTGCTCTACCGTCCGAGTGGTAGCAAGTTGAAACCATTTGGAGGGTCTGTGCACCGCGGTGTCGTCCTGCTGTTCGCCGTGGCCGCCGGGACGGCCGTCGCCACGATCTACTTCGCCCAGCCGTTGCTCGTCACCATGGGCGCCGATCTCGGGATCGCCGCGTCGACCGTGGGCGGCATCGTCACGCTCACCCAGCTCGGCTACGGCCTTGGCCTGTTCCTCCTGGTACCGCTCGGTGACCTGCTCGACCGGCGGAGGCTTGTCGTCGGGCTGCTGGCGTTGCTGGCGATCGCCGAACTGGTCGCCGCGACGGCCGCGAACGGTGTCGTGCTGCTCGCAGGGATGGTGGCGATCGGCGTACTCGCGGTGGTCACGCAACTCCTCGTCGCGTTCGCGGCGTCGCTGGCCGCCCCGGCCGAACGCGGGCGCGTGGTCGGTCTCGTGACGACCGGCGTCGTCCTCGGGATCCTGCTCGCGCGCACGGTTTCCGGCACGCTGGCCGACATCGCCGGCTGGCGCGCGGTGTACGTCGTGTCCGCCGGGGTGACGGTGCTGATCGCGGTCGTGCTGTACCGCGTGCTTCCCGCTCGGTCCCCTCCGGAGCGGGTATGAGCTACGGGCGGCTGCTGCGGTCCACGTTGTCCCTCTTCGTCGAGGAACGGGTCTTCCGGATGCGCGGAACACTCGCTCTGCTGATCTTCGCCGCTTTCGGCACCCTCTGGAGTTCCGTCGCCTTACCGCTCAGCGAGGACGGCCTGTCGCATACGGTCATCGGCGCGTTCGGGCTGGCCGGGGCGGCGGGCGCGCTGGCGGCGGCACCCGCCGGACGGCTCGCGGATCGCGGCCGGGCACAGTGGACGACCGGGATGGCGCTGGGCCTGCTCCTGCTTTCGTGGGTGCCGCTGGGTTTCACGCGTACGTCACTGTGGGCCTTGGTGGTGGGCGCCGTCCTGCTCGACCTCGCTGTCCAGGCCGTGCACGTCACGAGCCAGACGCTGATCTACCCGCTCCGGCCGGACGCCGGCAGCAGGCTGATCGGCGGGTACATGATCTTCTACTCGGTCGGCAGCGGGATAGGCGCCATCGGCTCCACGGCCATCTATGCCGTCGCGGGCTGGACCGGGGTTTGCCTGCTGGGCGCGGGTTTCAGCGCGCTCGCGCTCGCCGTATGGGGTGCGCAGCGCGTCAGAGCCGCTCGATGATCGTGACGTTCGCCGTCCCGCCGCCTTCACACATCGTCTGCAATCCGTAGCGGCCGCCCCGCCGTTCGAGTTCGTGCAGCAGCGTCGCGAACAGTTTCGTCCCGGTCGCCCCGATGGGATGACCGAGCGCGATACCGCCGCCGTTGACGTTGACGCGGTCCGGATCGGCGCCCGTCTCCTCGATCCACGCCAGGACGACGCTTGCGAACGCCTCGTTGACCTCGAACAGGTCGATATCTTCGATGCTCAGCCCGGTTTTCCGCAGCGCGTGCGCGGTCGCCGGGATCGGCCCGGTCAGCATCCACACCGGATCGGCCGCCCGCACCGAAAGGTGATGGATCCTGGCGCGCGGGGTGAGACCGTGTTCCTCGACGAACTTCTCCGACGCGATGAGCGTCGCGCTGGCGCCGTCCGAGATCTGGCTGGCCACGGCCGCGGTGATGCGCGATCCCTCGCTCAGCGGCTTCAGCCCGGCCATCCGCGCCAAAGTGGTGTCACGCCTGGGCCCCTCGTCCAGGCCGACACCGGCGAACGGCGCGATCTCGGCGGCGAACCGCCCCTCGCCGATGGCCGCGAGCGCGCGCTGATGACTGCGGAAGGCGTACTCCTCCATCGCTTCGCGGGTCAGATCCCAGTGCTCGGCGATCATGTCGGCACTGCGGAACTGCGAAACCTCGACGCTGCCGTAGCGCTCCTGCCAGCCCTTCGAGCCGGAAAAAGGATCATCGAAGCCGTACTCCCGCCCGGCCAGCATCGCCGCGCTGATCGGGATCGCGCTCATGTTCTGCACGCCGCCGGCGAGCACGAGGTCCATCGTGCCGGACAACACCGCCTGTGCGGCGAAGTGCACGGCCTGCTGGCTCGAACCGCACTGCCGGTCGATGGTCACGCCCGGCACGTGATGCCCGAATCCCGCCGCGAGCCACGCCGTCCGCGCGATGTTCCCGGACTGCGGCCCGAGCGTGTCGGTGCAGCCGAGGATGACGTCGTCGACTAGATCGGCGTCGACCCCCGCTCGTTCGACGACGGCCTGGATGACGTGGGCGCCGAGGTCGGCGGAGTGGACGCCGCTGAGCGCTCCCCCGCGTTTGCCGACCGGGGTCCGGACCGCGTCCAGTACGTAAGCTTCAGCCCGAGGCACGTTTTCCCGCCGAGGGCTCATCGATTCAGCCACGCCGCCTCCTTTTCGCCGTTGCGATTCCGTCCAAAAGGATCCCGAGGTACTGCTGCGCGACGTCGTCCGCGCTCAGCGAGCCGTCGGGGTTGTACCAGCGCACCGCGACCCAGACGGTGTCGCGGATGAACCGGTAGGTGAGTTCGACGTCGAGGTCGGCGCGGAAGACGCCCGCCGCGATGCCGTCGGTGAGGATCCCGTTCCACAGCTTGCGGAATTCGGTATTGCGATCGGTGAGGTAGTCGAAACGAGGCAACTGCATCAGATGCTTCGCCTCGGACTGGTAGATCGCCACCTCGGCGGGCCGCCGGTGAATGGATTCGAACGACGCCACGACAACGGCTTCGAGGGTTTCCCGCGGTCCTCTGCCTTCCGCGACGATCTCGGCGTACGCACCGAAGAGTTCGTCGAGGAATCCGGTCAGGATCTCGTCCGCCATCGACTCCTTCGAATCGAAATGGTGGTAGAGGCTGCCCGAAAGGATCCCGGCCGCGTCCGCGATGTCCCGCACCGTAGTGGAGACGTAACCCCGCTCGGCGAACAGTTTCGCCGCCAGGGCGAGCAGTTCGGCTCGGCGGGAACCTGGACTGGGCTTCATCGGTACCTCACGCATGCTGGGAGCTGACAGAGACGACCTCGCCGGTGAGGTACGACGAGTACTCACTGGCGAGGAACACCATCACATTCGCCACTTCCCAGGGTTCCGCCGCCCTCCCCGAGACCTCGCGCGCGGTGAGTTCGGAGAGCAGTTCCTCGCTGGTCACCTTGGCCAGGAACGGATGCATCGCCAGGCTCGGCGCGACGGCGTTGACGCGGATGCCGTGCTCGGCGACGTCGACGGCCGCGCAGCGGGTGAGCGCCATGACCCCCGCCTTCGCCGCCGCGTAGTGCGCCTGCCCGGCTTGTGCGCGCCAGCCGATCACCGAAGCGTTGTTGACGATCACCCCGCCGTCACCCTGGGCGATGAACCGGTTCACCGCGGCCCTCGTCGCGCGGAACGTCCCGTTGAGAGTGACGTCGATGACCCGAGACCACTCGTCGTCCGACATGTCCACTATGGACTTGGTGCCGCCGAGGCCCGCGTTGTTGATGAGCACGTCGATCCGGCCGTAGCGCTCGGCCGCACCGTCGATGAGCGCTTGGACCTGTGCTTCTTGCGTGACGTCGCAGGGGATCGCGTGGACATCGCCGAGTTCGGCGGCCTTTTCCGCGAGGCGCCGTTCGTGCCAGTCGCTGATCACGATTCGGGCGCCCTCCTCCTTGGCGCGTTTCGCCACCGCGGAACCGATCCCGGTACCGGCCGCCGCCGTCACCACGACCACCTTGTCCCGCAGGAGGTTGGCGCCTTCGGGGTATTTCGGAACCGGAATCACGGTCGTACCTCCCGGGGAAGCCCGAGCACTCGCTCGGCTATGACGTTGCGCTGGATTTCGTTGGAGCCACCGTAGATCGTGTCGGCGCGAGCGAAGAGGAAGAGCCGCTGCCAGGCGTCGAGGCCGTCTTCCGCGAGCATGCCCCGCGCGCCGCGGACGAGCATCGCCAGCTCTCCCAGGTCCCGATGCCAGTTCGCCCAGACCAGTTTGGACACTTCGGCCACACCGGGCGAGGAGTCGCCGAGAGTGCGGATCGCGTGCGCCCGCATGACCTCCAGGCCGACCCAGGCGCGGTCGATCCGCTCGGCGACGACCGGATCGTCCGGCGCGATCCTGGTGAGTTCCTCGAGTTCCCGGCGGAAACCGACCTGTTGCCCGAGCGTCGCGACGCCGCGCTCGAAGGCGAGCGTGCCCATCGCCACCCGCCAGCCGTCACCGGGTTCGCCGACGACCAGATCCTTCGCCGTGCGGGCACGGGAGAAGAAGACCTCGTTGAACTCCGACGTCCCGGTGAGCTGCTGGATCGGGCGGACCTCGACCCCGGGCTGTCGCATCGGGACGAGCAAATAGGACAGTCCTTTGTGGCGCTTCGAGCCGGGTTCGGTGCGGGCGAGGACGAAACACCAGTCGGCCACGTGCGCGAGCGACGTCCACACCTTTTGGCCGCTGAGCACCCACTCGTCGCCTTCGAGGGTCGCGGTGGTCGACACCGCGGCGAGGTCGGAACCGGCGCCGGGTTCGGAATAGCCCTGGCACCACAGTTCCTCGACGGCCACGATCGGTGGCAGGAACCGCTTTCGCTGCTCCGGCGTGCCGAACGCGATCAAGGTGGGGCCCAGGAGTTCCTGGGCCAGGTGGCTCACCCTCGCCGGCGCACCGGCCCGCGCGTACTCCTCGTGGAAGACGACCTGCTGCTCCAGCGTCGCGCCCTGCCCGCCGTGCTCGACCGGCCAGCCGACGCAGGTCCAGCCCGCCGCGGCGAGACTGCGTTCCCATTCGACACGTTCGTCGAACGCCTCGTGCTCCCGGCCGGGACCGCCCAGACCGCGCAATTCCGGCGGCAGGTTGTCCGCCAGCCAGGTGCGCGCACGGTCACGAAAGCCGTCCTGGGTCACGCATGCCTCCTCTAGCCAAACCAGAGCCTGCTGCGTAGGCTACCCTACCAAGCACTTGCTAGGGAGGCTCGATGTCGGAAGGGACCATCCCGGCGGCGCTCGACCGGGCCGCGGAACGCTTCGCCGGGCGAGAAGCACTCGTCGACGGTGAAGTCCGGCTCACCTATGCCGAACTGGCGCGGCGGGTGCGGCAGGCGGCGCGGTTCTTCGAGGGCCACGAACGGGTCGCGATCTGTTCCCCCAACACCTGGCACTGGGTTGTCGCCGGGCTCGGCGCGCTGCTCGCCGGGGCGACGCTCATCCCGGTCAACACCCGCTTCACCGCTCGCGAGACCATCGACGTCCTCGAGCGCGCGCGGGCTTCCGCGCTGGCGATCACCGGCACGTTCCTCGGCACGGATCGGCTGGCGGACCTCGGCTCCGCTCGCCCCGCCACCGTATTGCGCATCCCTGTCGAAGGCGTCGAAGAACCGGTCGACGGCGTCACGGAATGGGACGCGCTCACCCGTCTCGACAGCGATTTCGTCAGTCCCGCGAAACCGGACGGCGTCAGCGACATCCTGTTCACCTCCGGGACCACCGGCCGCAGCAAGGGCGCGATGAGCAGCCACCGGCAGGTGTTGAGCGTCGCCGAGGCCTGGGCGGACTGCGGTGACCTGACCGAGCAGGACCGCTACCTGGTGATCAACCCGTTCTTCCACAGCTTCGGCTACAAAGCGGGCATCGTCGCCGCCGTGCTGCGCGGGGCGACGATACTGCCGCAGCGCACTTTCGACGTCCGGGAAACCTTGCGGCTCATCGAAACCGAGCGCGTCACGGTCCTGCCCGGTGCGCCGACGATCCACCAGGTGCTGCTCGACGCGCCCGAGCGCGCGAACCACGATCTGTCCAGTCTGCGGCTCGCGGTCACCGGTGCCGCCACCGTGCCGGTCGCGCTGGTCGAACGGATGCAAACCGAACTGAGCTTCGAGACCGTGCTCACCGCCTACGGCCTCACCGAAGCCGTGGTGGCGACGATGTCCCGCCCCGGCGATGACGCGAAGCTGGTCGCGAACTTCTCCGGCCGCGCGACGGCGGGGTTCGAGGTGAAACTCGGCGAGCACGACGAAGTCCTGTTGCGCGGGCCCAACGTCATGCTCGGCTATCTCGACGATCCGGACGCCACCGCGAAGGCCATCGACGCCGAAGGCTGGTTGCACACCGGCGATGTCGGCGTATTGAACGAGCGTGGCTATCTGAAGATCGTGGACCGGATCAAGGACATGTACGTCTGCGGTGGGTTCAACGTGTACCCGGCCGAGATCGAGCAGGTGCTCAGCAGGCTGGACGGCGTCGCGGAGTCGGCCGTCGTCGGCGTGCCGGATCAGCGGCTCGGCGAAGTCGGCAAGGCGTTCGTCGTCCTGCGCCCTGGTTCCGAACTGTCCACGGAGGACGTCCTCGCGCACTGCGAGGGCGAATTGGCCAACTACAAGATTCCTCGATTTGTCGATTTCGTGGCGGAACTTCCGCGCAATCTGTCGGGGAAGGTGCTGAAACGCGTGTTGCGGGAGGAGAACGGATGACCGTCGAGTACGAGCGACGCGGGCCGGTGGCCGTCGTCACGATGAACCGGCCGGAGTACCGGAACGCGCAGAACTCGGCGATGACCTACGCGCTCGACGCCGCGTTCACCCGCGCTGTCGACGATCCCGAGGTCAAGGTGATCGTGCTTGCCGGGGCGGGCAAGCATTTCTCCGCCGGGCACGACATCGGGACCCCGGAACGCGACGTGGACGTCTCCTTCGAGCGCAAGGCGGTCCTGTGGTGGGACCATGTCGGTGCCGAGGGCGGCGACCAGCGGTTCGCCCGCGAGTCGGAGGTCTACCTCGGCATGTGCCGCCGGTGGCGCGAGATCCCGAAGCCGACCATCGCGAGTGTGCAGGGTGCGTGCATCGCGGGCGCGCTCATGCTGGCGTGGGTGTGCGACATGATCGTCGCCTCCGATGACGCGTTCTTCGCCGATCCCGTGGTGCGCATGGGGATTCCCGGTGTCGAGTACTTCGCGCACCCCTGGGTCCTCGGTCCGCGTGCGGCCAAGGAAGTGTTGTTCACCGGTGAACGCTTCACCGCGCAGCAGGCCAAGGAGTGGGGCATGCTGAACCGCGTCGTCCCCCGCGCCGACCTCGAAACCGAGACGATGGCGCTGGCGGAGAAGATCGCGGTGATGCCGCGGATGGGCCTCGCACTCGCCAAGAAGGCCGTCAACCAGGCCGAGGATCTGATGGGGCTGCGGTCCGGAATGGACTCCGTGTTCGGCCTGCACCATTTCGCGCACGCGCACAACGCCGAAGTGTCCGGCGGGGATTCCCTGGGCGGCCAGGACGCGCGCTCGATGCGGGACGCGAGTTCGTGATGAACCTCGACCTGGACGAGCAGACACTCGCTTTCCGTGACGAAGCACGCTCCTGGCTCGCCGCGAATGTTCCCGCCGAGCCGCTGAAGTCGTTCGACACCACCGAGGGGTTCGCGCAGCACCGGGAGTGGGAAGCCAAACTGGCCGACGCCCGCTGGTCGGTGGTCTCGTGGCCACGCGAATACGGCGGGCGAGACGCGAGTCTCCTGGAATGGGTGCTGTTCGAGGAGGAGTACTACGCGGCAGGCGCGCCCCTGCGGGTCAACCAGAACGGCATCTTCATGCTCGCGCCCACACTGTTCTCCCATGGCACGGACGAACAGCAACGCCGCATCCTGCCGAAGATGGCGCGCTCCGAAGAAGTCTGGGCTCAGGCATGGTCGGAACCCGAGGCGGGCAGCGATATCGCCGCGCTCCGGAGCACCGCGACCCGCTGCGACGGTGGCTGGCGGGTCAGCGGACAGAAGACCTGGAGTTCACGGGCGACGTTCGCCGACCGGGCCTTCGGACTCTTCCGCAGCGATCGGGATTCGGTGCGGCACAAGGGCCTCACCTATCTGATGGTGAATCTGCGGTCCGAGGGGGTCACTGTCCGGCCGATCCCCCAACTGGGCGGTGAACCGGGGTTCGCGGAGATCTTCTTCGACGACGTCTTCGTCCCCGACGAGGACGTGATCGGCGCGCCGGGCGAGGGCTGGCGGGTCGCGATGACGACGGCGAATAACGAACGCGGGCTGTCCTTGCGCAGCCCCGGCCGGTTCCTCGCCGCGGCCGACAGGTTGGTCTCGCTGTGGAACGATGCCGGACGTCCCGCCCATACGGCCGACCGGGTCGCCGACGCGTGGATCGGCGCGCGGGCCTACCAGCTGTACACCTTGGGCACGGTCACCCGCCTCGCGGACGGCGCCGAGCTCGGGCCGGAATCGAGTGTCAACAAGCTGTTCTGGTCCCACCTCGACGTCGCCCTGCACGAAACCGCGCTCGACGTCCTCGGCCCGGACGCCGAACTGCGCGGCCGGTGGAGCGACGGCTGGCTGTTCTCCCTGGCGGGCCCGATCTACGGCGGCACCGACCAGATCCAGCGGTCCATCGTCGCCGAACGGTTGCTCGGCCTGCCGAAGGGGGCTCGATGAGGTTCGCGCTGTCCGGTGAGCAGGAGCAGTTCTCCCGCAGCCTGCACGATCTTCTGTCCGGTTTGGACACCGACTCGGCCAACCGGTCCTGGGCGGCGGGCGATCCGGGCCCGGGCCTCAAGATCTGGCGACGGCTGGCGGAGGTGGGAGTGACCGCCCTGGCGGTCCCCGAACGGTATGACGGGCTCGGTGCCACCCCGGTCGATCTGGCCGTCGGCTTCGAACGGCTGGGTTACCACTGCGTTCCCGGCCCGTGGACCGACACCGTGGCCGTACTGCCGTCGTTGCTGGACGACGAACTGCTGACCTCGGTCGCTTCGGGCGAAACCCTGGCGTCGGTAGCGTTCGCGCCACACGTGCCGTACGCCTTGGATTCCGACGTCGCCGACGCACGTCTCGCGGTCGAGAACGGCAGGCTGCGCGCGTTCACTCCCGGCACTCTTTTGTCCTCTGTAGACGGTTCACGGCGGTTGTTCCCGCCGGTAGCGGGCGACGATCTCGGCACGGCACTCGACGCGGATCTCGCATTCGAACTGGGCTGTCTCGCCACGGCCGCGCATCTCCTCGGCGCGGGACGGTGGCTGCTCGACACGTCCGTCGCGTATGCCGCGCAACGCAAGCAGTACGGCCGGGAGATCGGCGGGTACCAGGCGGTCAAACACCTGCTCGCCGACGTCGCGACCGGGCTCGCGCTGGCCGAACCGCTGCTGTTCGGCGCGGCCGTCACCCTGGACCGGCGTGACATCTCCGCGGCCAAGGTGGCGTGCGGCGACGCCGCGCACCTGGCCGCCCGGACGGGGCTACAGGTTCACGGCGCGATCGGCTACACCGCGGAACACGCGCTCGGCCTGCGGCTGACCCGCGTCCGTGCCCTGGTCGGCGCTTGGGGCACGCCACGGTTTCACCGGGAGCGGGTGCTGTCATGACGTTCACCGCTGAGCAGGACGCGCTCCGCGACAGCGTCCGGAAGCTGCTGGACCGGGAAGCGGATCCGTGGCCGGAGCTGTGCGAACAGATCGGCGTGGCGGCGTTGGCCGTCCCCGAACGGTTCGGCGGTCTCGGTGCCGGGGTGGCGGAACTACAGGTCGTCGCCGAGGAACTGGGCCGAGTACTCGCCGACGTCCCGTTCCTCGGTTCCGCCGTGCTCGCCGTGCACGCTCTGCTGGCCACCGGCAATGACGAGGCCTGCGAACGCCTGCTCCCCCGGCTCGCCGAAGGTGCCGTCGGCGCGGTGGCCTGGACCGGTGCCGATGGCCGATGGGACGTACCTGCCTGCCGTGCGAATGGGTCCACTGTGGAGGGTGAGGCACACTATGTCCTGCACGGTGACGAGGCCGAGATTCTGCTGGTGCTCGCCGGGGACTCGCTGTACGAGGTCTCCGATACCCCTCGCGTCCGGACCCCGGCGATGGACGAGTCCCGGCGGCTGGCTCGCGTGACGTTCGACGGCGTGACCGCCCGGCTGATCGGCCCGGTCGACCTCGGTGCGCTGCGAGACGTCGCGTGCGCGGTGCTCGCCGCCGAGCAAGCCGGGGCCGCGGCACGCGCGTTCGAGCTGACGGTGGAGTACAGCAAGCAGCGGCACCAGTTCGGCAGGCCGATCGGCGGGTTCCAGGCGTTGAAGCACCGGATGGCGGACCTCTTCGTCCTGGTGGAGACCGCGCGTTCCGCGGCCTACGCGGCTCCGGAGTCGAGCAGGCTGGCCGCGGCGGCGAAGGTCCACTGCTCGGAGGCGCTGGCGACGGTGGCGGGCGAGATGATCCAGCTGCACGGCGGGATCGCGATCACCTGGGAACATCCGGCGCACCGCTACTTCAAGCGAGCGCACGGCGCGGCTCACCTTTTCGGCTCACCCGGCGATCACCTCGGCCGGGTGCGCGGCGCCGTCTGATCCAGGAACCGGGTGATGGCCCGGATCCGGTCGCCGTCGAGGGTGAGGACCATCAGCCCGGCCGGACTGTCGCCATGGTGGCAGTGGAAGGCGGGCTGGTTGTTGGCCCGGGTCGGCGTCATGCTGAAGCCCTGCGGGACCGGCACGGCCATCGTGACGCGCAGGAAGCCGGCGATCGCTTCGAGGCCGTGGTACTCGTGTGGCGCCGGCGGCATGGCGAGCCACGCGTCGTCGGTGAGCAGGCGGATGACGCCGTCGAGGTCGCCTGCGGTGAACGCGTCGGCGAATCGCCTGGTCAGCGCGCGCTCCTGCGATGACGGGCGGTGTGCCGCGTGGGCTCGGTGCTTGTCGAGCGAGGCGCGGGCGCGTTGGAGCATGCCCTTGATCGCGGTCTCGGTGGTGCCGAGCATGCTCGCGACCTCGTCGGCGGGGAAGCACAGGACGTCCCGCAGGACCAGGGTGGCGGCCTGTCTCGGCGGGAGGAGCTGGAGGCCGGTGATGAACGCGAGCTCGACAGCCTCACGGGTGCTGTAGCGCGCTTCGGGCCCAGGCTCGCTGTCCTCGATGAGTTCGTCCGGGTACGCCTGTAGCCAGGTGATCTCGCCCCGACGGGTGGGCTCCGGCGGGTCGAACGGTGGCACCGGCTCGGGCGGGCGACGGCGGCCCGCGTCGCGCAGGGCGTTGAGGCAGCGGTTGGTGGCGATGCGGTACAGCCAGGTGCGAAGCGACGAACGGCCCTCGAACCCGTCAAGGCCGCGCCAGGCGGCGAGCAGTGTCTCCTGGACGGCGTCTTCGGCGTCGGTGAGGGAGCCGAGGATGCGGTAGCAGTGCAGGTGCAGCTCGTGACGGTAGGCCTCGATCTCCTCGCTCACGTGGCCGATCTTGTCACGACCTTTTTCGCCGCGCACCGTTCCGTTTCGGGCAGGGACGGTGTCCAACCTGGTGACCGTCGACGAAAGGAACCGTCATGACCAGCCCAGCTTTGGACGTCGCGCTCTCCTACCACCGGGCCTGGACCGGCAAGGACTTCGAGAAGGCGATGACCTACGTCGCCGACGGCATCGTGTGTCACGCGCCGTCCGGACGCCTGGAAGGCGCGGAAGCGTTTCGCGGGTTCATGGGGCCCTTCACCCAGATCCTGACCGGCTCGACGCTGCTTTCGGCGTTCGGGGACGAGACGACGGCGTTGCTGATGTACGACACCGCGACCCTGCCGGTGGCGAGCGCGCCCGGGGCCGAGTTGGTGACCGTGCGGGAGGGGAAGATCGTGGAGATGCGGATCGTGTTCGATCGGGCTCCTTTCGACGCGGCTCGGGAGGCGGCGGTGGGGTCGTAGGGCACGGTGGGTCGTAGAGCATGGGTGGGTCGAGGGCATGTCCCTCAGACGCACGGCGCCCGCGTGGGACTTATTGAGGGGTAAGGCAAAGGCGGCGTGTCCGGGCGTGGGGCCGCATCTCTCACTGCGTGGACTTCGGCGCGTTGGATGACCCGAAATCCACCCGGCGAATCCACACTCGCCCACCTGCGACCCCAGACCGCGTTCGGTCATCTACTTGTGGTCGCTCGCCGCGAGCAGGCGACCGATTGCGGCGTGCTCGGTGCTGCCGAGTCAGAAGGGTGGGTTGTCCTCCTCCTCCGTGCGTGGGTCGTGGAGTGGTTCGGGTGCCGTTTTGTAGGTGTGTCCGCTTGGGGTGGTGATGGTCATGCCGCCGTGTCCGGTGGGGTCGGCGTGCCAGCCGGGTTCTTCTTTGAGCAGGTTGTGGATCTTGCAGGAGCCGTGGCAGTTGTGGTGGTCGGTGGTGCCGTTGCGGGCCCAGCCGGTGATGTGGTCGATCTCGGAGAACTCCGCCGGACGATGACAGATGGGTCGGCCCTGGGCGCGCCGCCCGAGTTTCCTCGGGTGCGTTTCCCAGAGGCCGCCCGCCGAACCCGCCGTGCGACTCTCGCCGCAACGGGCTCTCCATGTAGTTATGCTTGTTGGGCTGT